>NZ_CM151122.1:327500-330000 GCF_056480905.1 Stenotrophomonas sp. 96582_Sma | reverse complement strand
ATCTCCAACGCCCATGGCAGATAGGGACCGAACTGTCTCACGACGTTCTGAACCCAGCTCGCGTACCACTTTAAATGGCGAACAGCCATACCCTTGGGACCGACTACAGCCCCAGGATGTGATGAGCCGACATCGAGGTGCCAAACACCGCCGTCGATATGAACTCTTGGGCGGTATCAGCCTGTTATCCCCGGAGTACCTTTTATCCGTTGAGCGATGGCCCTTCCATACAGAACCACCGGATCACTAAGTCCTAGTTTCCTACCTGCTTGATCCGTCGATCTTGCAGTCAAGCACGCTTATGCCTTTGCACACAGTGCGCGATGTCCGACCGCGCTGAGCGTACCTTCGAGCTCCTCCGTTACTCTTTAGGAGGAGACCGCCCCAGTCAAACTACCCACCATACACGGTCCCCGACCCAGATAATGGGCCCAGGTTAGAACGTCAAGCACGACAGGGTGGTATTTCAAGGATGGCTCCGCTGCAGCTAGCGCCACAGTTTCATAGCCTCCCACCTATCCTACACAGACGAACTCAACGTTCAGTGTAAAGCTATAGTAAAGGTTCACGGGGTCTTTCCGTCTTGCCACGGGAACGCTGCATCTTCACAGCGATTTCAATTTCACTGAGTCTCGGGTGGAGACAGCGCCGCTGTCGTTACGCCATTCGTGCAGGTCGGAACTTACCCGACAAGGAATTTCGCTACCTTAGGACCGTTATAGTTACGGCCGCCGTTTACTGGGGCTTCGATCAAGAGCTTCGCCTTGCGGCTGACCCCATCAATTAACCTTCCAGCACCGGGCAGGCGTCACACCCTATACGTCCACTTTCGTGTTTGCAGAGTGCTGTGTTTTTGATAAACAGTCGCAGCGGCCTGGTTACTGCGACCCTCTTCAGCTATAGCTCGCACGAGCCACCAAAAAGGGTGCACCTTCTCCCGAAGTTACGGTGCCATGTTGCCTAGTTCCTTCACCCGAGTTCTCTCAAGCGCCTGAGAATTCTCATCCTACCCACCTGTGTCGGTTTACGGTACGGTCTGCGTAAGCTGAAGCTTAGGAGCTTTTCCTGGAAGCGTGGTATCAGTGACTTCGCCATAAAGGCTCGTCTCGGTGCTCGGTCTTAAAGGATCCCGGATTTGCCAAAGATCCAAACCTACCGCCTTTCCCCAGGACAACCAACGCCTGGTACACCTAACCTTCTCCGTCCCTCCATCGCACTTACGCGAGGTGCAGGAATATTAACCTGCTTCCCATCGACTACGACTTTCGTCCTCGCCTTAGGGGCCGACTCACCCTGCGCCGATTAACGTTGCGCAAGGAAACCTTGGGCTTTCGGCGTGCGGGTTTTTCACCCGCATTATCGTTACTCATGTCAGCATTCGCACTTCCGATACCTCCAGCAGACTTCTCAATCCACCTTCAACGGCTTACGGAACGCTCCTCTACCGCGCATAACAAAGTTATGCACCCCAAGCTTCGGTTCACTGCTTAGCCCCGTTAAATCTTCCCCGCAGACCGACTCGACCAGTGAGCTATTACGCTTTCTTTAAAGGGTGGCTGCTTCTAAGCCAACCTCCTGGCTGTCTGTGCCTTTCCACATGGTTTTCCACTTAGCAGTGAATTTGGGACCTTAGCTGTGGGTCTGGGTTGTTTCCCTTTTCACGACGGACGTTAGCACCCGCCGTGTGTCTCCCATACAGTCCGTCTCGGTATTCGGAGTTTGCAATGGTTTGGTAAGTCGCGATGACCCCCTAGCCATAACAGTGCTCTACCCCCGAGAGGATACATATGAGGCGCTACCTAAATAGCTTTCGAGGAGAACCAGCTATCTCCGGGTTCGATTAGCTTTTCACTCCTAATCACACCTCATCCCCTACCTTTGCAACGGGAGTGGGTTCGGGCCTCCAGTGCGTGTTACCGCACCTTCACCCTGGGCATGACTAGATCACCCGGTTTCGGGTCTACTGCCCGCGACTATGCGCCCTTATCAGACTCGGTTTCCCTTCGCCTCCCCTATACGGTTAAGCTTGCCACGAACAGTAAGTCGCTGACCCATTATACAAAAGGTACGCAGTCACTCCTTGCGGAGCTCCTACTGCTTGTACGCACACGGTTTCAGGTTCTATTTCACTCCCCTCTCCGGGGTTCTTTTCGCCTTTCCCTCACGGTACTGGTTCACTATCGGTCGGTCAGTAGTATTTAGCCTTGGAGGATGGTCCCCCCATGTTCAGACAGGGTTTCACGTGCCCCGCCCTACTCGTCTTCACTGAAATGGCCCTTTCAGATACAGGGCTATCACCTTCTATGGCCGCTCTTTCCAGAGCGTTTTCCTAGAACCAAATCAGCTTAAGGGCTAGTCCGCGTTCGCTCGTCGCTACTTACGGAATCTCGGTTGATTTCTTTTCCTCTGGTTACTTAGATATTTCAGTTCACCAGGTTCGCTTCCAGCAGCTATGTATTCACTGCAGGATACCCGCAAGCGGGTGGGTTTCCCCATTCGG
>NZ_CM151122.1:0-325000 GCF_056480905.1 Stenotrophomonas sp. 96582_Sma | reverse complement strand
GGAGAAGTATGTCCCCATTCGCATCATTTGTGAAGGGGGTGTGGCGATTTTTTTCAACGGATGTTGCATCCGTTCATCCATCGCGCTGCGGGAGGACCCCGCGAAGAGCAAGAGCAGTCGAGCGTGGCTATGCCGGGCGTCCTGCCCGGCCCCCTCCGGGCCGTCGCAAGCGACGTTGGCAACGGCTCCTGCCGTTGCCTTCGACTCTACAAAAGGAAGGGCCGGCTGCGCCGGCCCTTCCCTGGTGTCAGGCAGCGACCAGGCGCACGCGGGCGAAGGTGCGCTTGCCGACCTGCAGCAGGCCTTCGAAGCCCGGCTGCAGCACCTGCTGGCCGTCTTCGACCACTTCACCGTCCACCTTCACCGCGCGCTCCTTGAGCTTGCGGTTGGCTTCGGAGTTGCTCGGGGTCAGGCCGGCCGCGGTCAGCAGCGCGGCGATGCGCAGGCCTTCGGCCGGGATCGCCACGTCCTGCAGCGGCAGCTGGGTGATGTCGCCCTGCCCGGTCACCGCCGCTTCCCAACCGGCAACCGCCTGTTCGGCCGCTGCGGCGTCATGGAAGCGGGTCGCCAGTTCACGCGCCAGGCGCAGCTTGACCACGCGCGGGTTCAGGCCGCCATTGGCCACCTGCTCGCGCAGCTGTACGGCTTCGGCCTGGCTGATGTCGAAGGACAGCAGCTCGATCCAGCGCCACATCAGGGTGTCGTCCACCTTCATGGTCTTGGTGACGATGTCGATGGCCGGCTCGCTGATACCAATGTAGTTGCCCAGCGACTTGGACATCTTGTTGACGCCGTCCAGGCCTTCCAGCAACGGCATGGTCAGCACCACCTGCGGCCTCTGGCCGTGGTGCTCCTGCAGGCCGCGGCCCATCAGCAGATTGAACTTCTGGTCGGTGCCGCCGAGCTCGACGTCCGCTTCCAGGGCCACCGAGTCGTAGCCCTGCACCAGCGGGTACAGGAACTCGTGGATGGCGATGGACTGCTGGGCGGCATAGCGCTTGGCGAAGTCGTCGCGCTCGAGCATGCGCGCCACGGTGTGCTGGCCGGCCAGGCGGATCATGTCGGCGGCGCCCATCTTGCCGAACCACTCCGAGTTGAAGCGGACTTCGGTACGGTTGCGGTCCAGCACCTTGAATACCTGCTCTTCATAGGTACGGGCATTGGCCAGCACGTCGTCCTTGCTGAGCGGCTTGCGGGTCAGGCTCTTGCCGGACGGGTCGCCGATCATGCCGGTGAAGTCGCCGATCAGGAAAATGACCTGGTGGCCGAGGTCCTGGAACTGGCGCATCTTGTTCAGCAGCACCGTATGGCCCAGGTGCAGGTCGGGCGCGGTGGGGTCGAAGCCGGCCTTGATCCGCAGCGGGCGGCCTTCCTGCAGGCGCGCACGCAGATCCTCGAGCTTGAGGATCTCGTCGGCACCACGGCCGATCAGGGCAAGGGCTTCTTCAATCGAGGACACGTGACTACTCCCGGCAACGCCGATTCTTGTGTGGGGTGTTAAAGCAAAGTTAACCCGATTGGCTTCACAAAAGCCAATGGGCACAAGGGTTTGACGCGGTTTTCTCAGGTGTCTATGGTAACCGGCGATCAGGCCCGCGCTCCCGGGCTGCCAGGAAAAAACCGCCGATGCACAATTCCGAACAAGGGCGCGCACGCAAGCAGCGCTTCCAGGAACGCCTCCACGTCCTGCACGACAACGCCCTGCATCGGAAGCTCAGGCAACATCTTCCCGCCGCCTTCAATGAGCGCTGGACGCGCCGCCATTGGATGCATGCCAGCCTGTTCGCGACCATCGGCGCCCTGGTGGCGACGATCGTTCCCGGCTTCTCGCACACCATCGATGCGCCCTTCGCCGACAGCCACACCAGCCTGGCGCTGCCGTTGCCGCCGCTGACCATGGCCCGCCAGCAGCAGGTGCCCGGAGACAGCTGGCAGGTGCTGCGGGTGCAGCGCGGCCAGACCCTGAGCGACCTGTTCGACAAGGCCGGCATTCCGGCCACCACCCTGCACCGGGTACTGGACCACCCAGGTGCACGTGAGGCGCTGACCAAGCTGCGCCCGGGTGCCGAGATCGCCTTCGACATGCCGCTGTCCGGTGACCTGCGCAGCATCCGCTTCGACCGCGATGCCGACAACCGGGTGGAACTGAGCCTGGCCGGCGATGACATCAAGGAGAAGGTGACCAAACGCGAGACCTCCACGCGCACGGTGGTCACCAGCGGCGAGATCACCAGCTCGCTGTATGCCGCGGCCCGCCGCGCCGGGCTGTCGCCGTCGGCGATCGCGACGATGACCGACGACATCTTCAAGTACGACATCGACTTCTCGAAGGACCTGCAGCCGGGCGACCGCTTCAGCGTGGTGATGGATGAAACCTGGCGCGAAGGCGAGAAGGTGGACACCAGCAAGATCCTGGCGGCGACCTTCACCACCGGTGGCAAGACCTATTCCGGCTTCCGCTTCGACCGCAACGGCAAGTCCGAGTACTACGACATCAACGGCCGTTCGCTGAAGAAGAGCTTCATCCGCATGCCGATCCCGTTCGCACGGCTGAGCTCGACCTTTGGCGCGCGCAAGCACCCGGTGCTGGGCAAGATGCGCATGCACAAGGGCGTGGACTACGCCGCGCGCACCGGCACCCCGATCATGGCCGCCGGCGACGCCCGCGTGCAGTTCGCCGGGGTGCAGCGCGGCTACGGCAACGTGGTGATCCTCGACCACGGCCGCGGCCACACCACCCTGTACGGCCACATGTCGCGCTTTGCGAACATCAAGACCGGCCAGCGTGTGGCCCAGGGCACGGTGATCGGCTATGTCGGCTCGACCGGCCTGGCGACCGGCCCGCACCTGCACTACGAATTCCGCGTCAACGGCGAGCACCGCAACCCGCTGACCGTGACCATGCCGCCGCCGGAGCCGCTGAAGGGCGCCGAGCTGGTCGCCTTCCGCGCGCAGACCGCACCGGCGATGGCGCGCATCCAGGGCATGGAGAAGCTGATCTACGCCGACGCCAGCCCGGCACCGACCAGCCGCGACGAGGCCGCCCCCGAGGTTGCCAGCGCCAAGGACAAACAGGCAACCGGCCGCAAGCGCGGCTGAGCCCCTGCGTTGACGAAGAAGGACGCGGCAGCCCAAGCTTGCCGCGTCCTTTTTTTATGCCTGCCATGAACACAACTGTCGACGCTGACGCCCCCCTGTACCTTGGCCTGATGTCGGGCACCAGCGCCGATGGCATCGATGCCGCGCTGGTGCAGTTCCCCAGCGGCGCTGGCTGCCGCTTCGTGCATGGCCTGACCGCCCGCTGGGAGCCGGTGCTGCGGGCGCGGCTGGTGGCACTGGGCGAAGGGGGCCCGCTGGACTCGCTGGAGGAGCTGGGCGAACTGGACGCGCGGATCGCGATCAGCTTCGCTGAAGCCGCCAATCAACTGCTGGCCGAGGCCGGTGTGGACCGCAGCCAGGTCCGCGCGATCGGCTCGCACGGCCAGACCGTGCGCCATCGCCCGCTGGCCAATCCGGCCTTCACCGTACAGCTGGGCGACGGCAACCGCATCGCCGAGCTGACCGGGATCACCACGGTGTGTGATTTCCGCCGCCGCGACGTGGCAGCCGGAGGCCATGGTGCGCCGCTGATGCCGGCCTTCCACCTCGGCATGCTGGGCACGGCTGATGAAGACCGCGCCGTGCTCAACCTGGGCGGGATCGCCAACCTGACCCTGATCCCGCGCGAAGGCGCGGTGCGTGGCTTCGATACCGGCCCGGCCAACGCGCTGATGGATGCCTGGTGCCAGCGCCACACCGGCCGCACCTTTGATGCCGACGGCGCGTATGCCGCCAGTGGCGCGGTGGACGAGAGCCTGCTGGCGGGTTGGCGTTCGGAGCCGTGGTTCGCGCTGCCGCCGCCGAAGAGCACCGGCCGCGAACAGTTCCACCTGGCCTGGGCCGAGGCCCACATGGGCGAAGGCCAGTACGCTGCCGCCGATGTGCAGGCCACCCTGCTGGAGCTGACCGTGGCGACGGTGGCCGATGCGCTGCTGGCGCAGCAGCCGCAGACCCGGCGCCTACTGGTCTGCGGCGGCGGGGTGCGCAACCGGCAGCTCATGAAGCGGCTGGCTGCACGGCTGCCGGGGGTGCAGGTGGAGTCCAGCGCAGTGCATGGGCTGGACCCGGAGTACGTGGAAGCGATGGGCTTCGCCTGGCTGGCGCAGCGGACGATGGACGGGCTGGCCGGCAACCTGCCGGGCGTGACCGGGGCAACGGGGCCGCGGATCCTGGGGGCGATCCACCTGGCGTGAGGTGGTCATCCACGCATGGCGTGGATCTACCGGGAACGGCGGTCGAGCGTGGCTCGACGCTACATGGGCACTAATCGAAGCCCTGCCCTGCGGGCAGGGCCTGCAGGGCGGCGATGGCGTCGGAGAGCGCGTTCACTTCGGGATCGCCGAAGCCGGAGCGGACCTCCAGTTCACTGCCGAACAGGCCCTGCTCCAGCAAGGCGGCGCAGGTCTGTTCGTGGGTCCAGCCGCGGGCAACCGCGACACGTCGGATACGTTCCAGCAGCAGCGGGTCCAGGTCCCGCAGCACAACGTCGGCCATGCTCACTTCCCCGTTCGCAAGGCACCGCCCCCTCGGCGCGTCGGGGGCGATGATCCCGCAGACCGGGCGGGCAGGCAATCAGGCGACCGGCGGTGGCCCACGGTCGGCGATGCGCGGCCACAGCCAGGCCAGCAGCAGCAGGGTCGGCACCACGGTGACCGAGCTGAGAATGAAGAACGTGCTGTAGGACGTGGCTTCGACGATGTAGCCGGAGACACCGCCGACGAACTTGCCGGGCAGGTTGGCCAGCGAGACCAGCAGCGCGTACTGGGTTGCGGTGAAGTTGCGGTCGGTCAGCGACGACATGAAGGCCACCAGCACGGTGCCGGCAAAGCCCTGGAACAGGTTGTCGGCACTGAGCGCGGCATAGAATGCCCACAGCTTGCCTGGGTTGTGCGCCATCAGCAGGAAGGCCAGGTTGGACAGCGCCACGCCCAGTGCGGCCACCAGCAGCATGCGGCGGAAGCCGAACGCGGCCACTGCGATACCGCCCAGGAACGCACCGCCGATTCCCATCCACACGCCGAACAGCTTGGAGACGGTGGCGATGTCGGCCTTGTCAAACCCCGAATCAAGATAGAACGGACCGGCCATCACACCAATGACCTGATCGGGGAACTTGAAGAACCCGACAAATGCGAGCAGCGCCAGCGCCAGTGCCACACCATTGCGGGTAAAGAAGCTGGAAATGGGTTGGACGAAGGCTTCGGCAATGTCGATGCGGCGCTGCACCGCGGTGGCCGGGCGCTCTGGTTCGGCACACAGCAGGGTGGTGACGATCGGCAGCAGCATCAGCGCGGCCATCGCCAGGTAGGCGACGATCCAACCTTCGAACTGAGCCAGGTACAGCGCACCAGCGCCGGCCAGAATCAGGCCGATCCGGTAACCCAGCGTATAGGTTGCGGCCAGCGCGGCCTGCGCAGACTGCGGCGCGATCTCGATGCGATAGGCATCGACCGCGGAATCCTGGGTGGCACCGGCGAAGGAGGCCACCAGTACCCACATCACCAACGGCCAGACCCCTTGCTCGGGCCGCACGAAGGCCAACGCAACCAGGGCCACCAGCACAACGACCTGCGATACCAGCAACCATGAGCGGCGGCGTCCAAGCCCGCCCAGCAACGGGAACGCATAGCGGTCCAGCAACGGTGCCCACAGGAACTTGAGCAGGTAGAAGAAGCTGGCCAGGCTGATCAGGCCGATGCTGCCCAGGTCCAGGCCGACGTCGCGCAGGCGCGTGGACAGGGTCTGCGAAGCGATCAGCAGGAACGGCAGGCCGCTACCGAAGCCAAGCATGGCCATGGTCAGCGCCGACGGGGTACCGAAGGCACGCTTGATTCCTGCCCAGCCCTTGTAGCTGACCGGCGTGGCCGCCTCGGTCACAGGTCGTAGTCCACGATGAACGGCGCGTGGTCGGAGAAGCGCTCGTCGCGGTAGATCGAGCAGCTGCGCAGGCGGTCACGCAGGCCCGGGGTGATGAACTGGTAGTCGATGCGCCAACCGACATTGTTGGCACGGGCCGCGCCACGGTTGCTCCACCAGGTGTAGTCCTCGCCGGTGGGGTTGAGCAGGCGGTAGGCATCGGCCCAGCCACGTCCGGCGGCGACATCGGTGGCCTGGCCATGGTCGGCGCACAGGGCATTGAGCCAGTCGCGCTCTTCCGGCAGGCAGCCGGAGTTCTTCTGGTTGGACTTCCAGTTCTTGATGTCCAGCGCCGAACGCACGATGTTCCAGTCGCCGCACAGCACGTAGTCGCGGCCGCTGCGCGCCCATTCCTCGAGGATCGGCCGCAGCCATTCCATCACTTCGAACTTGAAGCCCTGGCGCAGGTCGCCCGAGCTGCCCGACGGGATATAGAAGGAGACCACGCTGAGGTTGCCGTAGCGCGCCTCGATGTAGCGGCCTTCGTCGTCGAACGGGGCCCAGCCCAGCGAGGTGATCACCTGGTCCGGCTCGCGCTTGCTGTAGATCGCTACACCGCTGTAGCCCTTCTTGGTGATGGCGTCGCGGTAGAAGCAGTGGTGGCCGTCCGGGCGGAACATCGGATCGGTCAGCTGGTCTTCCTGGGCCTTGGTTTCCTGGATGCACAGGACGTCGGCGTCCTGGGCCCGGAACCAGTCGAGGAAGCCCTTGGTCGCGGCGGAACGGATGCCATTGGCGTTGAAACTGATGATGCGCATGCGGGGGACCTGCGGCGGGAAACCGGGCAAGCATACCGGTTGCCCGCCGGGCTGCGCAGTCCGCCAGGCTGGGCCTGGACGGCTTTCACATGGCGCTGGACGAGCGCGAAACGCCCAGCTGGATTAGGATTTGTGCTCCAAATGAAGATGAATCGAGTTTTGATGAGCGACCACCGCCACCGTTTCCTGCAGCTGGCCCTGACCGCCGACGCCCTGCGCTTCGGCCAGTTCACCCTCAAGTCCGGCCGGCTGAGCCCCTATTTCTTCAACGCCGGTCGTTTCGACTCCGGTTCGCTGCTGTCGCAGCTCGGCGCCTGCTACGCCGATGCCATCGATGCCACCGGGATCAAGTACGACGTGGTGTTCGGCCCGGCCTACAAGGGCATTCCGCTGGCCACCGCGATGGCCTGCGAACTGGCCCAGCGTGGTCGTGACCTGCCGCTGTCGTTCAACCGCAAGGAAGCCAAGGACCATGGCGAAGGCGGCCAGCTGATCGGCGCCGACATGAATGGCAAGCGCGTGCTGATCGTCGACGACGTGATCACCGCTGGCACCGCGATCCGTGAAGCGCTGGGCATCATCCGCGCCGCCGGTGGCACCCCGGCCGGCATCGTGGTGGCGCTGGACCGCCAGGAGATCGCTTCGGAAACCGATCGCCGTTCGGCGGCGCAGTCGGTGGCCGAGGAAGCCGGCATTCCGGTGATCGCCGTGGCATCGCTGGCCGATCTGCTTGATTTCGCCTCCGGCAACCCGGAACTTGTGGGTTACCGGCAGCCGCTGGAAGCCTACCGGGCCCAGTACGGCGTCCGTTCGATCCGCTGACCGACCCAGGGGAAAGGTCATGTCCCGAGTTCCTGCTGTCCTCTTTGCCGCCCTGCTGCTGGCCGTGCCGTTCACCGTACCGGCGCAGTCGCGCGACAGCGTCAAGACGGAAAAGAAGCTGTACTGCTGGAACGAGGGCAAGGAGCGGATCTGCAGCGATTCGCTGCCGGCCGACGCGGTCAACCATGCCCGCGAGGAGTTCAACGCGAAGAGCGGCCTGCGCAATGCGCAGGTCCAGCGCGCGTTGACCGACGAAGAGCGCGCCGCCGCCAGCACGGAGGCGGCGCAGCAGCAGCTGGACCTGATGGCCGCGCAGACCCGCCAGCGCACCGAGCAGGCGATGCTGACCACCTATGGCAGCGAGGACGACCTGCGCCGGGTGTTCGCCGAGCGCCAGGAAGTGCTGGACAACAACCTGAAGACCGCCGAGTACAACGTCACCAGCCTGCGTGAGTCGCTGGTGGCGCTGCTGGCGGCCGCAGGTGACCGCGAACTGGCCGGTGGCAAGGTGGCCGACAAGCAGGCCGAGGCGATCCGCCAGCGGCACGTGCAGCTGCAGTCGCAGCAACGGCTGCAAGCCGGGTTCCTGCAGCAGCAGCAGGCGTTGAAGGCCGAGATCGACAGCACCCTGCAGCGCTATCGCGAGCTGAAGGGGCTGGTGCCGGCGAGCCAGGCTCCGGCGGGCTGACCACGCTCCCGTCGCCGGGCATGGCCCGGCGCTACCCAGGGCCTGGTTACGGATTGGCCCACGGAATTTATGCACTCTTTACGCGTCGGCCCGGTCCGGCGCGTAGTGCGTTTATGGGGGGCAGGACGACGATGACGGCCTGAGGTGGAGGGGTTCCACCAGGACGCTATTGCAATGTCCCCCTGGCTGTCGTTGTTGTGTGGCGTGCTGGTGCTGGTCGCCGCCGCCTATCTCCTTTATGTCGTGCTGCGGCCCGAGTCGTTCTGAGCGGAGCCGGCCATGACTGAGATGCTTGTGATTATTGCCGCCAGCCTGCTGCTGGCGTGGCCGCTGGGCCTGTACCTGGCCCGCGTGATGCGTGGCACGCCGATGAAGGTCGACGTGCTGTTCCACTGGATCGAGAAGCCGCTGTACAGGCTGTTCGGGGTCGATCCGTCACGCTCGATGTCCTGGCGCGGCTACGTGCTGGCCTTCGTGCTGAGCAACGTGGTGGTTGCTGTGTTGACCCAGGCGGTGTTCATGACCCAGGCCTGGTTGCCGCTGAATCCGGACCAGATCCCGAACATGCGCTGGGACACCGCGCTGCACACGATGATCTCGTTCCTGACCAACACCAACCAGCAGCACTATTCGGGTCAGGCGCAGCTGTCCTATCTCTCGCAGATGACCGGCATCACCGGCCTGCAGGTGGTGACGCCGATGATGGGCCTGGCGCTGGCAGTGGCGACGCTGCGCGCGTTGTTCTCGCGTGCGCCGCAGGCGGCGGCGACGGGTACCGGCGATGACCGCCAGGTGGCGGTGGGCAACTACTACGTGGACGTGGTGCGCCTGTGCGTGCGCTTCCTGTTGCCGCTGTGCCTGGTGTGGACCCTGCTGCTGACCAGCCAGGGCGTGCCGTCGACGATGACCGGTGGGCCGCAGGCCACGCCGATCGACGCCAGCGCCGGCATGGCCGAACAGAAGCTGCCGCTGGGCCCGGTCGCGGCGATGGTCGCGGCCAAGCAGCTGGGCGCCAACGGTGGCGGCTGGTACGGCCCGAACAGCAGCTTCCCGCTGGAGAACCCGACCCCGCTGTCGAACGCGCTGGAAATCGTCGGCATCCTGTTGGTGCCGATGGCAGTGATCTTCATGATCGGTGCGTTCACCGGCCGACGTCGCTTCGGCGCCCTGGTGTTCAGCTGCATGCTGGGCATGTCGCTGCTTTCCACCGGCGCGATGATGTGGAGCGAAGGACATAGCGCCAGCGCCGCCACGCCGCTGCTGATGGAAGGCAAGGAAGTGCGCTTCGGCGCCGATGGCACCGCGCTGTGGGCGGCAGTGACTACCCAGGTCTCCAATGGCTCGGTCGACGGCATGCACGATTCGCTGGCGCCGCTGAGCGGTGGCATCGCGATGGTCAACATGCTGGTCAGCGCGATCTGGGGCGGCATCGGCTGTGGCCTGCAGCAGTTCATCGTCTATCTGCTGCTGGGTGTGTTCCTAGCCGGGTTGATGACTGGCCGCACGCCGGAGCTGTTCGGCCGCAAGCTGGAGACGCCACAGGTGCGCCTGCTGGCCCTGCTGGTGCTGCTGCAGCCGATCACCCTGCTGGTGTTCACTGCGATCACCTTGGCCGTACCCGGCCTGGCGGGCACCTCCAACTCCGGCTTCCATGGCATCAGCCAGGTCTTCTACGAGTACGTCTCGGCCTACGCCAACAACGGCTCGGGCTTCGAAGGGCTGGGCGACGCCACGCTGTGGTGGAACCTGAGCTGCTCGCTGGTACTGCTGCTGGGCCGCTTCCCGCTGCTGATCATTCCGCTGGTGGTGGCCACACAGCTGGCTGCCAAGCGCCAGGCCCCGGAGTCTGCCGGCAGCCTGCAGATCGAAACCCCGACCTTCGCCCTGACCCTGGTCTCGGTGATCGTCATCCTGACCGTGCTGCAGTTCATGCCGGCGCTGGTACTCGGCCCGATCGCCGACCACCTGAGCCTGGGACTGCACTAAGGACACCCTGATGAGTACCCAAGCAAGTTCAACCCGTAGTACCCATGCAGCGCGCCCTGCCCTGCTGGATGGCGCCGGCCTGCGCCGTGCGCTGGTCGAAGCGGTTCTCAAGCTGTCGCCGATGCATCTGGTGCGCAGCCCCGTGATGGCGGTGGTGATGGCCGGCACGATCGTCGCCGCGATCGTCACCCTGACCGGCAACGCGCCGCTGGGCTTCGGCCTGGCGGTGACCGCGATCCTGCTGGTGACCGTGCTGTTCGGCAACTTCGCCGAAGCCGTAGCGGAAGCGCGTGGCCGTGGCCAGGCCGCGTCGCTGCGGCGTGCCCGCCAGGACCTGGTGGCACGCCGGCTGGCGGCGCCGCAGCCAGGCGCCGCCGAAACCCAGGTGCCGGCCGCCGAGCTGCGCCCGGGCGACCACGTGATCGTCAGTGCCGGTGAGCTGGTGCCGGCCGATGGCGAGATCGTGCAGGGCCTGGCCACCATCAACGAAGCGGCGGTGACCGGCGAATCGGCACCGGTGTTGCGCGAGGCCGGTACCGACCGTTCCGGCGTGATCGGCGGCACCAAGGTGCTGTCCGACCAGATCATCGTGCGGGTGACCGCCGAGCCGGGCCACAGCTTCCTGGACCGGATGATCGCGCTGGTGGAAGGTGCCAACCGCCAGAAGACCCCCAACGAGATCGCGCTGACCCTGCTGCTGGCGGCGATGACACTGACCTTCCTGGTGGTGGTGGCGACGCTGCCGGCGATCGGCGCGGCCGTAGGCGTGCAGGTCGATCCGCTGCTGTTGATCGCGCTGCTGGTGTGCCTGATCCCGACCACCATCGGCGGCCTGCTGCCGGCCATCGGCATCGCCGGCATGAACCGTGCGCTGGCCGCCAACGTGCTGGCCAAGTCGGGCAAGGCAGTGGAGGTGGCCGGCGACGTCGACGTGCTGCTGCTGGACAAGACCGGCACCATCACCTACGGCGACCGTCAGGCCAGCCACTTCCATCCGCTGGCCGGCATCGATGCCAGCCAGCTGCGCGAGGCCGCACTGCTGTCCTCGCTGGCCGACCCGACCCCGGAAGGCAAGTCGATCGTGCGCCTGGCGCGCGAACAGGGCTGCGCTACCGCCGAACCGCACCACGCCGAGTACCTGGCGTTCAGTGCGCAGACCCGCATGTCCGGCGTGGACCTGGAACATGGGCGGCAGATCCGCAAGGGTGCCGCCGATGCGATCCGTGCCCACGTGCAGGCGCTGGGCGGCAACGTGCCGGCGGAACTGGCCGGGCGCGTCGAGCAGGTCGCACGCAACGGTGCCACCCCGCTGGTGGTGGCCGAGGGCCGCCACGTGCTGGGCGTGATCGAGCTGTCGGACGTGGTCAAGCACGGCATGCGCGAGAAGTTCGCGCAGCTGCGGGCGATGGGTATCCGCACGGTGATGATCACCGGCGACAACCCGCTGACCGCCGCCGCAATCGCCGCCGAAGCCGGCGTCGACGACTACATCGCCGAGGCTCGCCCGGAGGACAAGCTGGCACGCATCCGCCAGGAGCAGGCCGGCGGCCGCCTGGTGGCGATGGTCGGCGATGGCACCAATGACGCGCCGGCGCTGGCCCAGGCAGACATCGGTCTGGCGATGAACTCCGGTACGCAGGCGGCGAAGGAGGCCGGCAACATGGTCGACCTCGATTCGGACCCGGCCAAGCTGCTGGCGGTGGTGGAAGTAGGCAAGCAGCAGCTGATCACCCGCGGCGCGCTGACCACCTTCTCGCTGGCCAACGACGTCTCCAAGTACTTCGCGATCCTGCCGGCGCTGTTCGCCGCCTCCGTTCCGACCATGGCCGCCTTGAACGTGATGCAGCTGTCGAGCCCGCGCAATGCGGTGCTGGCAGCGCTGATCTTCAACGCCCTGGTGATTCCCGCCCTGATCCCGCTCGCCCTGCGTGGCGTGCGCTTCCGCCCGGCCACTGCAACCGCACTGCTGCGCCGGAACATGCTGGTGTACGGCCTCGGCGGCGTGCTGCTGCCGTTCGCAGCGATCAAGGCGATCGACCTTCTTCTTGTCCTGGTATTCGGCGCATGAACCGTACTGCTTCCACTTCATCTTCCCTTCCGCGCGAACAGAAGGCCGAGGCCCGCGTGGCCAGCCTGCAGGATGGTGCCAGCTGGCGCCCGGCGATCGGCCTGGGCCTCGCCACCCTGCTGCTGGCCGGTGCAGTCTACGCCGGTATCGCCACCGGTTTTGCCGGCCTGGCCTACCCGACCCAGGCCGAGGGCAGCCTGCTGCGCGATGGCAACGGCCAGGTACGCGGCTCGGCATGGTTGTCGCAGCCGTTCACCGGTGACGGCTACTTCCAGGCACGTCCGTCGGCAGCCAACTACGACCCGATGGCCGCGGCCGGTTCCAACATGGCGCGCAGCAATCCGGCCCTGGCCGAGCGTGTTGCCGCCAGCACCGCTGCGGTGGCCGCGCGCGAAGGCGTCACCCCGGCGCAGGTACCGGCAGACCTGGTCACGCAGTCCGCAGGTGGCCTGGATCCGCAGCTGTCGCCGGCCGCGGCGCAGCTGCAGGTGGCACGCGTGGCGCGCGCCCGTGGCCTGCCGGTGGAACGCGTGCAGGCACTGGTGCAGGCGCATACCGAAGGTCGCCAGTGGGGCCTGTTCGGCCAGCCGCGGGTGAACGTGGTGACGCTGAACTTCGCGCTGGACCACGCGGCCAAGGCACCGTGATGCCGGCCTGCACCGGCTGCGCGCACAATGGCCCCCATGACTGATGCGCGTACCCGCCAGGCCGATGCCCTGGTCGAAGGCCTGCAACGCGAAGCCGGCGGCAAGCTGACCGTGTTCCTCGGTGCGGCGCCGGGCGTGGGCAAGACCTACACCATGCTGACCCGCGCACAGGAACAGCTGCGCCGCGGTGTCGACCTGGTGGTGGGCCTGGTGGAAACCCACGGCCGCGCCGATACCCAGGCGCTGCTGGAGGGCCTGCCACAGCTGCCGCTGAAGGCAGTGGCCTACCACGGCCACACCCTGCAGGAGATGGACCTGGATGCCGTGCTGGCACGGCATCCGGCGCTGGTGCTGGTGGACGAACTGGCCCATCGCAATGCGCCCGGCAGCCGCCATGAGCGGCGCTGGCAGGATGTGATGGAGCTGCTGGACGCCGGCATCGACGTCTGGACCACGGTCAACATCCAGCATCTGGAAAGCCTCAACGACGTGGTGATGCGGATCACCGGCGTGCGCGTCAGCGAGACCGTGCCGGACGGCGTGCTCGACCGCCTGCACGACATCGTGCTGGTCGACCTGCCGCCGCGCGAACTGATCGCGCGCCTGCAGCAGGGCAAGGTCTATGTGCCCGAACAGGCCGCACAGGCCCTGCAGGCATTCTTCTCGCCGGCCAACCTGACCGCGCTGCGTGAACTGGCGATGCAGGAAGCGGCCGACCGCGTCGACAGCAGCCTGCGCGAAGCACGCGCTGCACGCGGCGAGAGCAACCTGCCGCTGCGTCGCGGCGTGCTGGTGGCCATTGATGGCGGCGGTCAGAGCGAATACCTGGTGCGGGTGGCGCGTCGCATCGCCGAACGCCGCGATGCGCCGTGGACGGTGGTGACCGTGCAGGGCCGGCGCCAGGATGACGCGACCCGACGCGAAATCGATGCGGCCTTCGCACTGGCACGTCGGCTGGGCGGCGACGCCGAACTGCTGCACGGATCGAGCATCGCCGATGCCCTGCTTGACCATGCCGCACATAACGGCGTGTCGACCCTGGTACTGGGCCGCACCCGCGAGCGACCGCTGGCGCGGATGTTCAACCGCACCCTGACCCAGCAGCTGATCCAGCGCGGCGCGCATTACGAGATCACCATCATCAGCACGCCGCAGGCACGTGCGCGCTCGCGCCGCGAGGGCCTGCTGCCGCCGGTGCGCGGCATCAGCTACGAACCGGCGCAGGCACTGATCGCCACCGCGTTGGCCTGTGCGGTGGCATGGCTGGCCGAACGCTGGGTGGGCATGGCCGACCTGTCGATGGTGTTCATCGTGGCGGTGGTAGTGGTGGCCGCGCGCACGCGCGCCAGCGTGGCGGTGATGGCGGCGATCCTGTGTTTCCTCGCCTACAACTTCCTGTTCATCGCACCCCGCTTCACCTTCGCCATCGGCGCGCGCCAGGGCGTGATCACCGTGTTCCTGTTCCTGGCCGCCGCGCTGGTGGCCGGACGCCTGGCCTCGCGCCTGCGCATGCAGGTGATCGCGCTGCGTGCGGCGAATCGACATGCGCGTGCGCGCCAGCAGCTGGGACGGCAGCTGGCCAGCGCGGCCGGCAACGGCGAGGTGGCGCAGGCGGGTCGGCATGCACTGGAACAGGCCATGGACGTTCCAGCCTGGCTACGGATCGGCGCCGATACCGCAACCGGTGGCCGCAGCCAGCCCGGCGACACCGACCTGGCCGCCGCCGACTGGGCGCTGCGCCATGGCCAGCCCAGTGGGCGCTTCACCGATACCCTGGCCGGTGCGCAGTGGTGGTTCCTGCCGCTATTGGATGGCGAGGACCGCGCGATCGGCGTGGCCGGCCTGTACCTGCCCGGCGCACAGGCGCGCCTGCTGCCCGAACAACGGCAGCTGGCCGAAGCAATGGTCGATGACATCGCGCAGGCCGCGCTGCGCACGCGGCTGGTGGCGGAACTGGAGCAGGCGCACGTCAGCAACGAGACCGAGCGGTTGCGCTCGGCGCTGCTCTCTTCGGTGTCGCACGACCTGCGCTCGCCACTGGCGGCGATGATCGGCTCGGCCGACAGCCTGGCCAGCTATGGTGCGGCAATGGATACGGCCGATCGCCGTGCCCTGCTCGACACCATCCTGGTCGAGGGCGAACGGCTGGACCGCTACATCCAGAACCTGCTGGACATGACCCGCCTCGGCCACGAGGGATTGAAGATCAACCGCGACTGGATCGGCGTGGACGAACTGATCGGCTCGGCCGCACGGCGCCTGCAGCGCTACCAGCCGAAGGTGCGGCTGGAGCTGGACATTCCGGCCACGCTGGCGCCGATCTGGGTACACCCGGCGCTGGTCGAACAGGCGGTGTTCAACGTGATGGAAAACGCGGCCAAGTTCTCACCGCCGGATGCTGCCGTGCAGGTGCAGGCGCGTGAACTGGACGGCCAGCTGCGCATCGACGTGATCGATGCCGGCCCCGGCATTCCCGACGACGAGCGTGCGCGCATCTTCGACATGTTCTACAGCGTTGAACGTGGCGACCGTGGCCGCCATGGCACCGGCCTGGGCCTGACCATCTGCCAGGGCATGATCGGCGCGCATGGCGGCAGCGTGCAGGCGCTGCCCGGACGCGACGGTCGCGGTACCCTGATCCGCATCACCCTGCCCCTGCTCAAGCCAGCCTCCCACGATGAGCCCGACCCCGATTGATGCCAGCGTGCCGGCCGCGCGCGTGCTGGTGATCGATGATGAAACCCAGATCCGCCGGTTCCTGGACATCAGCCTGCGCGCGCAGGGCTACCAGGTGCGGCAGGCCGCCACCGGCCAGGAAGGCCTGCAGCTGGCCGCCAGCGAGGACATGGATCTGGTGATCCTGGATATCGGCCTGCCGGACATGGAAGGCCACGAGGTGCTGGAACAACTGCGGCAGTGGAGCCAGGTGCCGGTGATCATGCTGACCGTGCGTGCCGGCGAGGCGGAGAAGGTGCGTGCGCTGGATACCGGCGCGAATGACTACGTGACCAAGCCGTTCGGCACGCAGGAGCTGATGGCGCGGGTGCGGGCGCTGCTGCGCACGCGCAGCGTACCCAGTGATGGCACGCCACCGGTATTCGACGATGGCCACCTGCATGTGGACCTGGTCCGCCGTGAAGTGGCGCTGGATGGCGAGCCGGTAGCGTTGACCCGCAAGGAGTACGCGCTGCTGTCGCTGCTGCTGCGCAACGCCGGGCGGGTGGTGACCCAGCCACAGATCCTGCAGGAGATCTGGGGCCCGACCCACCAGCACGACACCCATTACCTGCGCATCCTGGTCGGCAAGCTGCGGCACAAGCTGGGCGATTCAGCGCTGGATTCGCGCTACCTGTTCACCGAACCGGGCGTCGGGCTGCGGTTCAAGGGGTGAGGGTGTGCCGACCAACGGTCGGCACCCACCAAAGCGAATCCGGAAGAGCATCCACGCATGGCGTGGATCTACTGTGTCGACCAAGGTCGACACCTACCAACAGCGGTCCATGCCGTTCCGACAGATCGCGGAAATTGTCAGGGGTGGGGCGGTGTCGGAGTGCGGGGTGTCAGGCTGCCAAGCCTACAGGGACGTACTTGCGGCGTCCCCGCACTCCGACACCGCCCCGCCATCCCGCGGATAGCTCGCTTTTGATGTTGATGTTGATGTTGCTGCTGCCGTTGCTTCGGCGGGCGCCGGGCGCAGCCCGGCCCCACCTCAGAACCCCAGCGGGGTTTCGCCCAGCACCGGCTGCAGCTGGCTGCGGAACAGCGCCTGGATGCGTTCCAGCGCCGCCTCGTCATTGCCCTCGAAGCGCAGCACCAGCACCGGCGTGGTGTTGGAGGCGCGCACCAGGCCCCAGCCATCGGGGAAGTCCACGCGCAGGCCATCGATGGTCGACAACCGACCGCCCACATACGGGTTGTCCGGCGACTGCGCCGCCGCCACCAGCATCGCCACCAGCGCGTGCGGCGTACCGTCGGCCACCGGCACCTTCAGTTCCGGCGTGGCCACCATCTCCGGCAGCTCTGCCAGTACCTCGTCCGGAGTCTCCTCGCGCTGGGCCAGGATCTCCAGCAGGCGCGCAGCCGCATACAGGCCATCGTCGAAACCGAACCAGCGCTCCTTGAAGAAGAAGTGGCCGCTCATCTCGCCAGCCAGCTCAGCATCGGTCTCGCGCATCTTCGCCTTCATCAGCGAATGCCCGGTCTTCCCCATCAGCGGGCTGCCACCATTGCGCAGCACGTGGTCGGACAGCTTGCCGGTGCACTTCACGTCGTAGATCACCATCGCGCCCGGATTGCGCATCAGCACGTCGGCGGCGAACAGCATCAGCAGGCGGTCGGCATAGATGATCTTTCCTTCGCCGGTGACCACGCCCAGGCGGTCACCGTCGCCATCGAAGGCGACGCCGAGATCGGCACCGAAGCGCTTCACCGTCTGCACCAGGTCTTCCAGGTTGGCCGGCTCGCTGGGGTCGGGATGATGGTTGGGGAAGGTACCGTCGACATCGCAGTACAGCGGGATGACTTCCGCACCGATCGCTTCCAGCAGCTGCGGCGCGAGCGCGCCGGCCACGCCGTTGCCGGCATCGGCCACGACCTTCAACGGGCGGTCCAGCTGCACGTCGTCGGCAATGCGCTGGATGTAGTCGGCGCTGACATCGCGCTGCTGGTAATCGCCCGGCTCGGCGGCCTGTACCAGGCGGCCTTCGACGATGCGCTGGTACAGATCGGTGATGGCATCACCGGACAACGTCTCGCCGCCGATGACCACCTTGAAACCGTTGTACTCGGGCGGGTTATGGCTGCCGGTGACCGCCACGCAGGTGCCGGTACGCAGATGGAAGGCGGCGTAGTACACGACCGGGGTCGGTGCCAGGCCGATGTCGATCACCGCGCAACCGGCGCGCCTCAGGCCCTCGGCCAACCCTGCGGCCAGTTCCGGGCCGGACAGGCGGCCGTCGCGGCCGATCACCACCTCGCGCAGGCCCTGCTCCAGGGCCACGGTGCCGATGGCCTGGCCGATCAGCGCCGCCGTTTTCGGCGTCAGTTCACTGCCAACCACGCCGCGGATGTCGTAGGCGCGGAAGATACCGGCCGCCAGTTCCTCGGCCGGAACCGGTGGCGGGGGCGGCGGTGCACTTTCAGTTGTGCTGGCCTCGGCCACCGGCGGCGGCGCCATCTGCAGGCTCTCGCTCAGGGTCGGGCCATGATCGGCTTCCGCCACGGTCGCCCGGCGCGGCAGCGGCAGCGACTTCGGCAGGCGGCCGCGCCCCACCACCAGCAGCACGGCGATGAACGCCAGCAGCAGCGCAACGATGGCGCTGGCCAGCGAACCCAGGCCCAGCGGACCAGGTTCGACATTGGGTACCGCGGCCACCAGCCGCAACGGCGTCCCCGGAATCGGCCGCGCCAATGCTTCGGCGCTTTCGGCCAGGCCGGCATCGCCCTGGGCGACGAGGTCATGCGCGCCCTGGCGCAGGCCAAGGAAACCGGCCGATGGCGCACTCACCTGGTCCAGCGGTGAGGTCAGCCGCAGCAATGGCTGGCGCACGTAGAGCACCGCCGGGCCGAGACTGCCCAGTTGAACCGGCGCTGCCAGGCCCAGGCGATTGCCACCGCCATCGCGGACCACGCGCAGGCTGGGCTTGCCTTCGGCCAATGCCGCTTCCAGCAGCGCCAATCGCGCATAGCCAAAGGCGGCCGGGTCGGCGTAGGCGTTGGCCAGATCGGCGGCCAGTACCTCGGCGTGCTCGACGCCGGTCCAGCTCTCGCGGACCGCGAGTGCCGCCGCAGCGGCATCACCGGCCTGCAGCGCCTGCTGCACGCGCTCGTTCTTCAGCTGCTGCTGCAGCTGCTTCAGCTGGCCGGCAGCGGCCTCCTGCAGGCCCTGCACGGCCTGGTCACGTGCAGCTTCCAGCGCCTGGCCGTTGGCCTCCTGGCGCCATTGCTGGACTGCGCTCCATCCGAACCAGCCGGCCAGCAGGATCAGCAGCACCCCCAGTAGTGGCGCACTGCGTCCCAACGACCGTCCCCGCTGTCCTTCCCCGATGCCGCTCATCGATGTCCCCTGTCAACGCACCCCGGTGTGGCCGAATCCACCCGTTCCCCGCACGCTGTCGGTGAAAGTATCCACCACCTGCAGGCTGACGCGGGCAATCGGCACGATCACCAGTTGCGCGATGCGATCGCCCGGCTCGATGGTGAAGGCCTCGCGGCCACGGTTCCAGACGCTGATCAGCAGCGGGCCCTGGTAATCGGCGTCGATCAGGCCGGTGCCATTGCCGAGCACGATGCCGTGGCGATGGCCCAGCCCCGAGCGCGGCAGGATCACCGCGCACAGGTTCGGATCGGCGATGTGGATGGCCAGGCCGCTGGGAACCAGCGCGGTGTCGCCCGGCTGCAGGGTCAGCGCGGTATCCAGCGCCGCGCGCAGGTCCATGCCGGCGCTGGCCTCGGTGGCGTAGGCCGGCAGCGGCCAGCTGTCGCCGAAGCGCGGATCGAGCAGCTTGACCTGCAGCGGTTGGGAAGTGGATGCCTGGGTCATGCCTGGAGTCTCCGCGCGATCAGCGCCAGCAGTTGTTCGGCCAGCTCGCGCTTGGAGGTGGCCGGGAATACCTGTTCACCGTCCTGCCAGAAGGCCGTGGCGGCATTGTTGTCGCTCTCGAAACCGCCGCCGCTGATGCCGACCTGGTTGGCGATCACCAGGTCCAGGCGCTTGTCGACCAGCTTGCCACGCGCGTATTTCTCCACGTCGTGGGTTTCGGCGGCAAAGCCGACCACCAGCTTCAGCGACTGCGTCTGCGCAGCCACCTCGGCAAGGATGTCCGGCGTGCGCACCAGCTCGATCACCAGCGACTGGCTGTCGGCGGTCTTCTTCAGCTTCTGCGGCGCGACCTGGCGCGGCGTGTAGTCGGACACTGCAGCGGCACCGATATAGATGTCGGCCGGCAGCGACTTCAGCACGGCATCGCGCATCTGCGCAGCCGAGCGCACGTCCACACGCTGCACGCCGGGCGGCGTCGGCAGCTGTACCGGGCCGCTGACCAGCACCACCTGAGCACCCATCGCGGCGGCGGTCGCGGCCAGGGCAAAGCCCATCTTGCCGCTGCTGCGGTTGCCGACATAGCGCACCGGATCGATGTCTTCATAGGTCGGGCCGGCGCTGATCAGCAGGCGCAGGCCCTGCAGCGCGCGGGTTTCCGGCGCGGCAACGGACGCCGCGCTGCTGCCATTGGCGGCCAGCGCGGCCACGATGTCGTCCGGTTCGGCCAGACGCCCCGGACCGGACTCGCCTTCGGCCAGCGGGCCATCGACCGGGCCGATCACCTGCGCGCCGCGCTGGCGCAGCAGGGCGATGTTGGCCTGGGTGGCCGGGTGCAGCCACATGCGATGGTTCATCGCCGGGCAGATCGTCAACGGCGCGGTACTGGCCAGGCACAGCGTGCTGACCAGGTCATCGGCATGGCCCTGGGCCAGCCGGGCCAGCAGATCGGCGGTTCCCGGGGCAACCACGATGCGGTCGGCCCAGCGCGCCAGCTCGATGTGGCCCATGGCCTGTTCGGCGGCGCTGTCCCACAGCGTGGTGCGGGTGGGCTGCCCGGACAGGGCCTGGAAACTGAGCGGAGTGACGAACTGCTGGGCACCGGCGGTCATCGCCACCTGCACCTGGGCACCGGCGTCGCGCAGGCGCCGCACCAGTTCCAGGGCCTTGTAGGCCGCGATCCCGCCTCCGACGCACAACAGCAGTTTCTGACCTTCCAGCGCGCGGGCCGGCGCGGGGGAAGCGTTGGGGGAGTCAGCCACCTGGAATTCCTGTGCAAACGAGGGCGCTAGCTTACCCGATGGTCGGTAATGTCCCGGTGCAGGGTGCACATAGCGGACAGCTATCAGCAGATGGAGCACGTTGCGCTTGACCCGGGGTTTGCCGGGCATCGGTTTCGGACCTTTCCTATACCTCTGCGGGTCTGCGCTTTTGCAGAATCAGGCATTGGCTGCCGTCTGCCGTGGCCTGTTCGACCTTCGAGGAGCCTCGTGCATCCACGCATCATCATTGCCGACGACCATCCTGTGGTCCTGCATGGCATCCGTATCGTGCTGCAGACCCACCTGATGGACATCGTCGGCAGTGCACGTGACGGCGCCCAGCTGCTGGAGCTGGTGGACCACCACGACTGCGATGCGGTGCTGACCGACCTGTCGATGCCGGGTGACGGCCCGGACGGTCCAGAGCTGATCGACGCGCTGCGCGTGCGTCACCCCAGGCTGCCGGTGGTGGTGCTGACCGGCGCCCGCCATCCCGGGCTGCTGGACGGACTGCTGCGCGAGGGCATCAGTGGGCTGGTCGACAAATGCGCCGATTTCGCCGAACTGCCGCAGGCACTGAACGCCGCACTGGCCGGCCAGGTGTTCGTTTCCCAACAACTGCGCCACCACCTGCAGGCGCGCGACCTGCTGTTCCCGCGCGAACCGGCGCCGCTGTCGGCGCGGGAACAGGAAGTGCTGGATCTGCTGGCGGCCGGGCTCAGCGTGAATGCCGTCGCCGAACGCTGCGGGCGCAGCCCGAAGACCATCAGCCGGCAGAAGGCCGAAGCCAAGCGCAAGCTGGGCCTGCAGAACAACCAGGAACTGTTCGACTATCTGCAGACCCGGCGCGGGTGAGGCATCGCCCGACCCGGTGCTGCGGTGTGCACCGATGGGAGCCGCCACCCGGGCTGGCGATGATGCAGGCATGCCCATCCATGACTGGCCCGAACAGGAACGCCCCCGCGAGAAGCTGATCGCGCGCGGGCCCACGGCACTTTCCGACGCCGAACTGCTGGCCCTGTTTCTCGGCTCCGGGTTCGGTGGCCGCGATGCCGTGCAGACCGCGCGCGACCTGCTGCAGGCGCACGGCCCGTTGCGGGTGCTGCTGGACCGCCCCGCGCGTGACCTGGCCCGCCTGCCCGGGCTCGGCCCGGCGCGCAGCTGTACGCTGGCTGCCGGGCTGGAACTGGCCCACCGCTACCTGGCTGCCGAGCTGGAACACGGCGAAGCGGTCGGCAACAACCCGGCCGCGGTCGGCCGCTATCTGCAGCACCGCCTGCGGGGGCAGGCCCGGGAGATCTTCATGGCCCTGTTCCTGGACAACCGGCACCGCCTGATCGCCTGCGAGGAACTGTTCCACGGCACCATCAACGCCGCACCGGTCTACCCACGCGAAGTGGTGCGGCGCGCCCTGCTGCACAACGCGGCGGCGGTGATCCTCAGCCACAACCACCCTTCCGGCGACCCGGAACCCTCCAGCGCCGATACCCGCATCACCGACGAACTGCAGCAGGCACTGGCGATGGTGGACGTGCGCCTGCTGGACCACTTCGTGGTCGGTGAGGGCCGCCCCGTTTCGTTTGCTGAACGAGGCCTGCTGTCGCCGCCCCAGCCCCGCCTGTTCGGCTGAGCGCCCGCCCTCCAGGCGCCATCGGTCGCCCCCACAGGCAGGTTTCGGTCAGCGTGGCCGCTGGTATCTGCGCTAAAATGGGCGATTCCGCCGCTCATTCTCACAGCAGGCCTCGTGAAAAATCTCCTCCGCGCCCTGATCAGCCAAGGCATCGAAGCCTTGCGCGCCAATGGCACCCTGCCCGCCGACTCCCTGCCGCCGGACTTCGTGGTCGAGCGCCCGAAGACCCGTGACCACGGCGACTTCGCCACCAATGCCGCGATGCTGCTGGCCAAGGCCGCGCGCAGCAATCCGCGCGCACTGGCACAGGCGCTGGTCGAGGCACTGCCGCGCAGCGAGGACGTCAGCAAGGTCGAGATCGCCGGCCCCGGCTTCATCAATTTCCACCTGGCGCCGGCCGCGTACCAGCGTGAAGCCGCGTCGGTCATCAAGGAAGCCCACGACTACGGCCGCAACCTGTCCGGCAATGGCCGCACGGTGGGCGTGGAGTACGTGTCGGCCAACCCGACCGGCCCGCTGCATGTCGGCCATGGCCGCGCGGCGGCGATCGGCGACTGCGTGGCGCGCGTGCTCGACGCCAACGGCTGGAACGCCAAGCGTGAGTTCTACTACAACGACGCCGGCGTGCAGATCGAGAACCTGGCGCTGTCCACCCAGGCGCGGATCAAGGGCATCGCGCCGGACCAGGATGGCTGGCCGGAAGGTGGCTACCGCGGTGAATACATCGCCGACGTCGCCCGCGCCTACATGGCCGGCGCCAGCGTCGATCTGGAAGGCAGCACCGTGGTCGGTGCCAAGGACCCGGACGACATGCAGGCGATCCGCCGCTTCGCTGTGGCCTACCTGCGCAACGAGCAGAATCTGGACCTGGCCGCGTTCGGCGTCGACTTCGACATCTATTTCCTGGAAAGCTCGCTGTACGCCGATGGCAAGGTGGCCGAAGCGGTCGCCAAGCTGCAGGCGTCGGGTCATACCTATGAAGAAGGTGGCGCGCTGTGGCTGCGCAGCACCGACTTCGGTGACGACAAGGACCGCGTGATGCGCAAGTCCGACGGCACCTTCACCTACTTCGTGCCGGACGTGGCCTACCACCTGTCCAAGTGGCAGCGCGGCTACGAGCGCGCGATCACCGAGCTCGGCGCCGATCACCATGGTTCGCTGGCACGCGTGCGCGCCGGTCTGCAGGCGATGGAAGTGGGCATCCCGCAGGGCTGGCCGGAGTACGTGCTGCACCAGATGGTCACCGTCATGCGTGGCGGCGAGGAAGTGAAGCTGTCCAAGCGTGCCGGCAGCTACTTCACCCTGCGCGACCTGATCGAGGAGGCCGGCCGCGATGCCACCCGCTGGTTCCTGATCGCGCGCAAGCCCGATTCGCAGCTGACCTTCGACATCGACCTGGCCCGCCAGCAGAGCAACGACAACCCGGTGTTCTACGTGCAGTACGCGCACGCCCGCGTCTGCAGCCTGCTGCGCCAGGCACAGGAGAAGGGCCTGGTGTACGAACAGGGCAATGGCCTGGCCAACCTCGGCCGCCTGGCCGACGACGCCTCGCTGCTGCTGATGAACGAGATCTCGCGGTACCCGGAAGTGGTGGAGGCGGCCGGCGTGGCGCTGGAACCGCATCTGGTGGCGCAGTACCTGCGTGAATTGGCGCACGCGTTCCACACGTGGTATCACGGGACGCCGGTGCTGGTGGAAGACGCTGCGGATCGCAACGCCAAGCTGACCCTGGCCTGCGCCGCGCGCCAGGTGCTGGCCAACGGCCTCGAACTCCTGGGCGTCAGCGCCCCGGAAAAAATGTAAGCATCAGGAGACGCAGTACACATGGCAGCACGACGCGGCAAAAACCAGGCACGACGCAACAGCAGCAGCCAGGGCACACCCGGATGGGTGTGGCTGGTCGCTGGCGTGGCGATTGCGGCCGTGGTGTTCCTGGCGGCGCCGAACCTGTTCAAGGGCGAAGGCGATGGCTTCCTTCGCGCCGGTCCGCAGCCGAACCCGAACGCGCAGCCTGCCCCGGTCGCTGATGCCGACAGCGATGTCGGCACCCAGCCGGCCGCGCAGCCGGCCACGCCGAAGCCGGCCGAACCGGAAAAGCCGGCCGCCACCCAGTACGACTTCTACACCCTGCTGCCGGGCAAGGAAGTTGAAATGTCCGACGCCGAACTGGCTGCCAGCGCGCGTGCCGAGGACCAGCGCCGGGCCAAGGCCGAAGCGCAGCGCGCGCAGGCGGCACTGGAAGGCAAGCCGGTTCCGCCGCCAGCGGCTACCGCGCCGGCACCGACGGCAACCGCCAGCGTGGCCAGCACCGCGCCGGTGACCGCCACCAGCCGTCCGCTGCCGGCACCGCTGAGCGAACGACCGGCTGCGGCAACGCCTCCGGCCAGCACGCCGACGGCGTCGACCAGCACCGCCGCCGCCACTCCGGCAGCGCGTGCGGAAACCGCGCCGACCGCGGCCACTACCCCCGCCGCTGCGGCACCGGCTGCCGCCGACAATGCCCGCTACATCCTGCAGGCGGGTGCGTTCGGTGCCTCCGGCGATGCCGAAGCGACCAAGGCCAAGCTGGCGATGATGGGCCTGGCGGCACGCGTCGAATCGGCGCAGATCAACGGCAAGACCGTGTACCGCGTGCGCATGGGACCGTATGGCAGTGCAGGTGAACTGTCTGAAGCCAAGCAGAAGCTGGATGGCACCGGCCTGCAGGCGATGGCGATCAAGGCACAGTGAGTCTGCCGAAGTGAATGAAAAAGCCGGGCACAGCCCGGCTTTTTTTTGTCTGTGTAGAGTCGAGCTTGCTCGACTGCCGTTCAAAGCAGTCGAGCAAGCTCGACTCTACAAAGGGCGAAGAGCAGTCGAGCATGGCTCGACTCTACAAATGAACGTCAGCCTTCGCGGGCGACCTGGAAACCGGCGAAGGACTGGCTGACCGGCATCAGTTCCAGGCGATTGATGTTCAGGTGCGGCGGCAGGCTGGCCACCCAGAAGATCTGTTCGGCGATGTCTTCGGCGGTCATCGGGTTGGCGCCGGTATAGAGCTTGTCCGACGCCGCCTGGTCGCCATGGGTACGCACCACGGTGAACTCGGTTTCGGCCATGCCCGGCTCGATCGTGGTCACGCGCACGCCGGTGCCGTGCAGGTCCGAACGCAGGCCGAGCGAGAACTGGCTGACGAAAGCCTTGGTGCCACCGTAGGCATTGCCGCCCGGGTACGGGTAGACGCCGGCCACCGACGAAATGTTGATGATTGCGCCCTTGCGCTCCACCAGCTGCGGCAGCAGGCGGTGGGTCAGGGTCACCAGCGCGGTGATGTTGGTGTCGATCATCGTGGTCCAGTCCGACAACTTGGCGCTCTGTGCCGGCGCAGTGCCCTGCGCCAGGCCGGCGTTGTTGACCAGCAGATCGATCTCGCCAAAGGCCGGCGGCAGTGCCAGCAGCGCCGCTTCCATCGCCACCGGATCGCGGATGTCGAAGGCGGCGGCATGCACCACGTCCTTGCCGTAGCGCTCGACCAGCGGCTGCAGGCGTTCGCCGCGGCGGCCGGTGGCGATCACCTTCCAGCCCGCCTGGGCGAAGCGGTGGACGGCGGCGGCGCCGAAGCCGGACGTGGCGCCGGTAATCAGGACAGTGCGGGTCATCAGGCAACTCCAGGGGGAAAAACCAGACCCCCATTCTGGCACCGTCGGCCGGGGGTTGCGTTGCCTGATCGGCCAGATCCGGCCCCACCTGTCGGGGTGACCGGTACAATTGGGGCCATGATCAACAACGATGTCCTGCGCAGCGTGCGCTACTCCCTGGACCTGGGCGACCACCACGTGGTGACCCTGTGCCAGATGGCCGACCCGGCCTTCGCCGTGGATCCGGAACAGGTGAAGGCCTGGCTGCGCCGCGAGGACGAAGCCGGTTTCGAGGCGATGAGCGACAGCGCGCTGGCGCACTTCCTCGACGGCCTGATCGTGCACCTGCGCGGTCGCGACGAAAGCCAGCCGCAGCGTGCGGTGGAAACCCGCATCGACAACAACCTGGTGCTGAAGAAGCTGCGCGTGGCCTTCCAGCTGCGCGACGTCGATCTGATGGAGATCTTCGCCAGCGCCGGTTTCAACGTCTCCAAGTCGGAAGTGGGCGCATTGTTCCGCCAGCCCGGGCACACCAACTACCGGCGCTGCCTGGACCAGATGCTGCGCAATTTCCTCAAGGGCCTGAGCCTGCGCCTGCGCGGCTGAGCACGGCCTCGACGAACGCCCGCGCCGCCGGTGTCGGCAGTCGCTGCCAGACCAGGTGCACGCGGCGGGTCGGGGTCGGCTGCAGCGGAATCTGTACCACCCCCTGGAACCCGTCGGCGATCAACGCTGGCACGATGCCAACCGCCAGCCCATGGCGGACGAAGCGCTCGATCAGTTCCATCAGATTGACCTCGAAGCGCACCGTGTGCGGCAGGCCAGCGGCAGCGAAGGCATCGTCGGTCTGCCGCCGCGCACCGGTGCCGCGCGGAAAGTCGACCAGCGCCTCGTCCTGCAGTTCGGTCAATGGCAGCCGCTTGCGCCGGGCCAAGCGGTGCGATGGCGCCAGCACCGCCACCAGGTCTTCTTCCTGCAGCATCTGGTGGCAGACCCCGTCCAGCCCCGCCGACGGCGCCAATCCGACCAGTGCCACGTCCAGCTCTCGCGACTGCACCTGCGCGATCAGGTCCTCGCTCTTGTCGACCCGCAGCTGGAACTCCACCTGCGGGTGCGCCTGCTGGAAGGCCGCCAGCATCGCCACCACATCGATGTCGGTCAGCGAGGAGATCTGCCCGATCGCCAACAGGCCACGCACCTCGCCAGTGACGGCGGCCACGTCGGCACGCAGGTGGCGCAGGCTGGCCAGCACCTGGCGTGCATGCACCAGCAGCGCCTCGCCGGCGGCGGTGGCCCGCACCTGCCGCGGCAGGCGCTCGAACAGGGGCGTACCCAGTTCCTGCTCCAGGTAGGCAATCTGGTGGCTCAACGCGGACTGCACCACGTGGCAGCGTTCTGCGGCGCGGGTGAAATTGCCCTCTTCGGCCAGGGCGACGGCAAACTCGAGCTGCTTGAGATTCATCCAACTATCTCGTTTACAGATGGCATGGATGATGATGATTCATTTCCATCATGGCCGCAGCAGGCGGACACTGTGCATCCCGCTTTGTGGAATACCGCGTGAGTCCGTCCCTCCCCCCTCTGCACCGCTGGCAGGTGCTGCTGATGTCGGTGGCTACCGGCGTGGCCGTGGCCAGCAACTACTATGCGCAGCCATTGCTGCACACCATTGCCGATGCCTTCGGTGTGCCGTTCGGCCAGGTCGGCATGGTGGTCACTGCCGCACAGCTGAGCTATGCCGCCGGACTGATCCTGCTGGTGCCGCTGGGAGACCTGTTCGAACGCCGCCGCCTGATCGTGGTGATGAGCCTGCTGTCGGCAGGCGGGCTGGTGATCAGTGCCTGTGCACCGTCGCTGACCTGGTTGCTGGTCGGCACCGCGATCACCGGCCTGTTCTCGGTGGTGGCGCAGGTACTGGTGCCGTTTGCGGCCACGCTGGCCGCGCCGGAACATCGTGGCCGCGTGGTCGGCACATTGATGAGTGGCCTGCTGCTGGGCATCCTGCTGGCACGCACCGTGGCCGGCCTGCTTTCCAGCCTGGGCGACTGGCGCCTGGTGTATGCGATCGCCGCCGGCACCCTGGTGCTGACCGCACTGGCGCTGCAGCGCGGCCTGCCGCGATTCCACCACAGCGCCGGCCTCGGCTATTTCGCATTGCTGCGCTCGATCGGCGTGCTGTTCGTGCAGGAGCCGGTGCTGCGCCAGCGCACCCTGCTGGGCGCCTGCAGCTTCGCCATGTTCGCGATCTTCTGGACGCCGCTGGCGTTCCTGCTGGCACAACCGCCCTACGCCTACAGCGATGCCACCATCGGCCTGTTCGGGCTGGTCGGCGCCGCCGGTACGCTGGCGGCCGGCCTGGCCGGGCGCATGTCCGATCGTGGCCAGACCGGACGTGCCACTGCCATCGCACTGATGCTGTTGCTGCTCTCGTGGCTGCCGTTGGGGCTGTCGGCACACTCGCTGCTGGCGCTGCTGGTCGGCGTGGTGGTGCTGGACCTGGCCGCGCAGCTGCTGCACGTGAGTAACCAGAACCTGATCTATGCACTGCAACCGGCAGCGCGCAACCGCCTCAATGCCGGCTACATGACCGGCTACTTCATCGGCGGTTCGCTGGGTTCGCTGCTGTCGGCGCAGGTCTACCAGCGCTTCGGCTGGACCGGCGTCTGCGTGGCCGGTGCTGCGGTGGCCATGCTCGCCCTGCTGCTGTGGCTGCCCGGCGCGCTGCGCGCGCGCCAGGCTTCGGTGACTGACTAGAAGCTGCCCTGCAGCGCCAGCTCCCAGCGTCCGCCGGCATTGCCCGGAAACAGCCGCTTCGCTGCGTTGTCGGTGTCATGCACGGTGGCGCGCAGTTCCCATGCCGGGGTCAGCGAGGCGATGGCACTGAGCTGGCCATGCAGGTAATCAGGCCCCTGTGCGGTGGCCAGCCAGTACTGGCCTACCGCCGCTTCGAGGCGGAACCGTTCGTGCAACGGCACCCGCACACCCAGCTGGGCGTAGGTGCCGCGACGGCCGCCCGCCAGCGCGTCGTTGGAATGCGCCAGCTGCAGCCAGGCGCGCTGCTTCCAGGTCACGGTGGTGTTGAGCTCGGTCCAGTCCAGCGCGCGGCCGGTGCCCGGGTACACGTAGCGGGTCAGGTTGGCATCCAGTGCCCAGTCCGGTGCCAGTGCACCACTCCAACCGGCCACCAGGTCGAACTCGCTGCGCGCGCCGTTGTCCGGCTTGAACGATACGTTGGACCCCCACACGCTGGCGTACCAGCCCGATGGGATCGAGACCTTCGCGCCGGCCTGCACCGCCGGGTCGCCGTCGCTCTGCGAGCTGCCGCGCCACACGTAATCGCTGGTCAATGCGGCACTGCCACTCACCTGCACCTGCGCCTGGGCGGTGCCGATGCCGAGCAGCCCTGCCAGGGCGGCCACCACTGCCGCCATCATCCCCTTGCTGTTCACTGCACTGTGTTCCTCGTCGAAGGCGGTCACGCCGCCGGGACCGCAGTGTCGAGGCGGTGGCCGTAACGGATCGAGGGTGCTGCCGGGCCCGTGGCGCAAATTCGGCGTAAATCCCGCGGACCGGGGCCACATGCCAGCAGCGCGGTATCATGGCGCCCTGTTTCCAGGAACCAACCGCGTGGACGCCATCCTGACTCCGGTATCGATCGGCGAGCTGATCGACAAGATCACCATTCTCGAGATCAAGGCCGAGCGCATCGACGATGCCGCCAAGCTGAGCAACGTGCGCACCGAGCTGGACGGCCTGCTGCCGTTGCTGCAGCTGCAGCTGCAGGCTCAGCCGGCGCTGGCCGTGCTGAAGCAGCAGCTGAAGGCGATCAACGAGCGCATGTGGGACATCCAGGACCAGCTGCGCGACAAGGAAGCGGCCCAGGTGTTCGACGATGCCTTCATCCAGTTGGCGCGTGGTGTCTATGGCACCAATGGCGAGCGCGTGCAGGTGAAGAACGAGATCAACCGCGTGGCCGGTTCGGCCCTGGTGGAAGAAAAGCAGTACCAGGGCGAGTAACGCCACCTCAATCAGCGTCGATCAGATGGCGGAAGCGGAACAGCTCGCCATCGTTGCGGATGCCCAGCTTGCGGTACGCCGCTCGCTTCTGCGTGCTGATGGTGCTGGCTGCACGCCCACTGCGGCGTGCCATCTCGCCGGTGCTGCAACCACGCAGCACCCACTGCAGGACGGTGCGCTCGCGGGTACTCAACCGTGGTGAACGCATGGACTGCTGGCGCTGCCGACGGGACTGGTTCAACTGTGCACGCAGATCCGGCGGCACGAAGCGCCCGCCACGGGCAACCACGCTCACTGCCCGCAGCAGCATCTGCGGCGCGCAGGCCTTGGACAGGAATCCGCGCGCACCGGCCTGCAAGGCCAAGGACATGACACCCGCGTTGCAGTGTGCGGTCAGCACCAGGATCGGCACTGCCGGCCAGTGGCGTGATAGGTGCCGCAGCAGTTCCAGGCCTTCGCCGCTGTCACCGATCGGCAAGGCGTCGACCAGCAGCAGATCGATCGCGGCCGCCTGCTGCTGCAGGCGCTGCAGCAGATCACCGCTGCGGCCGTAGCTTCCATCGACCTGCAGGCCCGCCTGCCGGGCCAGGACTTCCTGCACGCCATGCCGCAACAGCGGGTGTGGATCCAGCAGCAAGAGGCGGCAGGGAGAATCGCGGGGCGACGGAAACGTGGGCATCGTTGCATTCCTGCAGAACAGGCCACTCACCCTAGGGCGCAGCCGACGCCTGCGGAATCCAATTCGTTGCAATGCCGCCCTTCCGCCGCGACACGGTCAGGTAGCGTTTGCCCAGCCGGAAACGCAACAGGCCCGGCATGGGCCGGGCCTGTCGAGGCATCTTCGGCGCGCAGGCGCGCCGAGGAAGCAATTACCAGCTGAAGCGCGGGCCGACGGTGTATTCCTTGTCGCCGTCGCGGTTCATCTTCAGCTCGCCATTCAGGCCCCAGTTCTGGTTCAGCTTGACCTGACCACCCAGGCGGCCGTACCACTGGCCTTCCGGATTGATGCCGTGCTTCTTCGAGAAATCTTCGTAGCCGACCATGCCGTAGACTTCGGCGTGGGCACCGAAGGCGGTGCGGATACCGGCTTCAGCGCTGTAGCCATTGAAGTCCAGGCCGTGCTTCTGGTCGCGCTTCTGGTAAGCAACGCGGGCAACGAAGTCGGTGGTCGGGGCGATTTCAACGTTGTAGCCGGCGCCGATCTTCCACTGGTCCAGCTTGATGTTGGTGTGGTCGATTTCCTGGCGGCTGTACTCACCGAAAGCGTGGAAGTTCGGCAGGAAGCCGTACGAACCCTTCACGCCCCAGCCGTCGGCCTTGAACGCGTCGATGTCGGTCTTGGCGTAGTCGGCTTCGGCGTAGTTGTACGACAGGTTCTCAGCAGCCGAGGCGGTGAACGGCAGGGCAGCGGCCAGGGCCAGAGCAATCAGCGAATTCTTCATGGGGGTACACCTTTACTTTCTTATGGTGTGCAGCAGCGCCAGGGCGCCATCGCATCGGGAATGTAAATTCTCCGTTATTCGCCACAACGCTCCCTGAAAACAGCGGTCTTCGCATTGCTGAATTTTTTGCCTTGATTCAGGCTGTCTCTGGCATACGCGCGCGGCGCGCGTGCATTTGTGATTCGTCGTCGATTGCAACAGGAGGTTGCCTTGTACGTTTCCGATCCGCCGCTGGTACCTGTTCGCGCCGCGCTCCTGGCATGCGCTGCCCTGTTTCCGACCCACGCTGCGCACGCACTGCAGGCCGCTGACTACCAGCGCGCCGAACGCGTGCATGACAGTCACCTTCGCGGTGCGCTGCGCAATGCTTCGGTGCTGCCCCACTGGCTGGCCGATGGGCGCTTCTGGTACGAACGCGAAACCACGCAGGGCCGGCGCCAAGCGGTACTGGTCGATCCAGTCCAGGCCACACGCCAGATCCTGTTCGAACCCGATGCGCTGGACGCTGCGGTTGCACCTCTCGGAGCCAGCGGACCACGCCTGCGCTTGAACAACGTGCAGGTACTGGATGGAGGCCTGCGCCTGCAGTTCAACGGCGAGGCGGCGATCAGCTGTCAATGGCCACGCCTGCAGTGCGTGCCTTCGCAGGATGCAGCGCCAGCGGCCGATGCACTGCCATCGCCCGGCGGTGATGCCTGGCTGCAGGTACGCGATCACAACCTGTGGCTGCACTCGCCCGGAACGGCAGCACGAGCGCTGACCAGCGGCGGTGAATCCAATCATGGCTATGGCGTGCTGCCGGACTTCACCCTGCGCGGCATTCCACGCCGCCAGGGCCGGATGCCGACGCGGCCGTTCGCGGTCGGCTGGTCACCGGATGGCCGCTACGTGGCCGGCATCCGCTACGACGAACGCGCGCTGCAGGACTACCCCTATCTGGAAAGCAGCCCGGCCAACAGCGCGCGGCCGCGCGTGCATACGGTGAAGCTGGGGCTGCTGGGTGACACCCGGCAGGTGCGCGACAGCCTGTATGTGGTCGACACCCGCAACGGCCAGCAGCATGACATCGCCTTGCCGGAAGGCTGGAACACCCTCAGCGAAGCCGGCGTACTCGGCTGGGACGGCGACCGGTTGTATGCCGTGATCGCGCACTTCGGCGCACCGCGCAGGCTGCGCCTGCTGGAGATCGATGCCAACAGCGGTGCAGTGCGCACCGTTCTTGAAGAAGCCAGCAACACCCGGCTGCAGCTCAACGTGTATTCCTACAACCGGCCAGCGGTGGCCATCCTGCCCGGCCAGGACACGGCGGTGTGGTTCTCGCAGCGCGATGGCTGGGGCCATCTGTACCGGGTCCGCCTGTCCGACGGCAAGGTGCTGCGCCAGCTCACCCGCGGCCAATGGGCGGTGCGCGACCTGCTGGGCGTGGACGCTGCGGGTGGCTGGGCGTACTTCAGCGCCGGCGGCGTCGACGGTGGCGACCCCTACGTACGCGGCCTGTACCGTGTATCGCTGCAGGGTGGACCGGTCCAGCGCCTGGCCGCCGATGGCAACGACCATCTGGCCGATGCCGGCACCGGCGCGTTGTTCGGCGGGCGCGCCCCCCAGGCGCTGTCGCCTGGCGGTGGCTATCTGGTGGATACCGTTTCCCGTCTCGACCAGCCACCACGCACCGTGCTGCGGGCCAGCGATGACGGCCGTGAAGTGATGGTGCTGGAAACAGCCGATAACAGCGCGATCGTTGCTGCCGGCTGGCGCCCCCCACGGCGCGAGCGGCTGCTGGCCGCCGATGGGCGAACGCCGATCTTCGCCACCGTCTACCTGCCCCGCGACTATCGCGATGACGGCCGCTTTCCGGTGATCGACGCGATGTACGGTGGCTCCTTCGTCAGCAATGCGCCGGTGACCTACGCCGAGGCGGTGTCCGCCTTGAATCCGGTGTCACGCGCCAGCCTGGCCGAACTGGGCTTCGTGGTGGTCAGCATCGACGCGCGCGGCACCGGTGGCCGCGACAAGGCGTTCCATGACAGCAGCTTCCTGCACGGGGCAGATGTGCAGCTGGATGACCATGTGGCTGCGCTGCGCCAGCTGGGCGAACGCTACCGGGGCATCGACCTGCAGCGGGTCGGCATCTACGGGCATTCGTTCGGTGGTTACAGTGCAGCGCGCGCCCTGCTGCGCTATCCGGCGTTCTACAAGGTGGGCGTGGCCTCGGCCGGCAGCCACAATTTCCAGGGCATGTACGGCGGTGCATTGCACGGCATGGACCGGCTGTTCGGTGGCGTGCTGCCACCAACACCCCTGGCCGATGGCGTGCCGGCGCCGTTTGCCGGACTCGACAATGCAGCGTTGGCCGGCAACCTGCGTGGGCATCTGATGCTGGTCTATGGCGAACTGGACGAGAACGCGCCGCCGGCGCTGACCCTGCAGCTGGCCGCCGCCCTGAACAAGGCCCAGCGCAGCTACGACCTGCTGTACCTGGCCCGGCAGGACCACGAACTGTTCCGCAACGACGCCACCTACACGCACCGCATGTGGGACTACTTCGTGCACCACCTGGCCGGCCAGCAGCCACCGGAGACGGTGCTGGCGCCGCTGCCCGGTGGCCCGGGCTGAACGGGCGCACACAGGATGTCGATCCACGGCGCCCTGGTTCGTCGGGTACTTGAAGGCCGTGCATGCGGCACGGTCCATCCGGAGGCAGGCAATGAGCTACATCGATGGTTTCGTCCTGGCGGTGCCCACCGCCAACAAGGAGAAGTTCCTCGCCCATGCACGCACAGGGGATCCCGTTTTCATCGAATACGGCGCGCTGCGCGTGGTCGAGTGCTGGGGTGACGACGTACCGCACGGCAAGACCACCGACTTCTTCGGCGCGGTGAAAGCCACGCCGGATGAGACGGTCGTGTTTTCCTGGATCGAATGGCCAGACAAGCCGACCCGCGACGCCGGCATGAAGAAGATGATGGAAGACCCGCGGTTTGATCCGGCGACGAATCCGATGCCGTTCGACGGCGCGCGGATGATCTACGGTGGGTTCGTGCCGATCTACGAGCTGACGCGCTGAACCGGGCGGACGTGCTCAGCGCGCGTCCGTCTCATCGCTGGCGGAGGCATGGCCGGCGCCCAGTGCGGCGCCGGCGCCGAGGCCCATGCCGCCCATTCCGGCCCCCATTCCGCCACCGCCGCCACCGCCACCACCCGCACGACCGCCCTTGGCATCGCCATCGTTGCGGCCCTTGCCACCGCCACTGGCAGCGGGCCGGGTCGGGCCCTGCGGTGGAATCTGCAGGTCGGTCGGAATCGGCGCCAGATCCAGCGCTTCGCGCACGAAGTCGCGCAGCGAGACCACCAGTTCGTGGAGGTGCACCGGCCGCCCCTGTGCCAGTTCGTTGGCCGCACGCGCGGCCAGCCGCACCTGCTCGTCGGTGCCCAGCAACAGGATGTCCGACAGTGCCGCTTCAACCGCATCGCGGATGCGGCGCGCGCGATCCGAGCGGGGTTCGGCGATGCCTTCGGCATCTTCGCGCTGGCGCAGGTCGCGGCGATGGCTGGGATCCACACCCAGTTCGCCAGTGAACGACCCGCCCAAGGTCTTGTAGGCCGCCATCAGCGTGCGCAGCCGTTCGTTGATCTGCCGGTTCTCGCGCTCGCGGCGCTGTTGCAGGGTCTGCATCACCAGCAGGCGGATGCCCACGCCCAGCAGGGTGATCAGGACCAGGCCGGCCAACGTGGACAGCACGCCCTGCCAGGAACTGAAGTCGATACCACGCATGCCCGGGGCTCCTGCAGGAAGAACCTGCATCTTGCCCCAGACCGTGCCCCAGAAACGCGAAAGGCCCCACCACCCGTTGGGTGGCAGGGCCTTCGGTCACGGCGCGATTACTTGCGCTTGGCGACCTTGCGCACGGCCTTCTTGGCCGGAGCCTTCTTGGCGGCGACCTTCTTCAGCGGCGCAGCCTTCTTGGCGACCGTCTTGCGGGTGGCGGCAACCTTCTTGCCCACCGCCTTCTTGGCAACGGCGGTCTTCTTGCCGACAACCTTCTTGGCAGCAGCGGTCTTCTTGCCGACGGCCTTCTTGGCGACAGCAGCCTTCTTGCCGACAACCTTCTTGGCGGCCGCGGTCTTCCTGGTGGCGACCTTCTTGGTAGCGGCAACCTTCTTGCCGACAACCTTCTTCGCAGCCACGGCCTTCTTGCCAGCGACCTTCTTGGCGGCGACGGTCTTCTTGGCCACGGCCTTCTTGGCGGTGGCGACCTTCTTGCCGACAACCTTCTTGGCGGCCGCGGTCTTCTTGGCAACGGTCTTCTTCGCGACGGCGGCCTTCTTGGTGGCAGTCTTCTTCACGGTAGCGACCTTCTTGCCAGCAGCCTTGGTGGCAGCCTTGGTGGTCTTCTTGGCAGCGGCGGCCTTCTTGGTCACGGCCTTGCCTGCAGCCGCCTTCTTCTTGGCCACTTCCTTCTTCAGGGCAGCGGCTTCGGCCTTGGCGTTCTTCTTGGCGGCTTCCAGCTTCTTCTTGGCGTTGGCAACAGTCTTGCCGACCGACTTGGCAGCCTTCTCGGCCTTCTTGGCAACGGTCTTCTCGACCTTCGCCACGGCCTTCTTGGCCTTGGCAACGCGGGTGCCGGCAGCCTTGGTGGCGCGCTTGACGGTCTTCTTGACCGACTTCACTGCGTCTTCGGCAGCGTGGGCGATGGTCTCGCCAACGTTGGTGGCGGTTTCTTTGACGTTCTCGACGGCGTCGGTCACGACCGACACACCATTACCGTTGCTCATGTTGCCCTCCTGCGGGCCTTAAGTATCAAAACGGGGCGATGCTATACCGACATTGACGATCGTGGAACGGGGCATGCGCCCGCAATCGCATCTGCTGCGACGGTAATGGTGTAGCCCAGCACCCTCTCGAGCACAGTGGGTTGACAGGAAACCCCTTTTTTTCAGTGCTGCGCCGCACGGTGCGGGTAGCGGCAGGTGCTGCCTGCGCGCACCTGCCAGAGTGCTGCGAAAGGCATGCGATATGGCGCATCGCGGCACCAGGATGCGCAGAACTGCGCAAGTATCAGCCTGTATCCACACGCGCTTCGGCAGACGTCGGCACATTGCGAAGCACGCCCGACGTTGTCGCCACCGCCCCACAGATGGCGACGCCGACCCGCGTTCCGGGCGCCCGGTTTTCATGGCGCATTTATCCAGATCGCGACACACTCATTCAGCTTGTTTTACCGTAGGGCCGAACCGCCCCCACCCACGCCAGCGAACCGACTCCCATGCGACCGCTTCCCACCCTGCTCACGCTCGCAATCGCCGCCGCCTTCGGTGGCTTCGTTGCCACCGGCATCAATGCCCACCTGGACAACCGCGCCGACGCCGCGCCGCTGCCTGCGGTACTGCCGACCACGGCGGCATTGCCGGCCTCGGTGGCCGGACAGGCGGTGCCGTCGCTGGCACCGATGCTGGAGAAGGCGATGCCGGCCGTGGTCAGCGTCAACACCAAGCAGGTGGTGCGCGTGCGCAACCCCTTCTTCAACGATCCGTTCTTCCGCCGCCTGTTCCCGGACATCCCGCAGGAACGCATCAACGAATCGCTGGGCTCGGGCGTGATCATCGACGCCAAGGAGGGCCTGGTGCTGACCAACCACCACGTCATCGACAACGCCGATGACGTGCAGGTGACACTGGCCGACGGGCGCACGGTCAAGGCCGAGTTCCTCGGTTCGGACCGCGATACCGACATCGCGCTGATCCGCATCCCGGCGCAGAACCTGACCGACATCAAGCTCGGCAACAGCGACCAGCTTCGGGTCGGTGACTTCGTGGTGGCCATCGGCAACCCGTTCGGTTTCAGCCAGACGGTCACCTCCGGCATCGTCTCGGCGGTGGGCCGCAGCGGCATCCGCGGGCTGGGCTACCAGAACTTCATCCAGACCGATGCGTCGATCAACCCGGGCAACTCCGGTGGCGCGCTGGTCGACCTGCAGGGCCAGCTGGTCGGCATCAATACCGCCAGCTTCAACCCGCAGGGCAGCATGGCCGGCAACATCGGCCTGGGCCTGGCGATCCCCTCCAACCTGGCGCGCAGCGTGGTCGACCAGCTGGTCAAGCACGGCGTAGTGGTGCGCGGCACGCTGGGCGTGGAGAGCCAGAACCTGACCGCGCAGATCGCGCAGGGCCTGGGCCTGGGTGAAACCCGTGGCGCACTGATCACCCGCGTGCTGGCCGGTTCGGCCGCTGCGACCGCCGGACTGAAGCCGGGCGACGTGGTGGTTTCGGCCAACGGCCAGCGCGTGGACAGCGCAGAAGCCCTGCACAACGTGGAAGGCCTGGCGGCGGTCGGCAGCACGCTGACGCTGGACGTGCGCCGCGAGGGCAAGCCGCTGCAGATCAAGGCAACCTTGAAGGAACAGGCGCGCGCGGTCACCGGCGAGAGCCTGGACCCGCGCCTGACCGGGGCCACCTTCGTCGACCTGCCCGAGTCGCTGCGCCAGTCCGGTGTCGGTGGCGTGCTGGTCAGCGAGGTCAAGCGCGGCAGCCGCGCGGCCACCAACGGCCTGCAGCAGGGCGACATCATCACCGATGCCACCGTGGGCGAATTCGCCGACCTGGCCAGCTGGCGCGCCAACTTCCAGCAGCGCCCGCCGACCCTGGTGATACGCGTGCTGCGCAACAATGGCCAGCAGCAGGGCCAGCTCGTGATGCGCTGATCGCCCTGCCGTAACACCCCCTATACCCCGGCAATGCTATTGCTGTCAGTCCAGGTCGGCACCGCCGACTCCCGTTCCCCCATCGCAACAGGAGTGATTCGATGAGCCCCACCAATACCGAGAACCTGAAGGAACACCTGGGTGAAGCCGGTTCCCACCTGAAGCAGGCCGCGTCGGCCGCCGGCGGTGCGATCAAGGGTGCAACCGGCGCAGCCGGCGACGAACTGCGCATCGGCAAGGCCAACGTCAAGGCTGAACTGTCCGACAGCGCGCTGTCCGGCCTGGCCGCCGCCGAGTTTGGTGGTGCAGCCGCCAAGGAACAGGTCGACGCACTGATGGACAAGGGCAAGGACCTGATCGACAGCGCCGCTGAGCTGATCCGTGAACGTCCGCTGGCCTCGTTCGGTGTCGCCTTCGCTGCCGGCTGGATCATCGCCAAGCTGGCCCGCGGCAGCAGCGACAAGTAAGCCGCGGCGTGAGCGAAGACAACGCGCAAGCGCCTGATCCGGCGGCTACCCCGCCGCTGGATGAGAGCATCCGCCAGGTCGGCGCGGCCGGTCGTGCCGCTGCCGATTCTGCCAAGCACACGCTGCGCTCGCTGCGCCGGTTGGCCTCGGCCGACTTCGCGCTGGCGCGTAGTGCATTCGGTCGCGCGCTGGCCTGGGCCGGCGTGGCGATCGTGTTCGGTGCCTCGGCCTGGCTGCTGATGGCCGCCACCCTCATCGCCCTGCTGCAGAGCTGGGGCCTGAGCTGGCTGCAGGCGCTGCTGATCACCTCGCTGCTGAGCCTGGCCGTCACCGGTTATGCGATCTGGCGGGTGTCCTACTTCTTCCACCACACTGGCATGCACGCTACCCGGCGCCAGCTGTCACGCCTGGGCCTGTTCGACGAACCCAGCGAAGACGATCCCGATGCCGAAGTGCAGCTGCCCGAGGGCAAGCCATGAAGTTCGGCGCGCTGCAACGGCGTGTGAAACGCTGCGAACAGGTGGTGACCGTGCGCCTGGGCGAAACCCAGGACCACTGGTCCACGCTCAGCGACGTCTGGCGAAAGGGCTGGTCGCCGCTGCGCATCGTGGTGGTCGGCCTGGCCGGTGGCTTCATCGCCGGCAAGCTGGAAGTGCCGGGCAAGGTCAACGGTGCCCGCTGGCTGCAGATGGTGGGTTCGGTCTCGAACCTGTTCGCCAGTGCACAGGCGGCGTTCGCCACGGCGATGGCGGCGCAGGCCGCAGCCACTGCCGACGACGCGGCTGAGGAAGCCGACGAAGCCAGCGAACAGGCACAGGCGGCGGCCTCCGCTGCCGAGCCACGGCCGGCACCGGCTCCACGTTCCGTGCCGGAGCCAGAACCGGAACCGGACCTGCGCGGACCGCGTCCGGCCGAAGCGGCTACCGAGCTGTCCGAACGTTGATCCATGGAATCCGCCGCGCCGATCGCGGCCGGCGGATAATGCGCTCCCCTTCCCGGTTGGTGCGTCGATGAGCGAGTCCCTCCTGTCCCCGTCACCGGCCGGCCCCGAACAGCCCGACGCCCCGTTGCCGCCACCGTCGCGTCCGCGCGGACCGATGTCGCTGGTGGTGCTGGCGACCCTGGCGGTGGGCTACACACTGTGGGCGGCACAGGACATCATCCTGCCGGTGCTGCTGGCGATGTTCTTCGCACTGGTCGGCAATCCGATCCTGCGCCTGCTGCAGAAGCTGTGGATTCCGCGTGCGCTGGGCGCTCTGCTGATCCTCGGCGCGGGCCTGGGCGTGACCGGTTCGCTGGCGGTGCAGTTGATCGGCCCGGCAATGGAATGGGCACAGGAAGCACCGCAGCAGCTGCGCAAGATCGCCCGCCAGGTGCAGGACCTGACCAAGCCGGTGCAGCAGGCCAACCAGGCCGCGGAGAACTTCGCCCGCGTCGCCGGCGGTGACAGCAACCGCAAGGTGCAGGTGATCCGCGCCCAGCTCGATGACCCGTACCGCATGTTGACCCGTGCGCCGCGGCTGGCCGCCTCGGTGCTGGCGGTGGTGCTGCTGACCCTGTTCTTCATGATCTACGGGCAGAGCCTGCAACGCGCGGCGATCGCCTTGTTCCCGAACCGTCAGCAGCAGCGCTTCACCAGTGACATCCTGCGTTCGATCGAGCGCGAGGTGTCGCGCTATGTGCTGACCATCAGCGTGATCAACACCCTGGTCGGGCTGGTGTTCGCCGGCGTACTGATGCTGCTCGGCATCGGCCTGCAGGAAGCGTTGCTGTGGGGCACGGTGGCCGCACTGCTGAATTTCGCTCCGTATGTGGGTCCGTTGATCGGCGTGGCGCTGATGCTGCTGATGGGCTTCGTGGAATTCCGCGACCCGCTGCAGGCCCTGCTGCCGGCCGCCGCCTACCTGGGCCTGCACACCCTGGAAGGGCAGATGGTGACCCCGATCGTGCTGGGCCGTCGCATGAAACTGTCGCCACTGGTGCTGATCCTTGCGCTGATGGTGTTCGGCTGGGCCTGGGGCATGATCGGGCTGCTGCTGGCGGTGCCGCTGCTGGTCTGCATCAAGCTGGTGCTGGCGCGGCTGGACGGGATGCAGGGCTGGGCGCGTCTGCTGGAATGAAAGCCCGCGCGGGCAGGGGTAGAATGGCGGGGTGAATTTCCCCGTCCAAGCCATTACCCTCGACCTTGACGACACGCTGTGGCCGTTCGCTCCGATCGGCGCCCGCATCGACCTGGTCCTGCACGCGTGGATGCGTGAACACAGCCCCGTCACGGCCGAGATGTATCCGGTGGCGGCGATGCGCGAACTGCGCGAGCGCCTGTACCACGCCCATCCGCACCTCCATCACGACCTGAGCGCACTGCGCCGGCTGACCCTGCACGAAGCGCTGCACACCAGTGGTGCCAGCCTGGATCTGCTGGAGCCGGCGTATGACGTGTTCTTCGCCGCGCGCAACCAGGTCGAGTGCTACCCCGATGCGATCGACGCACTGGCGCGGATTGCCGCGCGAGTGCCGGTGGCGGCGCTGAGCAACGGCAATGCCGATCTGGAGCGGATCGGCCTGGCCCATCATTTCGCCTTCCAGCTGGGCGCGCGCGAACACGGCGCGGCCAAGCCGGAGGCGAGCATCTTCCACGCCGCCTGCACCCGCCTGGGTGTTGCGCCGGCACAGGTACTGCACGTCGGCGACCACGCCGAAATGGACGTGGCCGGGGCGATCGCCGCCGGCCTGCGCGGCTGCTGGATCAACCGCGAAGCAGCCACCTGGACCCATCCGCAGCTGCAGCCGGACCTGCAGTTCGACACCCTCACCGGCCTGGCCGACTGGTTGGATGCCAACCTCGACGCTGCCGCACCCCGGAGTACCTGACGCATGAGCGAGATCACTGGTTTCACTGCCGACACCGCCGCAGCACTGCCGCTGTACGTGCTGGACCGCGAGCAGTTCGCGTCCTGGAAGGACGGCCAGCCGGCCGCCACCCAGGCATGGCTGGCGTCGCAGGGCTTCACCGCCGGTGCCTTCACCACGGCGTTGCTGCCCGGCGCCGATGGCCTGGCCGGTGCGGTGATCGGCGTGGGTGATCGTGGCGATGCCTACAGCTACTCGCATGCCCCGCATGCCCTGCCGGAAGGCAGCGTGTGGCAGCTGTCCAGCGAACTGCCGGCCGCCGAACTGGCGCTGCTGCAGCTGGGCTGGGGCCTGGGCAGCTACCGCTTCGATCGCTACCGCAAGCGCCACCGTGCACCGGCACGCCTGGTGGCTGAGCCGACCGGCGAAGTGGCCGACCTGATCGCCGCCAGCCTGCGCGTGCGCGACTGGGTCAACACCCCGACCGAAGACATGGGTCCGCAGCAGCTGGAAGACGCCGCGCGCGCGCTGGCCGATGCGCACGGTGCGCAGGTCGAGGCGATCACCGGCGATGAACTGCTGAAGCAGAACTTCCCGGCCATCCATGCCGTCGGCCGCGCCTCGCACCGCGCTCCGCGCCTGGTCGTGCTGCGCTGGGGCAAGGACACCGATCCGGCACTGGTGCTGGTCGGCAAGGGCGTGTGCTTCGATACCGGCGGCCTGGACATCAAACCGGCCGACGGCATGCGCAACATGAAGAAGGACATGGGCGGTGCCGCGCATGCACTGGCCCTGGCAGGCCTGGTGATGGCGCGCGGCCTGCCGGTGCGCCTGACCCTGCTGGTGCCGGCGGTGGAAAACGCGATCGGCCCCGATGCCTTCCGCCCGGGCGAAGTGATCGCCACCCGCAAGGGCCTGAGCGTGGAGATCGACAACACCGACGCCGAAGGCCGCGTGATCCTGTGCGATGCGCTGACCTTCGCCAGCGAACAGAAACCGGACCTGGTGCTGGACTTCGCCACCCTCACCGGCGCCGCGCGCATCGCGCTGGGCCCGGACCTGCCGGCGCTCTTCAGCAACGACGACAGCGTGGCGCAGCAGTGGCTGCAGGCCGGCGACGCGACCCGCGACCCGGTCTGGCGCATGCCGCTGTGGCGCCCCTACCTGCGTTACCTGAGCAGCGGCATCGCCGACCTGGCCAACGCCGGTTCGCGCATGGCCGGCTCGGTCACCGCCGCGCTGTACCTGGAACGCTTCCTGGAAGACGGCCAGCGCTGGGCGCATCTGGACGTGTATGCCTGGAACGACGGCGAACGCCCGGGCCGGCCGGCTGGCGGTGAAGCACTGGCGCTGCGTTCGGCGTGGGCGATGCTGAAGCAGCGCTACAGCTGATCGGGTGAGTGCCGACCTTGGTCGGCACGCCGTCCCCGGCAAACTTGACGAAAAATTGAATACCGGGCCTGGAAGGGTTCTGCGAGGATGTGTGGGTCGACCACCCACACGCTCCGTGAAGGCAGGACTCCGACCATGTCGCTCTTCCGCTACACCCGCGCCGGCCAGACACCGGGCGCGCCGCGCAAGCATTCCCCCCTGCTCTGGATCGCACTGATCGCACTCATTCTGGGTGCGGTGGCGCTGGCCTTCGCCTGGTTGGCCGGCTGGATTGGCGGCCGCCTGACCGCGCAGCGCTTCACCGACACCATCGAGGCCACCGGCCCGGCCCATCCGGGCTTCCGCCGTGCGCACAGCAAGGGCGTGTGTGTAAGCGGTTGGTTCGAACCCAGTGCGCAGGCCCCCACCCTGTCCAGCGCCCGCGTGTTCTCGCAGCGCCGCGTGCCGGTGATGGGCCGCCTGTCGATCGGCGGCGGCGACCCGTACGGCGCCGACAACACCGCACGCGTGCGCAGCCTCGCGGTGCAGATGGTCAGCGATGACGGCCAGGAATGGCGGATGGCGATGAACAGCTTCCCGTTCTTCGCCGTGCCCAACGCCGAGGCGTTCTACGCGCAGACGCGCGCCTCCATCCCGGACCCGGCCACCGGCAAGCCCGACCCGCAGAAAATGGCCGCGGTGCTGGCGAAATACCCCAGTGCACAAGCGTTCCAGCAGTGGGCCAAGACCGCGCCGTGGACCAGCAGCTGGGCTGACACCACCTTCAACAGCGTCAACAGCTTCTGGTTCACCAACGCGCAGGGCCAGAAACGCGCGGTGCGCTGGCGCTGGCAGCCGCAGGCGCCGGTGGTCGAGATGGATGCGGAAACCCGCAAGCAGGCCAGCGTCGATTTCCTCAGCCAGGAACTGCAGCAGCGCCTGGCCAGCGGCCCGGTGCGCTGGAACCTGGTCGTGACCACCGCCGAGCCCGGCGATGCCATCGATGATCCTTCAGTGCCGTGGCCCGAGTCGCGTGATCAGGTGGTGGCCGGCGTACTCAGCCTGGACCGCATGCAGTCGCAGGAACAGGGCGCGTGCGGCCAGATCAACTTCGATCCGCTGATCCTGCCCAGTGGCGTGCGTGGCAGTGACGATCCGATCCTGGCGGCCCGCTCCGCCGTGTACTCGCAGTCCTTCAACCGCCGCGAACGCGAGCGCGCCACCGGCAACGTCGAGCAACCGAAGGAGGCCGCACGATGAGCACCGGCAACGGCCACTTCAACCTGCTCGCGCGCGTGCTGCACTGGTCCATGGCACTGATGATCATCGCCATGCTGTTCATCGGCGTGACCATGGTCGCCTCGCTGCACCTGCGGCCGATGCTGATCGACCTGCACCGCCCGCTGGGCATCGCCATCGGCGTACTGGTGCTGTTGCGCCTGTACAACCGGCTGCGCCATCGCCCGCCGCCGTTGCCGGCGGATCTTCCCGTATGGCAGGCGATGGCGGCCAAGGCCTCGCACTGGATGCTGTATGCACTGATGCTGGCGATGCCGCTGATCGGCTGGGCGATGCTGTCGGCCGGCGGTTATCCGATCGTGCTGTGGGGCGGCCTGCACCTGCCGCCGATCGTGCCGCACACCCCGGCGCTGTATGCCGCGTTGCGTAACGCGCATAGCCTGCTGGCGTATGTGTTGTTCGCCACGGTGCTGATGCATGTGGGTGCGGCGCTGTTCCACCTGTGGGTGCGCCGTGATGGCGTGTTCCAGGCGATGGCGCGCGGGAAGGATTGAGCGGGTTCCACCTGCGCCCACGCATGGATAGCGCCGGGCCATGCCCGGCGGATCATTTCCGCGCCTGCGGAGAGGTGTCGCTTTCTTTGCTCGTGCAAAGAAAGTAACCAAAGAAACACGCCGCCAGGTCGCGAGCCGGTGCTGCGCACCGGTGCCCTGTGCTTCTCGGTGAACCAGGGGACGGCGCCGAACTCGCTGCGCTCAGACACCGGCGCCTCTTCGCCCCTGATTCACCTGCGATGCTCGGCTCGCTCAAGGCGGACCCAAGGTCAAATGCCACAGCTGCACCCAGTAGATCCACGCCATGCGTGGATGCTCTAGCTGTTGATCTTGCCCTTCAAGTCCGCCTTGAGCGAGCCGAGCACCGCAGGTCCGGCGAGGGCGAAGAGGTGCGGGTGTCTGAGCGCAGCGAGTTCCCGCACCGTCCCTCGCCGGACCGAGGAGCGCAGGGCACCGGCGTGCGAAGCGCGCCGGCTCGCGGCCGGCGGCGCGTTTCTTTGGTTACTTTCTTGATGGCGCACATCCATGTGCGCCACCCTGCGGGCCGGCTACGCCGTTCCACGCTGCTCCTGCAGCGTGGTGCACGAGCAAAGAAAGTGACACCCCTCCGCGGTCGCGGAAATGATCCGCTACAACCACCCCTTCTGCCGCGCCAGCCGATACGCCTCGATCCGATTGGCCACGCCCAGCTTGCCGATGCACTCGGACAGGTAGTTGCGCACCGTGCCGTGCGACAACCCCAGCTGCTCTGCGATCTCGCTGGCGGTACGGCCCTCGCCCGCCAGCCGCAGCACGCGGCGCTCGCGGTCGGTGAGCGGATCGGCCTGCGACCATGCATCCAGCGCCAACTGCGGATCGATCGCACGAATGCCCTGCTTCACCTTGCGCAGGGCATCGGCCAGGTTCTCGGCCGGTGCGTCCTTCAGCAGGTAGCCCAGCACCCCCGCCTCCAGCGCGCGACGCAGGAAACCGGCGCGGGCGAAGGTGGTCACGATCACCACCTTGATCGGCAGTTCGTGGCGGGCGATGCGCTGCGCCAGTTCCAGACCGGACAAGCCAGGCATCTCGATGTCGGTGACCAGAATGTCCGGCTGCAGCTGCTGCAGCATCCGCCACGCGGCCTCGCCATCGGCAGCACTGCCCAGCACTTCGATGTCCGGCTCCAGGCCGAGCAGCGCCGACAACGCACCGCGCACCATGGCCTGGTCTTCGGCCAGCAGGATGCGGATCATGCGACACCGTCCTGCGCCAACGACGTGGGCGACAGCGGCGTGGTCGCGGCCATCAACGGCACGCGTACCGTCAGCACGGTGCCCGCCCCGCGCGGCGACTGCAGCGTCAACTGGCCACCCAGTGCTGCGGCCCGCTCACGCATGCCACTCAACCCATTGCCCTCGGCCTGCACGCCGCCACGGCCGTCATCGCGTATCTGCATCGCCAACTGTCGTTCCTCAAGCATGAAATCCACCTGCACCCGGGTCGCCTGCGCATGGCGCACGATGTTGGTCGCCGCCTCGCGCAACACCAACGCCAGCCCGCGCTCCACCTCCACCGGCATCGCAGGTGGCGCCGTGTACTGCAGATGTACCTGCTGGCATTCCAGCAGCAGGCGCGCCGATGCCAGCTCGCCAGCAAGGTCGCTGGCGCGGATGCCGGTCACTGCACTGCGCACCTGTGCCAGCGCTTCGCGTGCAATGTCCTCGGCCTCGCCGATCTCCTGCCGTGCACGCGCGTCATCGCGATCGTAGAGCTTGCGTGCCAGCTCCAGCTTCAGCGTGATCAGCGACAGCGTGTGCCCCAGCAGATCATGCAGGTCGCGGCCGATACGCTCGCGCTCGGCGGTGGTGGCCAGTCGCCGCACCTCGTCCTGCGACAGCTGCAGGGCAACGTCGCGCTGCTGGCTCAGGGCCTCCACGTTCACCACCAGCCCGACGATGAACGACACCGCCGGCATCCACACCATGGCCTGCCACGGATAGCCGAAGTACAGCGCGGTGCCGCAGAACAGCAGGTTCAGCGCGGTCAGCTGCAGCAGGTACGCCCACCAGCTGCTGCGCCCGCTCATGCGGATCATCACGCAGCCGAACACGAAGTAGCTCAGTCCCGAGGGGTACCAGGGCAGCAGTACCAGGGCCATCACGATCATGCCCAGCGCATAGCGCCACCCATGGTGCCGTGGCGACAGCATCACCCTGGCATAGAGCAGCAGGAACAGCGGATAGCTGACCAGGGTCAGCAACAGCCAGCGCAGGGTGAAGCCGTTCCCCAGCACCGGGGTGAGGAAAATCCATACCGACCACAGCAGGTGGATCGCTCCGCTCCAGGGCGACTTGCCACGTCGCAGCAGTTCGGCCACGGCCGAATCCGGCGCAGGGCGCAGCAGGGACGCAAGCCAGCTCGACGACACGGGAGAATCCAGGCGGGGACGATCGCTGCCGATCATGCCAGTTCAGCCGATCCGGCGCAGGCGACGGCGCGCCAGCAGCAGCGCCACCACCGTGACCGCCAGCAGCACCAGCAGGTGGCCGGCGAGGCTGCCCACCGACGGCAGCCCGACCACCGGCAGCGCCAGCTGCGCCAGATGCCAGGTCGGCCACAGTGGGGCCATCGTCGAGAACAGCGTGGGCAGCACAGACAACGGCAGCCACAGGCCCGACAACAGGGCCAGCGGCAGGTAGACCAGATTGACCATCGCCGGTGCCGCGCTGGCACTGACATGGCTGCCGATCAGCAGGCCAATCGCCCCCAGCGGCAGCGCCGCCAGGCCCGCCACCGCCAGCAGCTGCACCATCTGAAACGCCTGCAGCTGCACGCCACCGAGCACGCGCGCGACGCCGATCAGCAGCAACGCCACCAGCAGCGCGAACATCACCGCCATCGCCAGCCGTGCCAGCAGCGGTGCCGCCGCCGGCATCGGCAGCGCGCGCTTGAGAGTCAGCAGGCCGCCTTCACGATCCAGCGCCAACTGCACGCCGAAGCCGAACAGGGCCGGGGCCATCGCGCCGAACACGCAGTAGGTGGCCAACAGGTACAACGGCGCATGACCGCGCCCCAGCAGCACGCCGAACAGCAGGTAGAACAGCACCGGGAACAGCAGCGAGGGCACCGCGAACGCCGGCGTGCGCCAGGCGCGGCGCAGTTCGGCCATCAGCTCGGCGCGGTACGGACGTAGTGCCTGTCGCCATGCAGGCAGCGGCAATCCGGTGGTACGGACAAGGGTGTTCATGCGGCCTCCCGGGTCATGTCGAGGAAGGCGTCGGCCAGCGCCGCGCCCTGTACTTCCAGTTCGCGCAGCTGCGCATCGGCGGCCAGCAGGCGCGCCACCACAGGCTCGGCCGGGCTCGCCAGCAGCTGCAGGTGCTCGCCGTCGCGCTGCACCTCCTGCACGCCCGGCCACTGCTGCACGTCCGCAATGGGCAACCCGCTGCGGCAGCGGATGCGGCGCGGCCGATCGGCCAGGCGCAGCTCGCTCAGCGGCGCGTCGGCCAGTACCCGGCCCTGCTCCAGCACCACCACCTGCTGCGCCAGCGCTTCGGCTTCCTCCAGGTAATGGGTGGTCAGCAGCACACCACAGCCTTCGGCCACCAGCTGCCGGATCGCCTGCCACATCGCCTGCCGCGCCTGGATGTCCAGGCCGGTGGTGGGCTCGTCCAGGAACAGCACGCGCGGGCGGCCACACAGCGCGATGGCGAACTGCACGGCGCGCTGCTGGCCACCTGACAGCTGGCCGTAGCGGCGGCGCGCGAGCGCCTGCAGGCCAGCACGCTGCAGCACCTCCTGCAACGGCATCGGGTCGGGATAGCAGGCGCTGGCCTGCGCCACCAGTTCGTCCACCTGCAGCATCGGCGGCAGGCTGGTGCTCTGCAGCATCACGCCCAGGCCGATACGGCTGGCGCGCTGCTGCGGGTCGCCGCCGAGCAGTTCGACCTGCCCGCCATCGGCGCGGCGCAGGCCCAACAACACGCTGATCGCGGTACTCTTGCCGGCACCGTTGCGGCCCAGCAGCGCCAGCACCTGGCCAGCGCGGACCTGCAGGTCGATGCCATGCAGGGCGGTATGGTCGCGGTAACGCACCTGCACCTGCTGCAGGCGGGCCAGCGACGGGGCGATCGGATCCATGGGCGGTACCGGTAGCGGGGATGTTTCCATCCTGTGCCGCCGTGGTCACATTTCGCAGTTGCCGCCGTCAGTGTCATCGGGTGACAGCTGTCACTGCCGTCATCGCTGTGCCTGCCTTCATGCTGTGCCGCACGCTCCACCGCCGGAACCGCCGCCGTCCGCTCTTCCGGCCACACCCGCCCGAACGTCTGTGATGGAACGAATGAACGCTTCTGCCGAGCTGTTGAAGGAACTCCGTATCGACCGCAAGTCCCCGCCGCCCGCCTCCGGAGGGAGTGGCAGTGGTGGTGGCCGCCGCTGGCTGTGGATCGCGATCATCGTGGTCGTGTTGCTGCTGGCCGCTGTCGCTTTCGCCCTGTTCGGGCGTACGCCAGCGGTGGACGTGGAAACCGCGCCAGCGGTGGCCATCCAGCAGGGCAGCGCCAGCAGTTCGGTGCTCGACGCCAGCGGCTATGTAGTTGCGCGGCGCATGGCCACGGTCTCGGCCAAGATCACCGGCAAGGTGCGTGAAGTGATGATCGAGGAAGGCATGCGCGTGGAGCAGGGCCAGATCATGGCCACGCTGGACCCGATCGATGCCGACGCGCAGCGCAGCCTGTATGCCTCGCAGCTGCAGGCCGCACGCAGCCAGGTGGCCGGTCTGGAGGCACAGCAGAAGCAGGCCGCCGCCGAAGCCAGCCGCCTGCAGGCACTGGTCGGCCAGCAGCTGGTGTCGCGCTCGCAGTACGACCAGGCGGTGGCCCAGCGCGACAGCCTGCGGGCACAGCTGGACACCGCACAGCGCAACGTCAAGGTGGCCAACGACCAGCTGGCCATCGCCGACCTGGGCGTGGACAACAACATCGTGCGCGCGCCGTTCTCCGGCGTGGTCACCGCCAAGGCTGCGCAGCCCGGCGAAATCGTTTCGCCGCTGTCGGCCGGCGGCGGCTTTACCCGCACCGGTATCGGCACCATCGTCGACATGGACTCGCTGGAGATCGAAGTCGAGGTCGGCGAAGCCTTCATCGGCCGCGTGCAGCCGAAGATGCCGGTGGAAGCCACGCTCAATGCCTACCCGGAATGGAAGATTCCCGGCGAGGTGATCGCCATCATCCCCACCGCCGACCGCGGCAAGGCCACGGTGAAAGTGCGCGTGGCGCTGAAGGTGAAAGACCCGCGCATCGTGCCGGAGATGGGCGTGCGCGTCAGCTTCCTGGAGCAGGCGCAGCCGCAGGCGGCCGCCAAGCCGCAGGGCGTGCGCGTGCCGGCGGGCGCCGTGGTGCAGCGCGAGAGCGCCTCGGTGGCCTTCGTGCTGGGTGATGAGAACCGCGTACAGCAGCGCACGGTCGAGGCCGGCCAGGCGATGGGCAAGGACCGCCAGATCCTCAAGGGCGTGAGCGCGGGTGAATCGGTGGTGGTGAACCCGCCCGACACCCTGCGCGATGGCGCCAAGGTGCAACAGAAACAAGCGCAGTAACGGCCTGGCGCCTGCGGGCGCTGCCGGCAACACCGCTCGACGCATGCCTGCGGCCACCGCCGTGGTGCTTCCCCGTTTCCCGCCTTCCGTGGAGAACCACCCATGTCGACCCTGGTTTCATTGCGCAACATCACCAAGACCTACCAGCGCGGCCCCGAAAAGGTGCAGGTGCTGCACGGCATCGACCTGGACATCGCCAGCGGCGACTTCGTCGCGCTGATGGGCCCGTCCGGCTCGGGCAAGACCACCCTGCTCAACCTGATCGGCGGCCTGGACAACCCCAGCGGCGGCGAGATCAGCATCGAAGGCGAGCGCATCGACCAGATGAGCGGCGGCCAGCTGTCGACCTGGCGCAGCCACCACGTCGGCTTCGTGTTCCAGTTCTACAACCTGATGCCGATGCTGACCGCGCAGAAGAACGTGGAACTGCCACTGCTGCTGACCCACCTCAGCGCGGCGCAGCGCAAGCGCAACGCCGAGATCGCGCTGACCCTGGTCGGCCTGGCCGACCGCCGCAGCCACCGCCCCAATGAACTGTCCGGCGGCCAGCAGCAGCGCGTGGCGATCGCGCGCGCAATCGTCTCCGACCCGACTTTCCTGATCTGCGACGAACCGACCGGCGACCTCGACCGCCAGTCTGCCGAGGAAATCCTCGGCCTGCTGCAGCAGCTCAACCGCGAGCACGGCAAGACCATCATCATGGTCACCCATGACCCGAAGGCCGCCGAGTACGCCACGCACACGGTGCACCTGGACAAGGGCGAGCTGGCCGACGCGCCGCTGGCCCACTGACGGAGGCCACGGCGATGAAATACTTCTCGTTGGTGTGGGCGCAGCTGTTCCGCAGCCGCACCCGTACATTGCTGACCCTGCTTTCGGTGGTGGCCGCGTTCCTGCTGTTCGGCATGCTCGACTCGGTACGCGTGGCATTCACCTCCGGCGGCAGCGTGGAAGGCGCCAACCGGCTGGTGGTGGCGTCGCGGCTGTCGATCACCCAGTCACTGCCGATCCGCCTGGAAGCGCAGGTGCGGCAGGTGGCCGGCGTGCGCGACGTGGCCTACGGCATGTGGTTCGGCGGCATCTACCAGGACCCGAAGAACTTCTTCCCGAACTTCTCGGTGTCGCCCAACTACTTCGATGTCTACCGCGAGCTGCAGATCGACCCGGCGCAGCTGGAGGACTGGAAGCAGACCCGCACCGGTGCCATCGTCGGCGAGACCCTGGCCAAGCAGTTCGGCTGGAAGATCGGCGACACCATCCCGCTGCAGGCAACCATCTTCCCGCGTGGCGGCAGCAACGACTGGCCGCTGGAGCTGAAGGGCATCTACCGCTCCAAGGACCGTGCGCTGGCCGCCAACGAAGAACGCCAGCTGATGATGAACTGGAAGTACTTCGATGAATCCAACGACTACATCAAGAACCAGGTGAGCTGGTACACGGTGACGCTGGACAACCCGGACCAGTCCTCGCGGGTGGCGCAGGCGATCGACGCGATCTCGGCCAACTCCGACCACGAGACCAAGACCCAGACCGAATCGGCGTTCCAGCAGGCCTTCGTCAAGCAGTTCGCGGACATCGGCATGATCGTTACGTCGATCATGGGCGCGGTGTTCTTCACCCTGCTGCTGTTGACCGGCAACACCATGGCGCAGGCCGTGCGCGAGCGCGTGCCGGAGCTGGCCACGTTGAAGACGCTGGGCTTCAAGGACAGCACCGTGCTGACCCTGGTAATGGTGGAGTCGGTGCTGCTGATCGGCCTCGGCGGCCTGATCGGCATGGGCCTGGCTGCGCTGATCCTGCCGGCGATCGGGCCAAAGAGCATGGGCATGCTGCCGCCGCACGTGCCGACGCCGACCTGGCTGATGGGGCTGGGCCTGATCGTGGTGATCGGCATCATCGTCGGCCTGTTGCCCGCGCTGCGTGCCAAGCGCCTGAAGATCGTCGACGCACTGGCCGGCCGCTGAGGAGAACGCAGACATGTTCAAGAGCAAACTCAAGAAGTGGCTGGGCAACGGCGTGACGGTGCTGCTGCTGGTGATCGGCCTGGTGCTGTGGATCAGCCTGCCGTGGATCGGCGTGCTGGCCGTGGCCGTGCTGGTGGCACTGTGGCTGCTGCTGACCCGCGGTGGGCGACTGGCACTGGCCGCCACCCGCATCGGCGTGGCCAGCCTGCCGCAGCGCTGGGGCGCGTCCTCGGTGATCGTGGTCGGCATCGCTGGCGTGGTCGGCGTGCTGGTGGCGATGCTGGCGATGGGCGAAGGCTTCCAGGCCACGCTCAACAACACCGGCGATGACACCACTGCCATCGTGCTGCGCGGCGGCTCGCAGGCCGAAACCAACTCGGTCATCACCCGCGAACAGGTGCCGACGCTGTCCACTCTGCCCGGCATCACTCGCGATGCCGAAGGCCGGCCGCTGCTGTCGCCGGAGCTGTCGCAGGTGGTCAACCTGGTATCGAAGTCCGACGGCACCGACGTCAACGCGCAGTTCCGCGGCGTCGGCCCGCAGGCGTGGGCGGTGCATGACAAGGTCAAGATCGTCGAAGGCCGCACGTTCGCCACCGGCCTGCGCGAGATCGTGGTCGGCCAGGGCGCCAAGGGCCAGTTCCGCGATCTGGACGTTGGCAAGACGCTGACCCTGGGCAACCAGACCTGGACCGTGGTGGGTGTGTTCGCCACCGGCGATGCGCATGACTCGGAACTGTGGACCGACGCCGATACGCTGGCCACCACCTACCAGCGCAGTGCGTGGCAGTCGATCAGCGTGCGCACCGATGGCAAGGCCGGCTTCGAGCAGTTCAAGGCCGCCGTCGCCGCCGACCCGCGCCTGAAACTGGACGTGGAAACCACCCGCGTCTACTACAGCAAGCAGGGCGGCGGGCTGACCAAGCTGATCGACATCCTCGGCAAGGTGATCGGCACCATCATGGCGGTCGGTGCGGTGTTCGGCGCGCTCAACACCATGTACGCGGCGGTCGCCACGCGTGCGCGCGAGATCGCCACCATGCGCGCGATCGGCTTCCGCGGCCTGCCGGTGGTGACGGCGGTGATGCTGGAGACGATGCTGCTGGCACTGCTCGGCGGCCTGCTGGGGTGTGCGGTGGCATGGCTGCTGTTCAATGGCTACAGCGTGTCCACCATCGGCAGCAACTTCAGCGCAGTGGTGTTCAAGTTCCATGTGTCGCCGGAACTGCTGTGGACCGGCCTGAAATGGGCGCTGGGCATCGGCCTGGTCGGCGGCCTGTTCCCGGCGCTGCGCGCGGCACGTTTACCCATCACCACGGCGCTGCGCGAAACCTGAGCATCACGCAGCGATACAACGCGCATTGCGCAGGGGACGGAGCGAACGCTCCGTCCCTTTTTCTTGCGCGTCATCCGCGAATGGCGTGGATCTACTCAGGGCGATGCAGCCAGGCCGGGTGATGAACCAGTACGTCCAGTAGATCCACGCCATGCGTGGATGGATGCCTGCACACACGCACTGCTACAGATTGCGGGAAATCCGCCGCTATCGATGCCTCTGCCCATCGCCAACGCAACGCACGTGACGTTGCGCACATCACATCTGTGGATTGTTGGTTGCGATTCATTTTCGCGCACATCCGTGGCGCAGAGACAAACAGTTACGAATGGAAACAATCTAGAATCGCGCCCCCCCACGTTGGTTTGCAGCACCCCACGCGCCCATAGAACGGGCGCTTGTTTTTACTGAAACACGAGATTTCACGGATGTCCCTGAAAACCACTCCGCTGCGCAACGCGATCGTCATCGCGCTGGCCGCCAGCTGCACCACCCCCGCCTTCGCACAGAGCACCGGCGACGCCACCACCACCCTCGACCGCATCGAAATCACCGGCTCGCGCATCCGCCAGGCCAGTGTCGAGACCGCACAGCCGGTGATCGCGCTCAACCGCGCCGAGATCGAGAAGAAGGGCTACGTCAACGTCGCCGACATCCTGCAGGACATTCCCGCTGCTGGTTCGCCGAGCATGAGCCGCGCGTCTTCGCTGACCTCCTCGCGCGACTTCGGCGGCATGTACGTCAGCCTGCGCAACCTCGGCCCGGAACGCAGCCTGGTGCTGATCGACGGCCGCCGCATGGGCGTCAGCGCCGGCGGCTACTCCGACCTGGCCTCGATTCCGTCGGCCATCGTCGAGCGCGTGGAAGTGCTGACCGATGGCGCGTCCGCGCTGTACGGCTCGGACGCCATCGCCGGCGTGGTCAACATCATTACCCGCAAGAACTTCGACGGTGGCCAAGCCAGCGTCTATGTCGGCCAGTACGGCCAGGGTGACGGCCAGAAGCGCTCCTACAGCGCCACCTTCGGCAAGACCTTCGACCGCGGCTGGTTCACCGTGGGTGCTGAGCGCACCAAGGAAGACGAAGTGCTGGGCAAGGATCGCGAGTTCAGCCGCTATCCCAACGGCCCGCGCCACCCGACCGACAACCTGAACGGCAACACCCCGTGGGGCTACGTCACCGTCGGTGGCAAGAACCTGACCGTGGGCCCGGGCGGCGATCCGAGCCAGAAGGGCAACTTCCACGCGCCGGATCCGGCCGATGGTGCCAACAGCAAGACCAACATGAGCCTGCTGACCGGCCTGGAGCGCACCTCGGTGTTCGCCAACGGCGGCTTCTCGATCACCGACGACCTGCGCATCGTCGCCGACGCGCTGTACAGCAAGCGCGAATCGACCAAGCAGCTAGCCGGCTACCCGTACTCGGTCAGCGCCGCCCAGGCGCGCAACGGCAGCCGTGCCGCCCTGTCCAAGGACAGCACGTTCAACCTGTGGGGCCAGGATGTGCTGTTCGCGCACCGCTCCGAGGAGCTGCCGCGCGGCACCGAGAACAATCTGGAGACCAAGCGCGCCAGCATCGGCCTGGAAGGCAGCTTCGAAACCGGTTCGCGGTACTGGGACTGGAACGTCAGCTACATGTACAACCGCAATGAAGGCGAGCGCATCGGTACCGGCAGCATGTACCAGCCGCACGTCAACCAGGCCGTCGGCCCGTCCTTCATGGATGGCAACGTGGCCCGCTGCGGCTCACCGGGTGCGGTGATCGCCGGCTGCGTGCCGTGGAACCCGGCTGCGCCGATGGGTTATACCGGCCCGGGCTCGCTGAGCAACCAGGACGTACAGGACTACCTGTTCGCCCGCTTCGTCGACAAGATGAAGAGCACCACCAAGGTGGCCAGCGCCAACATCTCCGGTTCGCTGTTCACCCTGCCGGCCGGCGACATCATGGGCGCGATGGGCTTCGAGCACCGCAGCGAAGAAGCCAGCTACACGCCGGACATGCGGGTGCAGAAGGGTGAGATTACCGGCACCAGCGGCCAGCCGACCCGTGGCGACTACTCGCTCAACGAGGTCTACCTGGAGCTGCAGGTGCCGCTGCTGGCCGATCTGCCGTTCGCGCGCGAACTGTCGCTGGACGTGGCCGGTCGCTACTCGGATTACAACAACTTCGGCTCGACCACCAACAGCAAGTTCGGCCTGAAGTGGAAGCCGATCGACAGCCTGCTGGTCCGCGCAACCTATGGCACCGGCTTCCGTGCGCCCACCGTGGATGACCTGTACGGCGGTACCGTCAGCACCCGCGATTCGTTCACCGATCCGTGCGATACCTCGTTCGGTACCGCGGCCACCAGCCCGACCGTTGCTGCCCGTTGCCAGGCGCTGAAGGTGCCGGCCAACTTCCGCCAGCTCAACAGCGATGGCACCGTTGCCACCAAGCCGGGCCAGCAGTCGACCGTCGACTTCAACTCGGGTTCCAACGCGGCGCTGAAGCCGGAAACCGCCAAGACCTGGACCGTGGGCCTGGTGTACAGCCCGGACTTCGTGGCCGGCCTGGATGTCAGCCTCGACTGGTGGAAGATCCGCATCAACAACGCCATCGTCTCCGAGACCACCAACAGCATTCTCGAGCAGTGCTATGTGCAGGGTTCGGACGCCGCCTGTGGTCGCTTCACCCGTGGCAGCAACGGCCAGGTCAACAGCCTGGACCGCTCGCTGGTCAATGCCGGTTTCCGCGAAACTGCCGGCTATGACATCAACGTGCGTTACCGCCTGCCGGAAACCACGTTCGGCCAGTTCGCCGTCAACTGGAACACCACCTACACCGACTACCTGAAGCAGCGCAACGACAACGCCGCGACCACGCCGGTGGAGCAGCGCACCAGCTGGGGCGGCGACTTCCGCGTCCGCTCGACCTTCAACCTGGATTGGCAGTACGGCGACCTCGGCATCGGCTGGACCGCGCGCTACTACTCCAGCATGAAGGAGAAGTGCTCGTACATGGACGAGTGCAACCTGCCGGGCTTCAGTTCGTCGTACACCAGTGCATCGCCGACCAACAAGGTGGGCTCCAACACCTTCCACGACCTGCAGGTGCGCTACAGCCTGCCGTGGGACGGCACCGTGTCGCTGGGCGTGAACAACGTCTTCGACCACCAGGGTCCGATCATGTACAGCCAGCCGAACAGCAGCTTCACCTACTACGGTGGCTTCGACATCGGCCGCTTCATGTACATGAAGTACCAGCAGCGCTTCTAAGCCTGCAACCGCGTTCCCGTCACAGCCAACTCTCTCCTGGCTGTGGATGGAAGCAGAGCGGCGCCCCTCGGGGCGCCGCTCTTTTTTGTGCACACGTGTCAGCCGAGCAGGCGCGGCGCTAGCGCTTGGCGCGCATCGTGCGGATGTTGTCGCCGACGAACAGCACCAGGCCGGCCCAGATCGCGGCAAAGCCGATCGCCTTTGCGGTGTCGAACGCTTCGTGGAAGAAGAACACACCCAGCAGCAGCTGCAGGCTCGGCGCGATGTACTGCAGGATGCCGACCAGCGACAGCGGAATGCGCTTCACGCCGTAGGCGAAGCCGATCAGCGGCACGGCGGTGACTGCGCCGCCGAAGATCAGCAGCAGGTCGTTGCGCCAGCCCCAGCCATGGAAGAACGCGCCGCCATGGCCGTTCTCGGCCCAGATCGCGAAGGCCAGCGCCGGCAGGAACAGGTACATGCTTTCCACGCCCAGGCCGGCCACCGGGTCGACCGAAACCAGCTTGCGCAACAGGCCATACAGGCCGAACGAACAGGCCAGGCCCAGCGCGATCCACGGCGGTGTGCCGGCGTCGATGGTCAGCCAGGCCACGCCCACCGCCGCCATCGCCACCGCCACCCACTGCAGGCGGCGCAGGCGTTCCTTCAGCACCAGCACGCCCAGCAGCACGTTCACCAGCGGGTTGATGAAGTAGCCCAGGCTGGTCTCGATGACATGGCCGGCGTTGACCGCCCAGATGTACAGGCCCCAGTTGAAGGCGATGGTCAGGCTCGACACCAGCAGGATCGGCAGCGCGCGCGGCTGCGCGGCGATCTTCTGCCACCAGCCCAGGCGCGAGCTGATCAGCAGCCAGCCCAGCACCAGCACGGTGCTCCAGATGATGCGGTGGGCGATGATCTGGAACGAGGGCACCTCGTTGAGCAGGTGCCAGTACACCGGCACCAGGCCCCAGATCACGAAGGTGGACGCGGTGACCAGCAGGCCCCGGCGTTGTTCTTTCTCATCCATGCTCATTTCTTTCTCGTCCTTGCCATCGTCAGCACCACCACACCCAGAAGAATCACCACCATCGCCAACAGGTCGCGCCAGCCGAACCGCTCACCGTTGAGCAGTGCGCCCAGCAGCACCGCGATCACCGGATTGACGTACGCGTAGCTGCCCGCCAGCGCGGGGCGCACGTTCTGCAGCAGCCACACGTAGGCGGTGAACGCGACGATGGAGCCGAACACGCACAGGTAGGCCATCGCCAGGAGGCCACCGGTATCGGGCAGCGTGGTCGGGCGCTCGCCCACCGCCAGGCCGATCAGCACCAGCAGCACGCCGCCGCAGAGCATCTGCCCGGCCGCGGTCATGAACGGGCCCGGCAGGTCCAGCCCACGCGCCCACACCGAACCGAAGGCCCAGCCGATCGGCGCGATCAGCAGCAGCACCAGCCCGGTCGGCGAGGCCGTCAGGCTGCTGCCGGCGTTGAGCCAGACCACGCCCAGGAAACCGATGGCGATGCCCAGCCATTCGCCCTTGCTGGCGTGCTGGCCACGCAGCGCCGAGAACAGCGCCATCCACAGCGGCACCGAGGCCACTGCGGTGGCGGCCAGGCCCGAGGACACCTCGCGCTCGGCCAGCACCACCATGCCGTTGCCCAGCACCAGCATGGTCACGCCCATGATGACCAGGTTGCGCCACTGCCGCAGGGTCGGGTTCGGCATCTTCCAGAACAGGCGCAAGGCCAGGAACATCAGGCCACCGGCAATGATGAAGCGGCTGCCGGAGACCATCGTCAGCGGCAGTGCGCCGCCGTGCAGGGCCTTGGCGATGCCCAGGTAGGTCGAGCCCCAGACCACGTAGACCAGCAGCAGTGCCAGCGCGACAAGGCCACCCCGGGGGGCAGCCGCAGACGAAGAGGGGGGAGCCGACATGACACACCAGGGAGCCGGGGGAACGCGGATTCTAGGACGTTTTGAGTATGGTCCGGGACCCCATACGGTGGCACGCTGTCATCCATCCATGCACCCTGCTCTGGTCTGCTACCCCGTGTTGACGGTCGATGCAGTACCAAGAGGGCTGCCCGGCCGCGCCGCCCCAAGGCCGGGCGCCGTTTTCCCTGCGCACGGACGCGCCGCATCGAGGATTCCCACCCAGATGAGCACCACGTCCCAACCTGCTGTCCCCGCGAACGACCGCGCCGCCCTGCGGCGGTCGATCTCCAACACCCTCAAAGGCTCCGCCGGCAACCTGGTGGAGTGGTACGACGTCTACGTGTACTCGGTGTTCGCCGTGTACTTCGAATCGCAGTTCTTCTCGCCCGACGACAAGAACTCCACGATGTACGTGTGGGCGATCTTCGCGGCGACCTTCCTGATGCGCCCGATCGGTGCCTGGTTCTTCGGCCGCTTCGCCGACCGCCATGGCCGCCGCCTTGCGCTGACCGTCTCGGTCACGCTGATGGCGCTGTGTTCGTTCCTGATCGCCATCACCCCCACCGCCGCCAGCATCGGCATCTGGGCCGCGGTCATCCTGCTGTTCGCGCGCCTGCTGCAGGGCTTCGCCACCGGTGGCGAGTACGGTGCCAGCGCCACCTACATGTCCGAGGCCGCCATTCCCGGCCGCCGCGGCTTCCTGTCCTCCTTCCACTACGTCACCCTGGTCGGCGGCCATGTGCTGGCCCAGCTGACCCTGCTGCTGATGCTGACCTTCTGGGGCAAGCCGGAGATCTCCGAGTGGGGCTGGCGCATCGCCTTCGGCATCGGTGGCATCGCCGCAGTGGTGGTGTTCTGGCTGCGTCGTGGCATGGACGAGTCGCTGTCGGAGTCGTCCATCGAGGCCGCACGCGAGGGCAAGGCACAGAAGTCCGGCTCGATGTACGAACTGTTCGTGCACCAGTGGCGGCCGCTGCTGCTGTGCTTCCTGATCACCGCCGGCGGCACCGTGGCCTTCTACACCTATTCGGTGAACGGCCCGAAGATGATCCAGAGCGCCTTCGCCGGCAACGATCCGATGACCGGCACCCTGATCAACCTGGGCGTGCTGGCGTTCCTGATGGTGCTGCAGCCGGTCGGTGGCTGGCTGTCGGACATCATCGGCCGCAAGACCCTGCTGGTGTTCTTCGGCGTCGGCGGCGTGCTGTACAGCTGGTACCTGATCACCCAGCTGCCGCACCAGCATGACGCCACCCTGGCCTTCCTGACCCTGGCCATGGCGTTCGTCATCCTCACCGGTTACACCTCCATCAACGCGGTGGTGAAGGCCGAGCTGTTCCCCACCCATGTGCGCGCACTGGGCGTGGGCCTGGGTTACGCGCTGGCCAACTCGCTGTTCGGCGGCACCGCCCCGCTGCTGTACCAGGGCGCGCTGAAGACCGGCCACGTCGACTGGTTCGCCATCTACGTGACCGCGACGATCGCGGTATCGTTGGTGGTCTATGTGTTCTTCCTCACCAACAAGGGCCCGAACTGGCTCGACGGCACCCGCAAGTAAGCGCGTTGCCCTGATCGCGGCCACCGGTGCACTGCCGGTGGCCGCTGCGTCTCCCGCCACGCCATTGATGTGGATCGCGGCGACGCTGGCCGCAGCCACGGCATTGGCCTGGCTGCTGCGCCGCCCCAACGCACAGGCCGCGTGGCCGCGCATCGGATTCGGGATTGCCCTGCTGGTGTTCTGCGCCGCGCTGGCGCTGCAGCTGGCGGTGGACCTGGGCAGCGGCCACAGCTCGCTGCAGCTGCGCCTGCATCGCGGCATCAATGCAGGGTCGCCGGTTGGACTGCGCACGATGGTGGCGTGCTATCTGGCAGCGCTCGCCGCCAGTGGCTGGGGTGCGTGGACGCTGCTGCGCCGGCGCTGACGAATACCCGGGCGTGCCGGCCGCTGGCCGGCAACCTCATGAACCTCCAGAAAGAGCAGGGAGTTGCCGGCCAGCGGCCGGCACTACCTCAACGGCGGGCCGCTTCGCTCTTGTCGCGCGCGCCGCGGAACACCGATTCCTTTTCCCACGTCGGCCAGCGGCGGCTGTTGGCCAGCTCGGCGCCCAGGTCGTAGACCAGCAGGGTGTCGGCGGCGTGGCCACTCGGGTCCCAGCTCGGCGTCCACGCATCGCAGGCCTGGTGGTAGCAGTCGGCGAAGTACTTCTCGCGCAGCGCGCGGCCGGCTTCAACACCTCCGTCCAGCTTGTCCAGGCCCGGGCCGATGGTGATCGCCGGCACGCCCAGGCGGGCGAAGGCGAAGTGGTCGGCACGGTAGAAGAAGCCGGCTTCCAGGTTCGGGTCCGGGCTGTAGCTGCGGCCGCGGGCCTTGGCCACGCGTTCCAGGTCGCCTTCCAGCGAGACCCGGCCCTTGCCCCACGAGGCGATGTCACGGGTCGCACCATCCGGGCTGAACATCTCGATGTTCAGTACTGCGGCGGTCTTGTCCAGTGGCGCCAGCGGGTGTGCGGCGTAGTAGCTGGCACCCAGCAGGCCCTTCTCTTCGGCGGTCAGGGCCACGAAGTACAGCGTGCGCTGCGGCTGCGGGCCGGCGGCGAACACCCGGCCCAGTTCCAGCACGGTGGCCACACCGGTGGCGTTGTCGATCGCACCGCGGCGGATGCGGTCACCCTTGGCGTCGGCCTGGCCGATACCAAAGGCATCCCAGTGCGCGGAGAAGATCACCGCCTCGTCGGCATGCTCGCCACCGGGCAGCTTGGCCACCACGTTGCGGGTCACCACCTGCTCGCGCTTGAGCGCGAAATCAACGCTCAGCTTCGCGTTGTCCAGCGCCACCGGACGGAAGTCGGCGCGCATCGCCTTGCGCTTCTCGGCATCGAAGTCGAGGCCGGCGTCGGCGAAGATCGCCTCGGCCAGTTCGCGCTGCATCCAGCCACGCAGCGGGGTGTGCTGGGCCATCGCCTCGGCCTGGCCGCGCTCGATGTCGAACAGCGGCGAAGTGCCCGAGCTCTTCACCGTGGCCCAGCCATAGGCGGCCGGTGCGGTCTCGTGCACGATCAACACGCCCTCGGCGCCACGGCGCGCGGCTTCCTCGAACTTGTAGGTCCAGCGGCCGTAGTAGGTCACCGCCTTGCCGTCGAACGCGCCCGGCGCATCGGCTTCGAAATCGGCGTCGTTGATCAGCACGACGGCGATCTTGCCGTGCAGGTCCACGTCCTTGTAGTCGTTCCACTGGCGTTCCGGCGCGTCGATGCCGTAGCCGACGAACACCAGCGGCGCATCCTTGATCTGCACGCGCTTGCGCGGCTGCAGGCTCTGCAGGGTCACGTCCACGCCGTTGGCCAGCGCGCGCTTGCCCTGCTTCAGCGACAGGCTGGCCTTGGCCGCGCCATCCAGCTGTGCGCGCACCAGCGGCACCGGCTGTACCCAGCTGCCATCCACGCCACCCGGCTGCAGGCCGTAGCTGCGGAACTGCTCGATCAGGTACTGCACCGTGCGTTCTTCGCCCTCGGTGGCCGGCGCGCGGCCCTCGAATTCATCCGACGCCAGCACATGCACGTGGCGCGATAGTGCCTGCGGATCGATACCGCCACCCGGCAGGTCGTTGGCCGCATGGGCCAGGCCACCGACAAACAGGCAGGACGACAGCAGCAACACGCGCATCGGATTCACGGCAGTACCACGGCTAGCTTGGAAGTCACCAGAGTGTAACGTGGTCGTGACATCACGGCGCAGCCTGGGTCCACGTCATCCACGCGTGGCGTGAATCTACCTGCTGATGCGATCCAGCCAGCAGGCCAGGCCTTGGGCGTTGAGTTCGATGTCCATCGCCAGCACCGCAGTCACCGCCGCATCGTCCAGCGCACAGCCATGCAGCTGTGCACGTTCCAGGTACAGCGCCTGCAGTGCGGCCAGCAGGCAGCGGTGGCGGTCCGGTCGGCCATCGCACTGGCGGCCGATGGCGGCCATCGCATCGATCTGCTCGAACAGGTCGTCGGCCAGTTTCTCCACCTGTTCCACACGACCGTAGTGGGTCAGGTACATCGCTTGCGGCGCGTAATCGAGCATGCGCCGGATCGAGGCCTTCATCGCCTCCGGATCGAACTGCACCGGCGATGAGGTGGGGAAGATGAAAGCGCCCTGCGCACTGTCCAGCTCGCGGTAGGAGATGCCGAACGTATCGCCGGTGAACCAGCTGCGGCTGCGCGCATCCCACACGCAGTAGTGGTGCAGCGCATGGCCCGGCGTGTGCAGCAGCACCAGCTCGCGGCCGGCCAGATCGATGCGGTGGCCGTCTTCGGCCGCCACCACGCGGTGCTCCGGAATCGCCTCGATGCGGCCATAGCTGCGCGCGATCTCTTCGGCGCCATACACCGCCGTGGCACCCGCAATCAGGCGGGTCGGATCGATCATGTGCGGCGCACCGCGCGGATGCAGCACCGCCTTCGCATTCGGCAACTGCTGCATCAGCAGGCCTGCACCGCCTGCATGATCCAGATGCACGTGGGTGAGCAGCAGCCAGTCCACCGCCTCCACGCCCAGGCCGGCATCCGCCAGCGCCTGCAGCATCGCCGGCACCGACAGGCCTGTGCCGCAGTCGACGAACGCAGCGCGGCCGTTCTCAACGATCAGGTAAGCCGCGTCGAAATCCGGGCGCTGGAAACCGGTATCGATGGTGTGGATGCTGGGGTCGGCGGTCATCGGCACGCACCTGGCAGGATCGGGAACAGACCCCCATGGTAGGCGCGCAGGCGGCCCGGGTTCGATGCGGCTTTGGTCGGGTAGTGCCGGCCGCTGGCCGGCAACCTCGGGATAGCCAAGAGAATGCATGTGCCGGCCAGCGGCCGGCACTACCGATCAGCCGGAGCGCAATGCGAACCGCGGCCGCAGCAACAGGGCCAACACCAGCACCGCCAAGAACGCGCCGTAGGCGTACAGCACCGCCAGCACCTGCGGCCAGATCGGGCCCGCGCCCGGCTGCACCACGCCAATGCGGTAGCCCCACAGCATCGACACGATGCTCAGCGCGAATGCGAGCACCAGGGTGGTGCTGTCGAACAGGCGCCGCCGCGCGGTGCGCGGCTGGCGCGGGAACAGCCAGTACAGGCTGCCCAGCAGCAGGAACCAGGGCAGGAACAGCAGCAGCGACAACCAGGCCATCGCAGACTCCATGTCATCGCGCCGGAGGCGCGCGGACATCATGCCATGACCTTCGTTCACGGGTAGTGCCGGCCGCTGGCCGGCGTTTTCCTATGCAGTGCCGTGGTAGTGCCGGCCGCTGGCCGGCATTTCCTATGCAGTTGCCGGCCAGCGGCCGGCACTACCCCTTACGCTTCGCGCAGCATGGCCAGGGCCGCCAGCACGGCGTCCACTTCGGCTTCCAGCTTGAACAGCTCGCTCTGCAGCTGGTCACCCTGCTCGGCCTGCTTGATCACCGCGATCAGCTGGCCCGCATCGCGCGGCGAATCGAAACCTTCGCTCTGGATCAGCAAGGTGCCGTCACCAGCGGTCAGCTTGAAGTAGAAGCGGCCATCCTTTTCGCGGTACTGCTTGAACAGCGGCGGTGCCACGCGGGCCACGCCGGCATCCTCGCTGGCGATATCGCCCGCGCTGGACAGATCACGCAGGCCCACCGCGTGGCGCAGCTCGTCCAGCAGCGGTGCCGCCAGCTGCTCGCGCAGCTGCTGGCCACGGCGCTTGAGCAGCGCTTCGATCTTCTCCGGCTCGGCCATCAGCGCGTTGTAGCGCTCGCGCAGCGGCGACAGCTCGCTGTCGATGCGCTCGAACAGCTGCTGCTTGGCATCGCCCCAGCTGATGCCGGCGGCGAACGCCTTGGCGAATTCCGCGGTCTGTTCCGGGGTGGCGAACGCCTGGTACATCTGGAACAGCGCCGAGCCCTCGGTGTCCTTCGGCTCGCCGGGTGCGCGCGAGTCGGTCAGGATCGAGAACACCAGCTTCTTCAGCTCCTCGCGCGGCACGAACAGCGGAATGGTGTTGTGGTAGCTCTTGCTCATCTTGCGGCCATCCAGGCCCGCCAGCGTCGCCACCTGCTCGTCGATCACCACGTCCGGCAGCGGGAAGTACTCCTTGCCGTACACATGGTTGAAGCGCTGGGCGAAGTCGCGCGCCATCTCGATGTGCTGGATCTGGTCGCGGCCCACCGGCACCTGGTTGGCCCTGAAGATCAGGATGTCGGCGGCCATCAGCACCGGGTACATGAACAGGCCGGCGCTGACGCCTGCATCCTCGTCCACGCCTTCCTCGCGGTTCTTGTCCACGGCCGCCTTGTAGGCATGCGCGCGGTTGAGGATGCCCTTGCTGGCGATGGCGGTCAGGAACCACATCAGCTCGGTGGTCTCGCGGATGTCGCTCTGGCGGTAGAACCACACGTGTTCCGGGTCCAGCCCGCAGGCCAGCCAGCTGGCCGCGATCTCCAGGGTCGCGCGCTGGGTGCGCTGCGGGTCCTGCGACTTGATCAGGCTGTGCAGGTCGGCCAGGAAGAAGAAGCTCTCGATCCCCGGCGCGCGGCTGGCCGCAATGGCCGGACGGATGGCGCCAACGTAGTTGCCCAGGTGGGGCGTGCCGGAGGGGGTGATGCCGGTAAGGACTCGGGTCGTCATGACTGCGTGGGGTAACCTTCGATGAACGGGGCCAGTTTACCTTGCACGCCACCAACCCCGTCAGGGCCTGCGGCGCGTTCATTCACGCAACCCCGCTGGAGACGCCCGATGAAACGCCTGCTGCCCCTGCTGCTGATCCTGCCCCTGGCCGGCTTCCGCCCGGCCCCGATGCCGCCGCCGGTGTACGAGGGCGGCCCCGTGCGCATGGCCCTGGTCGACCGCGACCGCGGTACCGAACTGCGCAGCTACCCCGCCGAGGGCCAGCGCTGGGTGGCCGGCGAGCGCGGCCACCGCTACGCCGTGCGCCTGTACAACGACAGCCCGCGCCGGGTGCTGGTGGTGCTGTCGGTGGACGGCGTCAACGCCATCTCCGGCGAAGATGCCGATCCTTCGCAGACCGGCTACGTGCTCAATCCCGGCCAGCGCGCCGACATCACCGGCTGGCGCAAGAGCCAGGACGAAGTGGCGCAGTTCGTGTTCAGCAGCCCCAGCGGCAGTTATGCCAGCCGCACCGGCCGCCCGGACAACATCGGCGTGGTGGGCGTGGCGGTGTTCGAGGAAGCGCGCCGCTGGCGTCCGGATCCGATCCTGCGCCGTGGCCTGCCGCTGCCAGCCCCGGCGGCGGAAGCGTCGGCCGATGCCAGTGCCAGCAGCAGCCGCATCGAGGGCTATTCCAGCAAGTCGCAGGCGCCAGCGCTGGGCACCGGCCACGGTGCTCGCGAGCAGTCTTCGGTGCGCGATACCGACTTCGAACGCGCCAGCCGCAGCCCCGCACAGGTACTGCAGCTGCGTTACGACAGCGCCCGCAACCTGCGCGCGCGCGGCATCCTGGTGGATTCGCCGTCGCGCCTGCCGCGCGAACCACAGGCCTTCCCCAACCGCTACGTGCCGGACCCGCCGGCGCGCTGATCGTCCCGCCCAGACAACACAACGCCCGCAACCTCTCGGTGCGGGCGTTGTGCCGTGGGGGAAACCGAAGTGCTTACTTGTAGTCCGGGTAGTCCTTGCTCACGGCGTCCTGGAACTCACGCACTTCCTTCTCCGCGCGGTCCTTGGCCCAGCCATAACGTTCCTGCAGGCGACCGGCCAGATACTCGGCATTGCCTTCGGCCACATCGAAGTCGTCGTTGGTCAGATCGCCCCACTTTGCCTGGGCCTTGCCCTTCAGCTGCGACCACTTGCCGGAAATGATGTCTTTGTTCATTGCTGGGAGTCCTTGGTTGCAACGGCGTTCTTACCGTGGCTCCAGCTTCGCGCAGCGGCTGTTGAATACCGGTCAACCGGCAATGAAATAGATGCTCACCTGCTTGAATGGTTCACTCCGCTTCGACAGCACGCAGCGAAAAGCACGCACAAAAAAGGCCGGGGAAATCCCCGGCCTTTTCTCTTTCCGTTCCGTGCAGGGCTCAACGGCCCTTCGCGGTGTCCTCGACCTTCTCGCCCGCCTTCTGCACGTCCTTGCCGGCACCGGCAATGGTGTTGCAGCCGGCCAGCAGGGCCACCGAGAACATCGACAACAGCATCAGGGCAACTACGCGCTTCATGGGCTTCTCCTTGGGTTTGCCGCTACACCGCTTCATTCGCGGATGGGATTGTTTCGCTCGGCGGGAGAAGGCCAACGCCCACCACCGCCGCGTGAAGTGCAATCTGGCGGCAGTGGCGTGGAGCGGGCGTGAACGGATCACAGATCCGTTCAGGCGGCGCCGTCAGTCACGCATCAGGGTGGACTTGCCGAACAGGCTTTCGACCAGGTCCACGGCCAGTTCGGCGGTGGCATTCTGCTTGTCCAGCAAGGGGTTGAGCTCGACGATGTCCAGCGAACCCATGCGCCCGGTGTCGGCGATCATCTCCATCACCAGCTGCGCCTCGCGGTAGTTCACCCCGCCCGGCACAGTGGTGCCCACGCCCGGCGCGATGCTCGGGTCCAGGAAGTCCACATCGAAACTGACATGCAGGTGGGTGTTCTCGTCGATGCCGGCCAGTGCGGCTTCCACCGCGCGCTTCATGCCGTTCTCGTCGATGTAGCGCATGTCATAGACATCCACCTTGTGGGTCTTGATCAGGCGCTTCTCGTCCGGGTCCACCGAACGGATGCCGATCTGGTGCATCTGCGCCGGAGTGATCGCCGGCACGGTGCCACCAAGGCGGGTCAACGCATCCGGGCCGAGGCCGCACAGGCAGGCCACCGGCATGCCGTGGATGTTGCCCGACGGGGTCACGTCGCTGGTGTTGAAATCCGAATGGGCATCCAGCCACAGCACGCGCAGGGTCTTGCCCTGTTCGCGGCACCAGCGCGCCACGGCGGTGATCGAACCAATGCCCAGGCAGTGGTCGCCACCGAGCATGATCGGCATGCGGCCAGCCTGCAGTTCGGCGTAGCTGGCTTCCATCAGTGCATGGTTCCACGCCACCACTTCATCCAGGTGGCGGTAACCCTCGACCGGGGCGGTCCACGGGTTGCGCGGGCCATCCAGGTTGCCCAGGTCGCGCACGTCCACGCCGCGCGCCTCCAGCGCCTCCGGCAGGCCCGCCACGCGCAGCGCTTCCGGCCCCAGCCGTGCACCGCGATGGCCCGCACCGACATCGGTGGGAACGCCAATCAGGGATACGGAAATGGGATGGGCCATGGGTGCCTCCTGCGGGGGAAAAAGAAGCACAGTCTAGCCAGAGCTGTGTGACACCACTCGCGGCGGTGCAGCAGGGCATTGGCATGGCATGATGCCGCGCGGACCCAGCCGCCCCTCATGGAAGATTGCGATGTCGCCCTTCATCAACACTACCTGGCCGCGCTTTTTCTTCGGGGCGCTGCCCTTTGCCGCTTTTGTGCTTCTGTTGAACGGTACGGTCGATGCGACGCCGAACGGTTGGTTGATCCAGACGGCGCTCCTGCTGGTGCCGTTCTCGACCTTGGTATTCCTCGGGTTGGGTTGGCAGCGTCTGCGCAAGGCACACGCTGAATATCCAATCCTGAAGAACGAACTGCACCGTATGCTGGCGGCGTTGATCGGTAACGTGAAAGTGGCCGCGCTGTGGTTCGGCCTGACCTTGGTCGGAACGTTCGCCCTGATGCTGGCGTGGGTATTGCTGCGGAAGACGTGTGGCTGACGCGCGGCGGGTCGCGCTCAGAGAATCGCCGACGACCACGCTTCGGTGCGGAACAGGCGCTTCTTCAGCACGTCGATCCGCCATTGCCCTGCCACGCGCTTGAGCACGAACAGGCGTTCGTAACGTAGCGCGCGGGATTTCTGTGCATGGTCACGTACCAGCACTTCGGCCTTGGAGGCCGTCAGCTGACCGACGGCGGCCAGCAGATCCTCCGGCACGTGCACCGGCGGATTGCCCACCGACATGCCCGTGGAATACACCCGCTTCCGGTCGGTACACCAGGCCGCAAGGATGTTCGCGCGCTCCTGTTGGAATGATGGACTACCGAGCAGGTCTCCACCGGCCTTGGCATCACGGTAACCACGTGTTTCCCACGCATGGCAGGCCAGCATATAGCCACGCACCACGGCTGCCGGTTCCCCTTCTGCGGCCGGTTCAGGCCACACAAGCGGCGGCGCCTCCTCCAGCACCGGTGGCATCTGTGCGCCCGCTGCCTGCAGGCACTGCACCACAGCCGCATGCCCGCGCGCTTCGGCCAGCGACAGCGCATTGCGTCCTTCGAAATCCACGCGTGCAACATCAGCACCGCCAGCCAGCAACAGCTCGACCATCGGCAGATGACCGCCCTGCGCCGCCACCATCAGCGGTGTGCGATGCAGTTCCGGCGAGGCCACGTCCAGCGAGGCGCCGCGCGCGATCAGCAGGCGTCCGATGTCTGCGTCGTTGCGCTCGGTCGCCCATCCCAGTGCGGTAAAGCCCACCGCCGTGCAGGCATGCTCGATGTTGGCACCGCGGTCCAGCAGCCGCGCCACCGCGTCAGCCTTTCCGGCGATCACCGCCGACAACAACGGCGTGCGTCCGGTGCCTTTGTGCCGCCACTCGATGTCCGCGCCGGCATCCAGCAGTGCGTCGATGCGGTCGAGATCCTGTTGTTCGGCCGCCTTGGACAGGAGGTGGGACATGGGGGGCTTCCATAGGGTTGGCACAGGCCCGGTAGCTTAGTGCCGTCGCAACGCCGGGGCCACTTTGTGCCGATGTGAAGCACCGATGCCGTTGGCCGCTTATGATGATCGGGTGGGTGAACTGTGCGGTCAGTTAAGTTGGCTTTACGCGTCGTTTCGCCCTGCGCGCAGGTGGCTGCGCTGCGATGGGGTATATGCCCGCACGTTCCAGCGCTGCGCGATATGTCGCTTTTGCCATGCAACTGCGCAGAACAAGCCAAACGCGATAATTCATTTTTCCTCTCGGATCGCCCGATGCCATCGAAACAAACGACTGGCAGGCGGTGATTCTGCGTGCGCATGATGAATCGCCACCTGAAAAGGTGGTCGGGTCTTCCAAGCCCGCGTAATCGATGCTGTATACGCTTGCCAGCCGGCGCCGTCTTCCCAAGAGCGGCGCCGGCTGGCAATCCGTTCGCCGATCGACGGCGGGCGGTGCGTGGGGGCCCCGTGCCCGCCGGCTCATCGATTCCCGGTCTTGGAAGCCACGCATCGCCCGCCACCCTCTTCGGGTGGCGCCTCTGTTCCTGACGAGGATGCCCGCATGTCCAACGCCCATCACCCCTACCTGACCGCAACCTTGGGCGAGGCCGCCCTGCGCCTGCCGCCCGAACTGGCGCAGCCGTTGGAAGCGGCCTTCGCCGCTGCGAACGAAGCGCCCGCGCCGATCAATCTGCCCGGCTGCCTGCAGCGCATCCGCGCCGGTGATGCCGCCGACGGACAGCCGTGGACGGGGCCCGCCAGCACACCCGGCCAGGCCGTGGCCGCCGCACGCCGGGACCGCGCTGCGGTTGGCCTGGTGTCGCTGCTGGAGCTGTATCACGCCGCTGAGCGCGTGCGCGTAGACGGGGAAGAGAAAGACGATATCGGCGATGGTGCGCGCGAGGGGCTGATATTGGCCTGCCGTGGTTTGGCGGAGTATGTGGCGTTGCAGGTGGGTGGGAGGTAGCTGGCGAGAGCTTCTGCACAAACGCCCGGATTCTACTTCGCTGTGGAATGCTTCCTTGCACTCGCACACGAGCGCCTCATTTCCGAGAGTGATACTCGACGACACCGACGGATACTCAATTCCAAGACCGAAGTCACATCTACCTCTGTCGATCTCATTTCAACTGCTCCGCGTGGTTTCGAAACCACGGTGGACCACGCATCCTTCTAGACCAAGGAGAGATCTAGCATGAGAATGAATTCCAAGAGCATACTGGCCGCCTCCACTATCGCATTGGGAAGCGCACTTCTGTTCACAGGTTGCACCCTGAAGAGTGTTCGAGCTTATGGCGAGTGCAGTGGAAAACAAGCAGGTGGCGGAGAGTGCAAGGCGGGTATGGAAGTTATCTGGGAAGGGGACGGTGGTGGGAAGAGGAGCATCTACAACTCCCTGCTCTCGTCTCTCAGCGTACTCCCAGATGCCGCGACGTTTGAGCTGGATACATCCGGATCAACCATACCGTATCCTGCCACGGGCAATGCGATACTCCGGGTAAAGAACGTCGCTACCGGCGCAATCAGCGCGTCCCAAACGTTTTCATGGGTCAGGACAGGCACCGTGATCCGAGTTGCGGATCCTAACGCGGTGAATGCCTGGATATACGCAAATGTGGGTAATGGCGATGCCTTGAGCTACGACCTGCTCCCCTTCCATTCGGCATACGGAAATGGCCCGCAGGTTATCGCTGGGCAAGCCAAACAGGAAGGCATTACCAAGGCGAGCTACTACCTGGAGTTCGAAGGACGGGATTGCGTCAACCACCCGTCGCCGCACTTGTGCATGGAGATGTAGTAAACAACAGGAGATGCGGGTGCACCTTGAGCACCCGCACCTTTGGGAGAAGCGATGAAAGGAGTCGTACTCGCCGCATTCGCCGCCTCCATCCTGGCAGGCTGCGCCACAACAATTGGATTGCCACAAGGCATCCCTCCGGATGGCTACACCGAGCTGGTGTCCACGCCTCTCGGGCCATTCCGCTACTTCCGGTCTCTCTCCATTGTTCCAGGGCGCAAGGACCTGCCCTCTCTGGAATCGCTTCACTGCACCAACACCCAGCACGAAATCCTGCTCTTGATGGCTGCAGGATCACAGGTTGACGTTGCCGATACCTGTACGCGCATTGATGCAGCAGCGAAATTCTCCGAATCATGGATAGAAGCAAAGGCGAACAGATACCGGATTCTTCTCGCGCCAACGGATACCGCCGCGACGATACAGTCGCGTACCTTGGGATCGTTCTCGGGTGGGAAGACGTTGGCACTTGCGGCCTCGATACATGACGACCGCGGACGGACTGTTGCGAACCTTGTCGATCTGGTCGCGCACGAGACATTCCATGCGCTAGGTCATGCCACAAGGCACCCTCAGGCGCTTGATGAACGCATCGCCTACTACGCCGGACTCTGCGCACAGCTTCAGGTAAATGGCGTTGTTCGAGAGGATTCGCTGCCTGGAGCCGCCATCGGCACGGACGACGCTGCAGTGCAGCTGTCTTCGCAAGTAGCCTATCGTGTCCGTCTTGAGACCTATCCCCTTCTCGCCGATGGCCGCATTCGAATGAATGAACAGTCTGGCGAACGTATGCTCCAGCGTTGCAACCAACTCAGAAGGGGTCTTACGAGGTCGCGTTGAACACGCCTGCAGACCCGCATTCATTCCGGAACGGCAACGCACAAAAAACCCGCCATTTCAGCGGGTTGATTGTTCCCCGTGGACATGTGCGGATGCCAAGGGATCGAAGATGGTGCCGCTTATCCGAATCGAACGGATGACCTACTGTTTACAAGATAGATAGACTTAGCTTTGAAATCAGTCGGTTAGATGGGTCATCTTTACCGTCCGGGCGCGCGAAACGCTTGTTACACTTGATCATTCCCAGCAATTTTACCGCTCTCTACCGTCTCGATTCACGGACGCAGAAGGGCTTGAATTAGGAACAAAAAATGGATGTTCTTCGGGATGGCGGGCTGTTTTGGCTGGGCGATGATGATCAAGTGCCGACGTCGTTGCCTCCTCAGGAGGGATGCATCGCGGGCTTGTTGGAAGTGGCCGATGATGGGCAGATCACGCTCGACTTGATTGGAGTTCTTTTAGACGATGGCGAAGACGGCATCTGCCTTGGGATAGAGGAGGTCGGTCCACGCACCATTCGAGGACTTCTAAAGGGGACTGGCGAGCACGTTTTGCTTACCGGCGCCCGTCCCATCAAGATGCACTACACCGACCAGATATCTTCTCAGCTCATGCGTGCCACCGCCGCCTTGGTGTCTAAGCATCCCATCACCCTGAGTCAATTCACTGAACTCATGATGCCTCTTGAGGGATTTGAGGCTTGGGCTTACCCAGGGACTGTGAGCGGAGAACGGCCTGTGGGCGACGACGGTCAGCGCCACCTGCTTTCTCTACGGTTGGCCCGCGACTGCGACCGAGTCTACGAAACGTCCTTTGGCCAGCTGACCTTTCAAACTGACTTTGGCGGCTACCTTCCCTCTTACGACAGTACGTCAGTTGATGTCTCATTGAAGTCGCGGCTAGTGCTCTGCTTGTCTGCACACGCTAGCCTCGACCAGATCCTTGACTACTTCCGAGGATTTGAAGACCTCATCCTACTCTTGAGTAACAGTTCGCGGTCGCTGCCCTGGCCGATAGCGAAGAGTGCATCACTCGATGGCCTAGTCCGCATCTATTACGCAAGGGCGAACCAGAACAGTGCCGCTTTCAACAGGCACCAATGCTGGCTAAGCTTGACTCGCCTGGGAGAAGATTTCGGTGCGGTGGTAAATCGTTGGTTCGAGCGTCGGCGAGAGCTGGGTCCAGGTCTGCATCTGTTCCTTGGCATGCGCCGCCCTCGGCCTATGTACATCGAACACAAGTTCGCCAACTTGGTGTGGGGCCTCGAGTCGCTGCATCGACGGCTATACGACGGCGACGCCGAATCGAATGAGAAGCTCCGACTCAAGGTTGAGAGAATCATTTCCGCCCTATCACGAGTGGAGTGGGCAAATGCAAGAGACAAGAGATATGCACTTGGAAAGTTCAAAAATGTTGAAGCGAGCCTCGCGGAGAGAATCGAGGAACTTCTGCTGAGCATTGGCCTGGGCTTCGATAACGAAAAGCTGCGCGAATTTTCGGAAAAGTGCGCAGACTTGCGCAACGATCTATCTCACTATGGTGGTGAACGTACCCCGGGGACATACTCGGATGTGATTGAGGGATACGTAGAGTTCTCGATTGCTCTAGGTCACCTTTACCACCTTCTCCTGCTTCATCTGGTCGGGATTTCTGACGTCCATATCCACTGGTTGGTGAACGAACATAGGGACCACGTTCGGCATCACCTTGCACGCGTCAACCTCGTCCCTCAGATGAAGGCTCCATCTGCGTCCTAGGGGAGCAGCGGCGAGCCTTCCTGATTCGCCTCTGTCTGGCTGATAGCTTGCGCGTCTATCCGCACGGATACTCGTACACGGCGGTATCTGCGTTCGGGGATAGAAGGTCGCCGACGACCCGCCATCGGGTGGCACCCTCGTCTTCTGCCCCGAAGAGCCACAGGCCTCCCAAGCTCAGGCCCGATAGATCCAACTCACTGACCTGCACGCGCATGTTGCGATTGAGGTGTATTGCTACCGTGAGGTCGTCGGATCTTGGATATCTGACCTTGAGGCTATCGATCTGTTGCTGCAGGCTCTTGATGCCCGCTCCCATTTCTGGGGGAAGTTCCTTCATCTGGACAGGGCTGTATCGCACCTCGTCGCCAGAACGCCATCGCATCACGGCGTCGTAGTCAGACTTTTCAGAATAGGCAACCGCAACCAGCGACCGCGTGACCTGCCCCATAAGGAAGGCGAAAATCGCACATTGCCGCCGTTCCAAGTATGGCTTGAGCTCTCTCGTTCGGAGATGCTTTACCTTTGCTGGCAGGCCATCGAGCACACCACTGGTTTCCATAGCCCGTAGTTGGATCAACACCGGTTTGGGATCGTAGTAATCCAACCGTTGCCACTCCTTGAGTCTTAGGTTCCCCACCCTGCGTACCTCGGCTGCTGCCCACGCTTGTGCCCTTCCCACGAATATACGTGACGCAGACGCCGCAAGTGACAGGCTCACCTTATGTGCGGCCGATTCGCCCAACGTCCCATCCTCGACTTCGGCCTGCCGTCGCTGGTCGACCTCGCGCCGGCGTTGGCCGAGATGCCACCCAGCTACAACCTTGCCCCACCCAGCGTGCGTCGGCCATCCTCGATCGGGGAACAGGCCGGCAGGTGTCGTGGCTCACGTGGGGCCTGCTTCCTTTTTGGGCAAAGGCCAAGGGTCTGAAGGGATCCACGATCAACGCCCGCATCTAGACGTTGGCCACCAAGCCGGCATTCCGCGCGGCGTTCAAGGTCCGCCGGTGCCTGGTGCCGATGGCCGGGTACTACGAGTGGTCGGTGAGCGACGTGGACGGGAAGAAAGATCCACGGTTCACCAACACCCCATCGCCAGCGATCACGGTCAGCGGATCATTTGGCCAGCTGGCAGAGCGTGTCGTCCAGTAGAAGTCGGCGGGGAGAGGCATGGGCGGCAGGATACGGCTGGCCGTCGCAAAGGCTGCGACAAGGGCGCGGTCTGCAGGCGTGAGCTGGTGCGGCGGCGGGATGCTGATGGCGCCCTACGCGCGATAACGTGCAATTTTTGAGGTGGCCTCTGGAGGAAAGAACTGCGGGCGGCAGTGAAGTGGTTGCAGACGTACCGGGACGAACGGATGCAGGCGCATGGGCGTCCGGTGCCGATCAAACCTGAGCAGCGACGCCTTCTCGTTTCGGAGTTCGGCACCCCGCTCACGAAATCAGCCTTGGACAGCGCCTGGCAGCGCCTGGTCCGCCGCGCGATTGCGGAGGACGTGATCGAGGAGGAGCAGCGGTTCGCGCTCCATGGCCTGAAACACCGGGGAATCACCGACAGCGAGGACAAGAGCGCTGGCGGCCACGTGACCGAGGCCATGCGTCAGCTGTACGACCATTCCGTACCGGTGGTAAGAGCGGCCGTGAAACCAAAAAAGAGCCGCTAATTTTCCCGGTAATTTTCCCGGTAGACGTATAAAGGCCAGCGCAACGCACTGGCCTTTTTCGTTGAACCCCCGTTTTTAAGGGGTTTCGGCGCTTCCCAAGTGGTGCCGCTTATCCGAATCGAACGGATGACCTACTGTTTACAAGACAGTTGCTCTACCAACTGAGCTAAAGCGGCAAGGGTGGATCACCGGCGGCAGCGCCGCGGTCCGGAGATTCTAGCGCAACCGTGTGCATTCCAGCGACCGGCTCTGTGCCGCCCCGCTGCGCTGCTGGGCCTGGGCCGGCTGCGTGCCCGCCGCCAGCTGCCCTTCCAGCCACCACTGGCCGGCGTCGCCGCTGGCGACCAGGCGCGGCTGGAAGCCGGCGGCCTGCACCGCCGCCATGCGGCGCTCGGCGCCTTCACGGTTGCGGTACTGGCCCAGCGCCACGGCGTTGATGTCCTCGCCCTGGCTGATGATGTAGTAGTCGCTCAGGCCGGCGGCGACGATACGCTTCACCGTGGCCTGGGCTTCTTCGCGGCTGGCGGCGGCCGGCAGCATCACCCGGAAACGTGCGCTGCCGCTGGCAGCAGGCTGTTCGCGCAGGCGCACCTGACTGATGACGTTGCCGGCCTTGCCTTGCGCACTGCTCGCAGCAGCGCGGTCGGCGAACGGACCGAGCGCGACACAGCGCGGCGGCTCAGCGGCCGCAGGCGGAGTTGCGGGCTTCTCCGGCGCCGGGGCCGGTGCAGGCGGCGTTACCGGCTTGGCAGCGGCAGCAACCGGCGTAGCCTCAGCCACCTGCGGCTTGGCGACCTCCGGCTGGGCCGGCGTAGCTGGTGCAGGCGTGGCAGCCACAGCCATCTTCGCCGCCGGTTCGCGCTCCATCAGCGGCGCAGTCGGGGCGGCAGCAGTGGCCTGGGCGGCCGCAGCGGCATCCACGCCACCAGGCACCCACCGCAGCTCGGCTACGCCAGCCGGTTGCGGCGGCGGCGCGGGCGGTTGCGGTGCATCGCGCAGCAGCCACCAGCAGGCGACGCCAAGATTGAGGATGGCCAGTACGACGATCAGGGCACGGGTCAGCATGCGCGGATACTAGCCTGCGGGCTGGTGCACCGCCCAGCGGGCGAGGCCATCCAGCACCAGCGAGGGGTGGTAGTCGGCGCCGGGCAGCAACGGCATCAGCGCCGGTGCGCCGCCACCGTGCACCAGCAGCGACGGTGCCACGCCCAGCAGCGCATGCGCCTGCTGCGCGCTGCGTTCGATCAGCGCCACGGCGGCGCCATCGCAGCCGGAGGCCAGCGCATCGGCGGTGTCGTTGGCGAACTCGCTGTAGTCACCCCCGGTGGCCGGCAACTGCACGGCACGCGCGTGCAGCGCTTCACGCATGGTGGTGGGCGATGCGGAAATGCGCCCGCCGTGATGCTGGCCATTGGCGTCGAGCAGATCAATCGTCAGTGCGGTGCCCACGCCGACCACCAGCACCGGGCGCTGCGCCTTGGCTGCGGCCAGCAGGGCCAGGAAGCGGTCGACGCCGAACTTTTCCGGTTTGGCATAGGCAATGCGCACGCTGGCACATTCGGCGCTGGTGCGCACCACATGCACGTGTTCGAAGCGGCGCTGCAGCTGGTCCAGCATGGCGCTGGTCAGCGACGGTGCGGCCACGCTGGCCACGAACGCGGTGGTGCCGCTGGGCAGGCTGTGCGGCGGCTGTCCGGCCATGCCTTCGGCGCCGTGCGCCCAGGCCTGTACGTCGCCGGCGCGGTCACCCTGCAACGGCGCGAACTTGAAGCGCGAGTTGCCCAGGTCGAACAACCAATCGCTCATGCCGCCCTCACGCTGACTTCGCCGGCGTGCAGCAGGCGTTCCTGGCCATCGATGCGCACGCGCAGCGCGCCGTCGTCAGCCAAGCCAAGTGCGGTGCCGTGCTGCCACTGCCCGTCCAGTTCCACGCGCACTTCGCGGCCGGCCAGCATGTCGAACGCGGCGTAGCGCGGCAGGAATGGCGCCAGACCTTCGCGATCGAATTCTTCCAGCGCCGGCAGCAGGCGCGTCAGCACGGCAGCAACGACCACGTTGCGGTCCACCGGCTTACCGGCCAGCGTGTCCAGGTCCACCCACGGCTGGGTGATCTGTTCGGCGAACGACGGCGGCATGTGTGTGTTGATGCCGATGCCGATCACCGCGCGTGCCGGGCCGGCGTATTCGCCACCACCTTCTGCGAGCAGGCCGACCAGCTTGCGCTTGCCATCGACGATCAGGTCATTCGGCCACTTCAGCTGCGCCTGGGTGTAGCCCAGATCGTGCAGCGCTTCGGCCACGGCGATACCGGCCACCAGGCTCAGCCCGGCCAAGCGGCCGAGGCCACCGGAGTACAGGCGCAGCACCGACAGGTAGATATGCGCGGCCAGCGGCGAGGCCCAGGCACGGCCGCGACGGCCACGGCCGCCGGTCTGGCGTTCGGCCAGCAGAACGCTCACCCCGCGCTGGGGCGCGCTGCAACGCAGCAATTCGGCGTTGGTCGAGTCCACCGTCCAGGCCACCTGCAGGTCGTGCAGCAGGGTCTGGACGTCGGCAGGCAAGCCGGCGCGGATCGCGTCCGGGTCCAGCAGGTCGACCGGGCGGGTCAGGCCATAGCCTTCGCCAGCACGGCCCTCGATGTCCACACCGGCGGCCCTAAGTCCTTGAATACGCTTCCAAATGGCCGCCCGGGTCTGGCCCAGCTCACGGGCCAGGGCGTCGCCGGACAGGCGACCGGCAGCGAGTTTGGCCAGCAATTGGCGATCGTCCACGGCAGCTTCCACGAAGTCAGGAAGGAATTATGCGGGAAAGCCGCCAGCGACGCCCGCCACGTTGGGTTTCGCGGGGGCTTCCAACGGGGCGCCGGGTTCGGGCTAGAATCGGGAACTCACCCTCCCTTAACGTGGATGTCGTCAATGCGCCGTTACGCCCATTGCCTGATCCTGCTGCTGATGCCCTTCGCGGCGTCTGCGACGGCAGCGCTGGACGACAGCCGTGGGGCCTGCGTGTCCTCCAATGGCGATGCCGCCTCGCAGCGCGCGCCCACCGCCAGCGCATCGGCCGCCAGCACCAAGGCGGCACCGGTACGCCCGGCGGCCAGCACCACCACCGGTGGCGGTGGCAGCGACGACGACATGCTGCCGCGCATCCGCGCGCCGAAGTGGCACAGCTACCTGCCGGGAATGTTCCGCTGATCAAGTCGTTGCTGCAGTGGCTGCGGCCTGCGCCGCGGCCGATCGACGATGCACTTTGGGATGACGCCTGCCGCCGCGCAGCCTGGCTGCACGGACTGGACGACGAACGCCGCGCACGCCTGCGTGTGCTGACCACGCGCTTCCTGCATGAGAAGACCATTACCCCGATTGGTGACCTGCAATTGCAGGCCGGCGATGGTGTGCTGCTGGCCGCGCTGTGCTGCCTGCCGCTGCTGGAATTCGGCGAGGTAGGACTTGAAGGCTGGTCGCAGCTGATCGTCTACCCGGATGCGTTCCGCGTGCACCGCAGCCACATGGATGCGGCCGGCGTGCTGCACGAGTGGGATGACGAACTGATTGGCGAATCGTGGGACAGCGGTCCGTTGATCCTGTCCTGGGCCGATGTGCAGGCCGACCTGGCGGCGCCGCACGAGGGCTACTGCGTGGCGGTGCACGAGATGGTGCACAAGCTGGATGCACTGGATGGTGCGATGGACGGCACGCCGCCGCTGCCGCGCGCATGGCAGCGCGAGTGGGCGGCCACGTTCCAGCAGGCTTACGATGCCTTCTGTGCCCAGGTCGATGCGGGCGAAGAAACGCTGATCGATCCGTATGCGGCCGAGGCACCGGAAGAATTCTTCGCGGTGACCAGCGAGTACCACTTCTCCGCGCCGGATCTGCTGCAGCAGGCGTTGCCGGACGTCGCTGCGCAACTGCGGCGGTTCTATGGCAAGCCGCCGACGATCGAAACACGGTAGTGCCGGTCGCTGGCCGGCACCTTGGCAATGCCACCGAAGATCATGAGGTTGCCGGCCAGCGGCCGGCACTACCGGAACACCACGCGTTGTTGCGCCAGGCGATGGCCGGCGGACGGGAACGCGCAGCTGCGGCGGTTCTATGGCGAGCCGCCGGCGATCGAAACACGGTAGTGCCGGCCGCTGGCCGGCACCTTGGCAATGCCACCGAAGATGATTAGGTTGCCGGCCAGCGGCCGGCACTACCGGAACACTACGCGCTGTTGCAGCAGGCGTTGCCGGAGGTGGCCGCGCAGCTGCGGCGGTTCTATGGCAAGCCGCCGACGATCGAAATACGGTAGTGCCGGCCGCTGGCCGGCAACCTGGCAATGCCACCGAAGTTCATGAGGTTGCCGGCCAGCGGCCGGCACTACCGGAACACCACGCGCTGTTGCGCCAGGCGATGCCCGGCAGACGGGAACGCGCAGCTGCGGCGGTTCTATGGCGAGCCGCCGGCGATCGAAACACGGCAGTGCCGGCCGCTGGCCGGCACCTTGGCAATGCCACCGAAGTTCATGAGGTTGCCGGCCAGCGGCCGGCACTACCGGAACACTACGCGCGGTTGCGCCAGGCGATGGCCGGCGGACGGGAACGCGCAGCTGCGGCGGTTCTATGGCGAGCCGCCGGCGATCGAAACACGGTAGTGCCGGCCGCTGGCCGGCAACCTGGCAATGCCACCGAAGCTCATGGGGTTGCCGGCCAGCGGCCGGCACTACCGGAACACCACGCGCTGTTGCGCCAGGCGATGCCCGGCGGACGGGAACGCGCAGCTGCAGCGGTTCTATGGCAAGCCGCCGACGATCGAAATACGGTAGTGCCGGCCGCTGGCCGGCACCTTGGCAATGCCACCGAAGATCATGGGGTTGCCGGCCAGCGGCCGGCACTGCCGGAACACCCGCGCTGTTGCGCCAGGCGATGCCCGGCGGGCGGGAACGCGCGGATTACGGCCCCGGCGGCAGGCGCACTTCGAAACGGGCGCCGCCCAGTTCCTCGGAGCGGCCCACAGCCAGTTCACCGCGATAATCCTTGATAAGGTCCTGCACGATCGACAGACCGATGCCGTGGCCCTGCACGCGCTCGTCGCCACGCACGCCACGCTGCAGCACCTTGCCGATGTCGTCCGGGGCGATGCCGGGGCCATCGTCGTCCACCGCAAGCAGCAGGCCCGCGCGGCGCGCGTTCGGTGCCGGCAGCGGCTGCGCGGTCAGCAGCACGCGGCGGTTGGCCCACTTGAAGGCGTTTTCCAGCAGGTTGCCGAGCAGTTCCTGCAGGTCGCCCGGTTCGCCGTGGAAGCGCGCGGCCGGGTCGATATCGAATTCGCACAGCACGCCCTTCGAGGCATAGACCTTTTCCAGGCCACGCACGATTTCCTCGGCGTTGGATTCGATCGGCAGCGGCGCGGAGAACAGCTTGTGGCCCGACGACGCAGCACGTGCCAGCTGGTAGGAGACCAGGTTGTTCATGCGCTGCAGCTGCACGTCCAGCTCCTCGCGCAGCGCACCATCGCCCGCGCCGCTGTCCATCTGCGTGCGCAGCACCGCAATGGGCGTCTTCAGGCTGTGCGCCAGGTCGGCCAGGGTATTGCGCTGACGCTCGAGGTTCTCGCGCTCGCTTTCAATGAAGGCATTGATGCTGTCGGTCAGGGGTTCCAGCTCGCGCGGGTGGCGCTCGCTCATGCGCGCGGTCTCGCCACGCTGCACCTTGGTCAGCTCGGTGATCACGCGACGCAGGGGCCGCAGGCTCCACTGCAGGATGACGGTCTGCAGCAGCAGCAGGATCAAGCCGATGCCACCCAGGTAGAACCACACCCGGCCACGGAACACCCGCAGCTGCGCACCCAGCGCGCGCGAGTCTTCCATCACGTAGATGGTGTACGGGAATTCGGTGGCGGGATCGGCGTCGGCGTCCCACACCAGGCCTAGGCCATAGCGGTACACCGAGCCCTGGCTGCCGTCGATCTGGATCATCGGCAGCGGGCCTTCGAACACTTCCTGGCGCGGCGCCAGCAGGCCACCGCCGACGGTGGGCAGCATCGGGCCTTCGGCAGACATCGAATTGCCCTTGCCGTGCGGCATCACCACCTGCAGGTACAGGCCGCTGCCGGGCACGTCGAAGCGCGAATCCGGTGGCTGCTCGCGGATGTACAGCGAGCGGTCGCGGGTGAAGTCGATGCCGGCCGCATAGGCGGTGGCGTAGTTCTTCAGGCGCTCACGCAGGTTCGCCTTCGCCGTATCGGCGAAGGCGGCGTCGAGCGCGTAACCGGCCAGCGCCAGAAACGCGACCAGGCCCACGGACGCGGCGAGCATCTGGCGCGCCTGCAGTGAGCGCGGCCGCCAGCGTCGGAAGAACCACAGACGGCCGGACATCATGGTATCGCCAGGGTGAGCCGGCTCAGCCCTCGTTGCGCGGGATCGCGAAACGGTAGCCGCGACCGCGCACGGTCTCGATCGGCTTCAGTTCGCCATCCGGGTCCAGCTTCTTGCGCAGGCGGCCGATGAACACTTCCAGCACGTTCGAGTCGCGATCGAAGTCCTGCTGGTAGATGTGCTCGGTGAGATCGGCCTTCGAGACCAGTTCACCGGCATGCATCATCAGGTACTCCAGCACCTTGTACTCGTAGCTGGTCAGGTCGACATTGCTGCCGGCCACGCTGACGGTCTGGGCGGCGAGATCCAGCGCAACCGGGCCGCATTCCAGGGTCGGCTTGCTCCAGCCAGCGGCGCGGCGCAGCAGCGCATTGACGCGGGCCAGCAGTTCTTCGACGTGGAACGGCTTGACCAGGTAATCGTCAGCGCCCTGCTTCAGGCCCTCGACCTTGTCCTGCCAGCTCGAACGCGCGGTCAGGATCAGCACCGGGAACTTCTTGCCTTCGTCACGCAGGGCCTTGATCAGCTCCATGCCCGACATCTTGGGCAGGCCGAGGTCGATGATGCCGACATCGAACGGAACTTCGCGCCCCATGTAGAGGCCTTCCTCGCCGTCCTGCGCAGCATCGACGGCAAAGCCTTCGCGCTTGAGCCGGGCTGCCAGGGTCTCACGCAGCGGGGCTTCGTCTTCGACCAGAAGGATACGCATGAACTCTCCCTAGTGTCCTGGGTGTGGCCCGGAGGCCTGTGGGGTACGGGTTGATAGCGACGACTATCCCTGTTCAGGGGTTATCGCCGCGTAGTGATGACATATCCGACCGCGGCGTGCGCGGCTGTGAACGCGACGGCGCGGGGTCGTCCATGTAGCGGACCCGGCCCCGATCGTCCATGTACTTCACCCGGTTGATATCACGACCATCGAACGGCACGCGCTCGGCGCCGAGGATGTGGCCGCCGGTGGTGCGCTGCACGCGGCGCACGGCATCGGACAGCGACCGCTCGTCGCCACGGTTGCCGCGCTCACCCCGCTCCATCATCTCCGCCCGCGCCTGCTCGCCACGCGGCGGCTGTTGCGCCAGCGCCGAAGACAGCGGCACAGCCGACAGGACCGCGCAGGTGGCCAGGGCAATGCGGCGATGGAAGGGAGCGGAAGACATCGATGCGATCCTAGCCGAGCACGGCGATTCGTTCAAAAGTCGTAAATCCGGCGCCGGGTTCGAAACCCAGCGTTTTACAAATCTTTTGCAAATTCTTGGTTTACAGCAGTGAATCCGGTCTGAACTTTTCCGGCCCTGCGCCCGAGTCGTTCAGCTAAGTGAACATTCGGGACGAATCGCCGTCCCTTGTCAAGTCAGGAATGTGACTGCGGTCACGCTGCGGCGCGATTAGCTTCGCGGTCGGTGACCGCCAGGGCCTGTTCGATCAGGCTCCAGCCGGCGCCCGGACGGTGTGCGCCCTCGCTCAGCACCTGGCGGAATGCGCGCCCACCGGGCTGGCCGTGGAACAGGCCGAGCAGGTGGCGGGTGATGTGCTTCAGCGCCAGGCCTTCGCCCAGCTGCGCCTCGATGTAGGGGCGCATCGCGCGCAGCAGGTCGCCACGGGCCTGCAGCGGGGCGCCGGTATGCAGCACCTCAAGCTGATGCAGCAGGTAGGGGTCGTGGTAGGCCGCGCGGCCCAGCATCACGCCGTCGACGTGCGCGGCCTGCGCCTGCACCGCCTCGAGGCTGGCCAGGCCGCCGTTGATCACCACCGGCAGTGCCGGGCGCTCCTGCTTCAGGCGGTAGGCCCAGTCGTACTTCAGCGGCGGAACCTCGCGGTTCTCCTTCGGCGACAGGCCCTTCAGCCACGCGTTGCGCGCGTGCACCACCACCATCGCCGCACCGGCGGCAACCTGGCAGTCGACGAAGCTGGCAAACACGTCGTAGTCGTTGTCCTCGTCCACGCCCAGGCGGCACTTCACCGTCACCGGGATATCAACCGCGTCGACCATCGCCGCGACGCACTTGGCCACCAGCGCCGGCTCGCGCATCAGGCACGCGCCAAAACGCCCGGCCTGCACGCGATCAGACGGGCAGCCGCAGTTGAGGTTGACCTCGTCATAACCCCATTCGGCGGCGATGCGGGCGGCCTGCGCCAGCAGCGCTGGATCACTGCCACCCAATTGCAGGGCCAGCGGCTGTTCGCTGCGGTCGAAGCCGAGCAGGCGCTCGCGATCGCCGTGGATGACCGCGTTGGCGTGCACCATTTCCGTGTACAGGCGCGCGCCCGGCGCCAGCACGCGATGGAACACGCGGCAATGGCGGTCCGTCCAGTCCATCATCGGGGCAACGGACAGGCGCAGGGAATCGGCGTAACGGGCGGTGGCGGACGTCATCGGGGCATTGATCGTGGAGACTGGCATTGCCAGTGAGATCAATAGTTTACACCGGGCGGCTGAATGCGCCCGGTCAGCCGCGCGGCGAGCGCCGGTTGGGCCCGGCTCCGGCTGGCGGCCGGGGCGGGCTGGGCGGTGGCGGCGGACGCTTCCTGCCCTCGGGGAGCTTGGGGTTCGCGTTCTCCATGGATACGACCAACTGGTCCAGTGGTGGGTTGGAACCCTTCCTCAACTTAGCCATCGTCTGTCTCCTGGAGAATCTCGACCCACTGCACATCCACTGCGTGAATCAGTATGCCATCGAGCTGCGGAAGCTCGACCACGGCGGGGCTGGCCACGGGATCCGCTGCTGGATCGGCACCTTCATCGGGTGGATCCGCATCCACCAGCCAGGCCGGCATCTGCATGTAGAACTGTCCCGCAGCGGGGCTGATCGGCCACTCCTTGGGGTAGCCGGTCAATCGACGGCCATCCTTCAATTGCAGCACCACGAAGGCAGGACGCGTACCCAGCACGCAGTACCACTCGCTCGGGTGGGATGTCCTCGTGGTGAAGCCTGCACGACGGAGAACCCTGTGGAGGGAATCCTTGTTCGCAGCGAGGGCCAATCCTGCCCCCAGCAGTGCGGCGAGGACAAAACCCCATAGCAGGCTGCTGGTCTCGGTCCAGGTCCCCAGCACAAAGCAGCGACCCGCCAGCAGGAGCATCAGTTCGGTGAACTTCACCAGCACCTGGACCGCGAAGGTGAACACCAACGCTTCCACGGTCCGTTCGAACTGCGGCGGCTTGGGATGGGATGTCAGCCCATAGAACACCCATGCAGACAGGAAACCCGGCAGCAGAAAGGTCAGCAGCGTGGTGGCGTTGTTGAAGAGCGAATCCATTCCGGCAGAAGTACTCCGTCGTGAGGATCACAACGGAGCACGATCGCGGCGATTCTTCCACCTTGGGTGGGGTTCACAGGCTGAAGATGCAGCAACCGCAACAGCGGCCATGGCGTTGCAGTTGCTCCACGAGAGCCGATAGCGTCAATGCGCGCTGCCAGCAGCGCCTTTGCCACCCACCTGTTCAATGAGGGTCTGGCTGGCCGCATTGAGCCCCACCACCGTCACCTCCGCCCCATGCGCGGCCAGCTTTTCCTGCGCCCGCTCCAGCGCGGCCACGGCAGTCAGGTCCCACAGGTGCGCATCGCGCAGATCAATCTGTACCTTCGGCGCCACGTGCTGGTAATCGAACGCCGCACCCAGCTGCCCTGCCGAGGCAAAGAACACCTGCCCACGCACGCGGTAGACCTGGGTGTCACCGGCATCGTCGCGCTGCACGTCCAGCATGCGGCCGACCTTGCGTGCGAAGAACAGGGCCGACAGCAGCACACCGCTGAGCACGCCCTTGGCCAGATCATGGGTGGCCACGGTGACCACCACGGTCAGCAGCATCACCGCGGAGGAACTACGCGGATGCGTGCGCAGGTCGCGCAGCGAGCGCCAGCTGAAGGTGCCGATGCTGACCATGATCATCACCGCCACCAGCGCCGCCATCGGGATCTGCCGCACCAGATCGCTGCCGTACACCACCAGCACCAGCAGGAACACGCCGGCCACCAGGCAGGACAGGCGGCCGCGGCCACCGGAGGTCACGTTGATCACCGACTGGCCGATCATCGCGCAACCGGCCATGCCACCGAGGAAGCCGGTGACCGTGTTCGCCACGCCCTGGCCGACACATTCGCGGTTGCGCTCGCTGGGCGTCTCGGTGATGTCCTCGACGATCTGCAGGGTCATCATCGATTCGAGCAGGCCGACCACGGCCAGCGTGGCCGACACCGGCAGCAGGATGCGCAGCGTTTCCCAGGTGAGCGGCACATCGGGAATGAGGAAATGCGGCAGGCTGTCAGGCAACTGGCCCATGTCACCGACGCTGCGTACGTCCACGCCGAAGCCGATCACCACGGCGGTCAGCACCACAATGGCCACCAGCGGTGATGGCACGGCGCGGGTAATGCGTGGCAGCAGGTAGATGATCGCCAGCGCGGCGGCGCACAGCACATAGACCGTAGGACCGCGACCGATCAGCTCGGGCATCTGCGCCAGGAAGATCAGGATCGCCAGCGCGTTGACGAAGCCGGTGATGACCGAGCGCGAGACGAAACGCATCAACGCGCCGAGCTTGAACACGCCGGCCAGCACCTGCAGCAACCCCGCCAGGATGCTGGCAGCGAACAGGTACTGCAGGCCGTGGTCCTTGACCAGGTCGACCATCACCAACGCCATCGCACCGGTGGCGGCGGAGATCATGCCGGGGCGGCCGCCAGCGATGGCGGTGATGACGGCAATCGAGAACGCGGCATACAGGCCGACCTTTGGGTCGACGCCGGCGATGAGCGAGAACGCGATGGCCTCGGGAATCAGGGCCAGGGCGACGACGATGCCGGACAGCAGGTCGCCACGGATGTTGCCGAGCCATTGCTGGCGCAGGGGGTAGGACGTTTGCATGGGAAAGCTCCGCGCGCAGGCGGGCGTGGCCGCATGGCGCTGCAGTGGAAAGACACGGGTTCCTGAGCCGGGCGGGCCGGCTACCGATGTGCGGCAAGGGTCAGGGTGGCGTGATCACTGCAGGCGGGCGTCGGTACGTGGGAGGGACGCAGTCTACGGGAAGCGGCCCCACGGGGGTAGCGCGGTTGGCCGGCGAAGGCAGCGAAAGGCAGCGGAGCCTGGCTCCGCTCTACAATTGAACCATGGCCGCCAACCGCCCGCAGTTCTTCGACCCCGCCACCGAACAGGGCGTGCTGCGCCTGTCGATCGCCGCCTCGCTGCTGCTGGCCGCGGCGGCGGTGGTGTTCGGCCTGCTGGCCAATTCCTCGCTGATCATCTTCGACGGCATCTACGGCCTGATCGACGTGGTGATGACCTGGCTGTCACTGCTGGTGGCGCGGTTGATCGCGCTGTCCACGCAGACTGACGCCCTGCAGTCGCGGCTCAACCAGCGCTTCACCATGGGCTTCTGGCACCTGGAGCCGATCGTGCTGGGGGTGAGCGGCACACTGATGATCGGTGCGGCGCTGTATGCGCTGGTCAATGCGGTGGACGCGTTGATGTCCGGGGGCCGCCACATCGCCCTCGGCCCGGCCATTGCCTTCGCCGGGCTGTCGATCGTGGGCGAAGGCGCGCTGGCCTGGTTCATCCTGCGCGCCAACCGCCGCATCGGCTCGGAGTTCATCGCATTGGACGCGAAGAACTGGGTGATCGCGGCCAGCATGTCGGCCTGCTACCTGCTGGCCTTCCTCGGCGGCGTACTGGTGCAGGGCACGTCGCTGGCGTGGGTCGGGCCGTACATCGACCCGGCCATCCTCGCCTTCGTCTGCGTGCTGGTGATGATCGCCCCGCTCGGCACGGTGCGCCGGGCGCTGGCCGGCATCCTGCTGGTCACCCCGCCGGAACTGCAGGCCCATGTGGATGCAGTGGCACGCGGGATCGTGGCCAAGCACGGCTTCGTCGAGCACCGCAGCTACGTGGCCCAGGTGGGGCGTGGCGAGCAGATCGAGCTGTTCTTTGTGGTACCGGAAAACGACCCGCCGCGGCCCCTGGTGGAATGGGACCAGCTGCGCGACGAGATCGGCGATGCACTGGGCGAGGCCTCGCCGGACCGCTGGCTGACCATCATGTTCACCACCGACCGCGAGTGGACGATCTAGGCCAGCAGGACGATCGATCAAGTTTTTCGTACGCATTGCAACCCAACGTACGCAGAAACCGGGCAAAGTAGGCTCCAACGCAACACCCACCCACCGACCAGGAGCATCCCGATGTCCATCGAAAAGGTTCTGTACACCGCCCAGGCCACCTCCACCGGCGGCCGTGAAGGCCGTTCCGTCTCCTCCGACAACGTGCTGGATATCCAGCTGTCGACCCCGCGCGAGCTGGGCGGCGCCGGCGGCCCGGGCACCAACCCGGAACAGCTGTTCGCGGCCGGCTACTCGGCTTGCTTCCTGGGCGCGCTGAAGTTCGTGGCCGGCCAGGCCAAGGTCGCGCTGCCGGCCGACACCACCGTGACCGGCAAGGTCGGCATCGGCCAGATCCCGACCGGTTTCGGCATCGAAGCCGAGCTGACCATCAACGTGCCGGGCGTGCCGCGCGAGCAGGTGGAAGATCTGGTGCAGAAGGCGCACATCGTGTGCCCGTACTCCAACGCCACCCGCGGCAACATCGACGTGACGCTGGTCGTTGCCTGATGGGGTGATGCCGGCCAGCGGCCGGCACTACCCGCGCCAGAGCAAAAAAATGGGCGGATGCCGGTCGAAACCGAACATCCGCCCATCCCACCTTCGTTGTCCCGCACGGGGCATGAGGTTGCCGGCCAGCGGCCGGCACTACCAGGTCACTTCTCGCTCGTAATGAGCTGCACGACGCTGGAGAAATCCAGCTTGCCGCGGCCAGCCTGGTGGTTCATCGAGTACAGGTTGCGGGCCACTTCGCCCAGCGGGATCGAGGCGCCGACACTCATCGCCGCTTCCACCGCCAGGCCCATGTCCTTCAGCATCAGATCACTGCCGAAGCCGCCGCTGTAGCCGCGCGAGGCCGGGGCGTTTTCCAGCACGCCCGGCCACGGGTTGCACACTTCGGTGGCCCAGCTGCGGCCGGTGCTGACCGCCATCATCTGCGACAGCACCTTCGGGTCCAGCCCGTGCGCCACGCCGAGGGCGATGGCTTCGCCGGTGACCGCCATGATCACGCCCAGCGCCATGTTGTTGCACAGCTTGGCCACTTGGCCGGCACCGCTGGCGCCGACATGGAAGATGTTCTTGCCCATCGCCTGCAGCACCGGGCGGGCGCGCTCCAGCGCATCCTCCTCGCCACCGACGATGAAGGTCAGGGTGCCGGCCTGGGCACCGGCGGTACCGCCGGACACCGGTGCGTCGATCATCTGCAGGCCACGTGCGGCAGCGGCTTCAGAGACCTTGCGGGCGCTGGCCGGTGCGATCGTGCTGCAGTCGATGACCAGTGCGCCGGCCGGAATCGCGGCAAGAATGCCGTCATCGCCCAGGTACACGCCTTCGACGTGGCGGCTGGCCGGCAGCATCGAGATCACCACCTCGGCATCGGCCAGGGTTTCGCGCGCCGATGCGGCCGCGCTGGCGCCGGCATCGACGGCGGCCTGCACCGCGGCCGGGACCAGATCGAACACGCGCACGGTGTGGCCGTTCTTGACCAGATTGGCGGCCATCGGGCCACCCATGTTGCCCAACCCGATGAATGCAATGCGGCTCATGCAAGGCTCCTTTCAACAAGGGGAGTGCCCAGGTCGGCCAGCGGATGCGCGGCATCGGCCCAGGGGGAAGCGAAGAAGGTGTCGGCCCACGCGCCGGTGGCCTCGGCCAGAGTGGCCGGGTTCCACTGCGGATTGCGGTCCTTGTCGATCAGCAGCGCGCGGATGCCTTCAGCGAAATCACCGTGGGCGGCGCAATGCAGGGCGACGATGTACTCCAGGCGATAGATCGCGGCCAGGCCCTGGCCGGCACTGCGGCGCTGCAGTTCGTACGACAGCCGTGCCGAACCGGGTGCACCGGCGGCGAGGGTCTTCTGCGCCGCCTGCAGCCAGGCATCGTCGGTCTGCAGGCCGGCAATGCGCGCAACGATCGCTTCAAGGTCATCGCCTTCGCACAGCGCATCGACCCGCGCCGCATTGGCCAGCAACGGGCCGGTGGCGGCGTCACTGGCATGCGACTGCAGCAGATGGCTGAGCCGTTCGTGGTTGTGTGCGGCATCGCTGGACCACGCGACCTGCAGCAGCGCATCGAACACCGCGCTGCGGCGTTCTTCGGCCACGTGCACGTCGGCCAGGCCGGCGTAGATGGCGTCGCCCGGATTGAGCAGCGCGCCGGTCAGCGCCAGGAACAGGCCGCCCTTGCCCGGTACGCGCGGCAGCAGCCAGCTACCACCCACATCCGGGAACAGGCCGACGGTGATTTCCGGGAAGGCCAGCTTGGAGCGCTCGCTGACCACGCGGTGGCTGGCACCGGACATCAGGCCGATGCCACCGCCCATCACGATGCCATGGCCCCAGCACAGGATCGGCTTGGCATAGGTGTGGATGAGGTAATCGACGCGGTATTCGACGTCGAAGAACTCGGCCGCGTAGTCGTTCTCGCGGATGTCGCTGCGGCCGGCCTCGCGGAAGGCGACCATGCTCTTGTACAGGCTGTGCAGGTCACCGCCGGCGCAGAACGCCTTTTCGCCGGCGCCCTGCAGCACCACCATGGCGATGCCATCGTCGTCGGCCCAGGCATTCAGCTGTTTCAGCAGCAGGTGCGCCATCGGCAGCGAGAAACCGTTGAGCGTACGCGGCGCATTGAGCGTGGCGATGCCGATGCGCGTGCCGTTGCTGGCGGCGCGCTCTTCGAACAGCACCGGTGCGTCGTCGGCAGCGGTGTCGGTGCTCATGCGTTCTTCCACTGCGCGGCGCGCTTTTCCAGGAAGGCGGTCACGCCCTCGACCTGGTCGGCGGTGTCGAACAGATCGACGAAGGCTTCGCGTTCGGCCACCAGCGCCGAAGCGTGGGTGCCGGTGCGGGTGGCCTGCACCAGGGTCTTGCAGGCGGCGATGCTGGTCGGGCTCTGCTTGCCGGCCTTCTTCGCCCATTCCAGCGCCAGCGCCTTGGCTTCGCCCTTGCCGACCTTTTCTTCGGCCAGGCCGATGCGCAGTGCGGTGTCGGCGTTGATGCGCTCGCCCAGCAGGATCATGCGCTTGGCCCAGCCCTCGCCGACCAGGCGCGGCAGGTTCTGGGTGCCACCGGCGCACGGCAGCAGGCCGACGGTGGCCTCCGGCAGCGCAACCTGGGCATGGTCTTCAATGATGCGCAGGTCGCAGGCCAGCGCGCATTCCAGGCCACCGCCCATGGCGTAGCCGTTGATCGCGGCAATCGACACACCACGGAAACCGGACAGCGCCTCGAAGGCTTCACCGAAGCGGCGCGCGGCTTCACGCGCAGCGGCCTTGTCGCCGGAGGCGAACTGGTTGAGGTCGGCACCGGCGGAGAAGAATTTCTCGCCGTCACCGGTGATCACCAGCGCGTAGATGTCGCGGTCTGCGTTGAGCGCGCCCACCAGGTCGCGCAGCGCCGACAGGCTGTGCACGGTCCAGGTATGCGCCGGCGGGTTGTTCAGGGTGACCATGGCGGTGTGGCCATCCACCTCGACCTTCAGGCCTACGTGCTCCTGGGTACGCCAATCCTTCATCGCAGTTCCTCTTCGGTGTTGAGCAGGTGACGGGCAACGATCACCCGCATGATCTCGTTGGTGCCTTCCAGGATCTGGTGCACGCGGCAGTCACGCAGCAGGCGCTCGATCGGGTATTCGCGGATGTAGCCGTAGCCACCATGGATCTGCAGTGCTTCGTTGCAGACGTTGAAACCGGCATCGGTGGCGAAGCGCTTGGCCATCGCGCACCACACGTTGGCGTCGCTGGCACCGGCATCGAGCTTGCGCGCAGCGGTGTGCACCATCTGCCGGGCGGCCACCAGCTGGGTGACCATGTCGGCCAGCTTGAACTGCAGGGCCTGGAACTCGGCCAGTGCCTTGCCGAACTGGCGGCGCTCGCCCATGTAGCGGCGTGCAGCGTCCAGCGCACCCTGCGCGGCGCCCAGCGAGCAGGCGGCGATGTTGATGCGGCCGCCATCGAGCCCCTTCATCGCCAGCTTGAAGCCGCCGCCTTCCTCTCCCAGAAGGTGGCTGACCGGCACGCGGACGTTTTCGAAGGTGATGCCACGGGTGGGCTGGCTGTTCCAGCCCATCTTCTCTTCCTTGCGGCCGAAGCTGATGCCCGGCAGGTCCGCCGGCACCGCAATGGCGCTGACACCGCCGGCACCGGCACCACCGGTACGCGCCATCACCACCAGCAGTTCAGTGGCACCGGCGCCGGAAATGAAGGCCTTGGAGCCGTTCAGCACATAGAAGTCGCCATCGCGCACGGCGGTGGTCTTCAGCGAGGCCGCATCGGAACCTGCACCGGGTTCGGTCAGGCAGTACGAGGCCAGCTTGCTGCCCGAGGACAGATCGGTTCCCCACGCATCGCGCAGCGCCGGCTGGCCCCACTTGGACACCATCCACGACGCCATGTTGTGGATGCTGATGTACGCCGCGGTCGACGGATCGACGTTGGCGAGCTCCTCGATGACGACGGCGGCGTCCAGTCGGCTCAGGCCGCTGCCGCCCACTTCCGGGTCCATGTACAGACCGCAGAAGCCCAGTTCACCGGCCTTGGCGATCGCCTCGCGCGGAAAGATGCCCTCCGCATCCCATCGCGCGGCGTGCGGCGCCAGTTCGGCCTGTGCGAAGTCGCGCGCCGCCTCGCGGTACGCCTGCTGCGCTTCTTCCAGTTCCGTCGTCATCGAGTGGCTCATGGCTGCTCCTGCCGTTACTTCAGGCTGATCGTGGTGTTGACGCCGTGGCTGAGCGTCTCGTCATCGAACCAGCGCGCGGTGACCGTCTTGGTCTGGGTGTAGAACAACACCACCTGCTTGCCATACGGACCCAGGTCGCCCAGCTTGGACGCGCGCGAACCGGTGAACGAGAACAGCGGCACCGGCACCGGGATCGGCACGTTGATGCCGACCTGGCCGACGTCGATGTCTTCCTGGAATTTGCGCGCGGCGGCGCCGGACTGGGTGAACAGTGCGGTCCCGTTGCCGTTCGGGTTGCTGTTGACCATCGCGATGGCCTCTTCCAGCGTCTCCGCTTCGAGGATGACCAGCACCGGCCCGAAGATTTCTTCCTGGTAGATGCGCATGTCGGTGGTGACACCGGCAAAGATGGTCGGGCCAACGAAGTTGCCCTTCTCGAAACCATCGACCTGCGGCTTGCGGCCGTCGAGCACCAGCTTGGCGCCCTGCTCCACGCCCGAGGCGATCAGGCCTTCCACGCGCTCGCGGGCGCTGCAGGAAATGACCGGGCCTACATCGGTGCCGGCGACGGTGCCGCCGCTGACCTTCAGGGTCTCGGCCTTGGTGACCAGGTCCTGCACCCAGTTGCGTGCTTCACCCACCAGCACCAGAGTGGAGGCGGCCATGCAGCGCTGGCCCGCGGCACCGAAGGCGGCGCCGACCATCGCGTTGAGGGTCTGTTCCTTGTTGGCGTCCGGCAGCACCACAGCGTGGTTCTTGGCGCCCATCATGCACTGCACGCGCTTGCCGGCCAGCGAGGCACGGTTGTAGACGTGGGTGCCGACGCGGGTGGAACCGACGAACGACACGGCCTTGATGTCCGGGTGGTCGCAGATCGCGTTGACCACTTCCTCGCCGCCGTGGACGACGTTCAGCACGCCCTTCGGAATGCCTGCTTCCAGCGCAAGCTCGACCAGGCGCATGGTGACCATCGGGTCCTGCTCGGACGGCTTGAGGATGAAGGTGTTGCCCGTTGCAATCGCCATCGGGAACATCCACAGCGGGATCATCGCCGGGAAGTTGAACGGGGTGATGCCGGCGCACACGCCCAGCGGCTGCATGATCGTATAGGTATCCACGCCATTGGCCACGTTGTTGGCCAGTTCGCCCAGCTGCAGGTTGCCGATGGCGGCGGCGTGCTCGACCACTTCCAGGCCGCGGAACACATCGCCTTCGGCGTCCGGCAGGGTCTTGCCCTGTTCGGCGGTGAGGATGTGGGCCAGCTCGCTCATGTTCTCGCGGATCAGCTGCTGGTACTTCAGGAAGATGCGCGCGCGGGTGCCGATCGGGGTCTTGCGCCAGGTCTTGAAGGCTTCCTTGGCGGCGGCAACGGCGGCGTCCACTTCGCCGGTGGTGGCGAACGGCACCTTGGCCAGCACGTCCTGGGTGGCCGGATTGATCACGTCCTGCCAGTGGGAGGTGGCCGATTCAACGAACTGGCCATCGATCAGCATGCGGATACGGGGCGCTGCAACAGTCATGACGACAATCCCACAGGGTGCGAAAGATGCTTGGCATTATTCACAGCACCCACCTCGATTTCCGGGCTGAATCCGCTTAATCTGGCCAACACGCCAGACGATTCATGTTAATTCTGTGAATTATTCAGCCCCCCAGCGACAACTTGGCCTGCGCCTGCTGCGGCTGCGCGAGCAGCGCGGCTACAGCCAGGCCGATCTGGCGCGGGCGCTGGGGCTGTCGGCCAGCTACCTGAACCAGATCGAGCGCAACAAGCGCCCACTGACCCCGGCTGTGCAGAAGAAGCTGGGCGAGGTATTGGGCGACGTTTCCGCACTGTTCGACGAAGATGAGCCCGCCGCGCTGCAGGAAGCCCTGGGCGAAACCCTGCGCGACCTGGGCCTGGCCGAGGTCAGCGCCACCGAACTGCGCGCGCTGGCCGGCAACCTGCCGCAGGTCAGCCGCGCGCTGCTGGATCTGCACCGCCGCCACCTGGCGCTGCGCGAGCATGCCGCCGCACTGGAATTCCAGCTGGGCGAGCCCGGCGCCGGCAGCACCCTGCCCGCTGGCGATCAGGTGCGCGAGTTCTTCAACCGCATGCACAACCACATTCCCGAGCTGGACGAGCTGGCCGAGCAGCTGTTCGCCGAGTGGGGGCTGTCGCCCGGGCACGTGGCACCGCGGCTGCGCCAGCTGCTGGCCGACCGCCATGGCGTGCTGGTGGAAGTGGCCGCACTGCAGGCCGGGCGCGAAAAGCGGCAATACGATGCCGGTGCGCGGCGGCTGTGGCTACCCGATTACCTGGAGCCCGGACAGCAGGCGTTCCAGATGGCGGCCGAGCTGGCCCTTCATGGCTACCTGCCGCAGATCGATGCGGTGGTGGCGCGCGCAGGGTTTACCGATGAGGCACGCATCGCGCAGGCGCGGATTGGTCTCTCCAACTATTTCGCCGGCGCGCTGGTGATGCCGTACATGCGCTTCCTGCGTGCGGCCGAAGCCAGCAGCTACGACATCGAACTGCTGGCCCACCAGTTCGGCGTCGGCTTCGAAGCGGTTTGCCACCGGCTGAGCACGCTGGCACGGCGCAGCGCACCCGGCCTGCCGTTCTTCTTCATCCGCGTGGACCGCGCCGGCAATGTGTCCAAGCGTCATTCGGCCACCGATTTCCACTTCTCGCAGGTGGGCGGCTCGTGCCCGCTGTGGATCGTCTACGAGGCGTTCAACCAGCCCGGCCGCATCCTTACCCAGACCGCGCGCATGCCCGACGGGCGCCGCCATTTCTGGCTGGCGCGGCAGGTCAGCAGCGGCCCGGTCGGCCATGGCCAACCGCGGAAGACGTTCGCGGTGGCGCTGGGCTGCGATCTGCAGCATGCCGAGCGGCTGGTGTATTCATTGGGGCTGGATGTGCAGAGCCCGGGTAATTCGGTGTCGATCGGACCGGGGTGCCGGGTGTGCCCGCGCGAGGACTGCATGCAGCGCGCATTCGCGCAGTTGCCGGGGCGGTAGGGTTGGTTCGGCAGGGCTGCGCCCTGCACCTGCTTCAATCCAAGGCAACAGCAAAAGCAACAGCGGGCTTTCCGTGGGATGGCGGGGTGGATCCGGTTGCGGGGGACGCTGCAAGTCCCCCTCCGGGGCCCGGCCCAGCCGCTGGCGGCTGTGCGTTCGGGCGCTTGCGAAGCAATGCTTCGCAAGCAAAGCGCCCTCACCCATGTAAGCTCGGTCGCCGCTTGCTCGTGTGCGCAGTCCTGCGCACACGGCAAGACCGGGGTTGGGCGTCCTGCCCAACCCGCCCGAGGCATGCCTCGGGCCCATGCGGCTCACGCCCCCGCAACCGGACCCACCCGCCTTCGACAGGTCTCCGCGAGCTGTCGAAACGGCATCCTTTGCTGCTGTGGGTAGGTGTCGACCTTGGTCGACACGGTGGATCCACGTCGTGCAGGGATGCTCTTCGATGAATGTTCGAAATATTCGATTTCGATGGGGTTCCATCCACGCATGGCGTGGATCTACTACCGGGTCAGTAGATCGGCGTGACCTTCATCTGCGGCAGCGGACGCGGTGCACCGTCGGTGAGGTCCGGGCCGAGGTCCTCCCAGGTACGTCCCTGCTCGACCATCAGCCCCCACAACTGCTGCGATGCCAGCCGCTTGTCTTCCGAGCCCAGCTTGTACGACGGTGGCGTCGGCTGGCCACTGGCAACCATCGCGTACGCCGCGCGGTAGGCCAGTACCTGCTGCGCCGGGTCGTCGGTGCGCGCCACTTCCAGCGTGTAGCGCTGGTAGGCCGAGGCCAGGTTGCGCCAGCGGATCCAATAGTGGTTCTCGAACGAGAACGAACAGAAGCGCGCACCGGCCAGGCTGCCCTTGTCGGCGATGCGGGTCAGCACCTCCTGTGGCATGTCCAGGTTCATGCCGCCTTCGTCGCCCTGCAGGCTCACATGCACGATGCGGTCGCGGTAACCCGGCGCGCGCGCCTGCAGCAGGTCGCGCCAGTTCTGCATGGTCGCCACCACCGCGAACAGGAAACGGCCCAGCTCCGCAGCCGCCAGCGGTGTGGCGATCGACTGGTAGGTGCGCTGCCAGCCGTGGCGGTTTTCGGTGGGCAGGAACACGGCGTGTTCCAGCGCCTGGCGGCCACTGCTGCCGTGGTTCACCTCTTCGGCGTGCTGCGGGTAGACCAGATTGATGGCGAAGGTTGGCCAGCGTGGCAACGCGGCATCGAACAGGTGGATCGGGAAGTTGCTGCTGATGCCACCATCGGAGAACCAGCAGATGCGGAACGCGGTGATCACCGGTCCGCAGGTCTGCCCCGCACTGGTCAGCCCTTCCATGCTGTCGGCCACGTTGTGCTCCTGGTCGGCCGCAGGTGCGGTCGGTTCGCAGCGGCGTTCGCGGCGCGAGGGCTCATGCAGCGGCACCGCGCTGATCAGCAGCGGGAAGCTCAGGCTCATGCGCGTGGCCACCAGCACCGGCAGCTTCGGGCCCTGCGGCAGGTGGTAGTACTGCCGCCCGTCCACCTCCAGCGGTGGGCCGGCCTGCGTCACCAGCCACTGCACCACGCTGGCCGGGAACAGCTGCTCGAACTCCTCGCGCAGGAACCAGAACTGCGCGCCGCCCAGCGGCAGCGTGCGCGGCTCGTTGTGCGACACACAGGTGGTGATCATCTGCAGGCTGATCGCATGCGGGCTGTCCGGCTCGCCGGCATAGCGCGGCGCATCGTGCAGGTCGGCGAACGTGAGCGGTGCATCCAGCGGCTTGCCGGACAGCTGCTGCAGGCACTCGTGCAACCATTCGGTCAATGCCGGCGTGCGTGCATCGCGGCCGAGGCCGCTGCACAGGCCCAGCAGATTGCGCCGCGCCACCCGCGCCACGCGCAGCGCGGCACCGGCCACGCCGGCACCGTAGGCGCACAGCAGTGATGGCAGCAGCGTCGCAGCCACGCCGCTCCAGCCACCGCCCCACCAGCCCAGGCCGAGCAGCAGCGACAGCGACACCAGCACTTCCAGCGGCGCGATCTCGAATACCGCGATGGCCAGGCACAGCAGTTTGTGCGGCAGGCGGGCATTGCCGGTCAGCACCACCAGCAGCCGATACGCTGCACGAGCGCCTCGCGCCGGCTGGAACAGGCTGTAGATGAAGCCACGCCGCGACAGCTGCGCCGACACCGCCGACAGCCCGCTGTAGCCTGCATCGCCGGGCAGGTGTTCACCCTCCTGCTGGCGGCGATCACCGCACGCCGCCGCGGCCGCCACCGCCGCGGCGATGGCGCCGGCCGAGGTGCCGCCGATGCTCTTGAAGCGATATTCGCGGGCCAGCGCCAGTACCGCATTGGGGTACACGATGCCGCTGGTGATGCCGCCTTTCATGACCAGATCGCAGTACTTCGCCGCCACGAGCCACCTCCCGTCTGTCGGTGCCCAGTATGGCAAGAGGCGCTCTCACAGCCTGAGAAACCAGCCACAGCCCTGCACTTTCATTGGCCCTTGACCATTGCCCTCGACGCGTCCACCGTTGGCACGCCGAAGGTATCCCTGCCGTGGCCTTGATGGCGGCAGGGATTTAAACGGGAATCCGGTGAAGGCGCCTCGCGCGCCCATTCCGGAGCTGCCCCGCAGCGGTGAATGGAAACGAATCCTGCCAACAGCACTGGGCTCACGCCTGGGAAGCGGCGGGTAGTAGGTGGGCTGCGGCCCGTGTCCATCAGCCCGAATACCGGCCCCGGCCGGGGGACACGACCGTCCCCTGACTCGACCTGGAATCTCCGCGGGGAGGTTGCCGGGGCCGTCGTTGTCCTGCGCGTGCAGGCGATGCGGCCGCGCGCGTCCTGTTCACGGTATCCGGCCAGCCCTGTTCACCCACGCGCTGATGCATGGGCCACCGCCGTTGCCGGCGGTCCATGCGGTACCTGACGATGACCGAGCTCCAACGCCCCACCCTGACCCTGCCCGCCGACGGCAAGCGCCTGCTGCTGCATTCGTGCTGCGCGCCCTGTTCCGGCGAAGTAATGGAGGCGATCACCGCCTCCGGGATCGACTACGCGATCTTCTTCTACAACCCCAACATCCACCCGGTGAAGGAGTACGAGCTGCGCAAGCAGGAGAATATCCGCTTCGCCGAACAGCACAACATTCCCTTCATCGACTGCGATTACGACACGGACAACTGGTTCAGCCGTGCACGCGGCATGGAGAACGAGCCCGAGCGTGGTATCCGCTGCACGATGTGCTTCGACATGCGTTTCGAGCGCACCGCGCTGTATGCGCACGAGCACGGCTACGACACCATCAGTTCGTCGCTGGGCATCTCGCGCTGGAAGAACATGGCGCAGATCAACGACTGCGGCATCCGTGCCGCGTCGCGCTATGAAGGCCTGCAGTACTGGGACTACAACTGGCGCAAGGGCGGCGGTGCCAGCCGCATGATCGAGATCAGCAAGCGCGAGCAGTTCTACCAGCAGGAATACTGCGGCTGCGTGTACTCGCTGCGCGATGCCAACCGTCACCGCCGCGAGAATGGCCGCGAACGGATCAAGATCGGCCTGCTGTACTACGGGCAGGACGCTGAGACGCCGCAGGGCGATTGACGTGTGGGCATGGGGCGGCCACGCTGGTCGCCCCTTCTGCTGTACCGGAACTGCCATGACCGCCCTGCCCGCCGATGTCGCCCTGCTGGTGATCGACCTGCAGCCGGACTTCATGCCCGGTGGCGCGCTGGCCTGCGACCAAGGCGATGCGCTGGTGGCACCGATCGCCGATCTGCTGGCACAGCGCCGCTACCGCACCGTGGTGGCAACACAGGACTGGCACCCGGCCGACCATGCCTCGTTCGCCAGCCAGCACCCCGGCCAACGCCCCTTCGAGACCATCCTGCTGCACGCGCAGCCGCAGACCCTGTGGCCGGACCACTGCGTGCAGGGCAGCGCCGGTGCCGCGCTGCATCCGGGCGTGGACTGGACCGTGGCCGACCTGATTCTGCGCAAGGGCACGCGCCAACAGGTGGATTCATACAGCGCCTTCCGCGAGAACCATGGCCCCGATGGCGAGCGCCCGGCCACCGGCCTGGCCGGCTGGCTGCACGAACGCCGCATCCGCGAAGTGCACGTGTGCGGCCTGGCCCGCGACTACTGCGTGCTGTGGAGCGCGCAGGACGCGGTGAAGTCCGGCTTCCGGGTGAAATTCCTGTGGGAGCTGACCAAGCCGGTGACCGACGCCAACGACGCGATGGTGCGTGAAGCGCTGGGCAAGGCGGGGATTTCGATCGCCTGAGGCGTGACCGCCGGGCATGGCCCGGCGCTACCGCGCACGTCGCTTATGCCGCTTGCGCGCTCCTGCCCACGACAACACAATCGATTCATCCAGCCCCCTAACTACGCCCCCCTACAGATCGCGGGACGGCCGAACCGGGGGCTTTTCATTGGATGAAATCAGGATTCGGTAGTGCCGGCCGCTGGCCGGCAACCTCGGGATCTCTGCAGTTGCCGGCCAGCGGCCGGCACTACCGGATAGCACCCGTGGTAGCGCCGGGCCATGCCCGGCGGACGCGGGATGGGCGATTACCGGAACACGACCGTACGGTGCCCGTTGAGCAGGATGCGGTGTTCCACATGGCGGCGCACGGCGCGTGCCAGCACCAGCGATTCGGTATCGCTGCCCAGCCGCACCAGTTCGCGCGGAGCCATCGCGTGGTCCACGCGGGCCACGTCCTGTTCGATGATCGGACCTTCGTCCAGATCCTCGGTGACGTAGTGCGCGGTGGCGCCGATGATCTTGACCCCGCGTGCGTGCGCCTGATGATACGGCTGCGCGCCCTTGAAGCTGGGCAGGAAGCTGTGGTGGATGTTGATCGCACGGCCGGCCAGCGCGCGGCACAGCGTGGGTGACAGGATCTGCATGTAGCGCGCCAGCACCACCAGATCGATGCGTTCGCGCTCGACCAGGTCGATGATCTGCTGTTCCTGCACCGCGCGCGTATCAGCGGTCACCGGCAGGTGGTGGAACGGCACCTGGTAGGACGCCGCCAGCGGCGCGAAGTCGGCGTGGTTGGACGCTACTGCGGCAATGTCCACCTTCAGCTGGCCGCTGTGGGCACGGAACAGCAGGTCGTTGAGGCAGTGCCCCTGCTTGCTGACCAGCACCAGCAGGCGTGCACGGCGGCGGCCATCATGCAGCTGCCAGTCCATGCCGAAGCCGGCGGCGAGCGTGGCCATGGCGGCGTGCACGGTCTCCAGCGGCAGGCCGGCATCGCGATCGAAATGCACGCGCAGGAAGAAGCGGCCGCTCTCCTCGTCGCCGAACTGCTGGGCGTCGAGAATGTTGCAGCCGTGGTCGAACAGCAGGCCGGATACGCGGTAGACGATGCCGGTACGGTCGGGGCAGGACAGGGTGAGGATGGAATCGGGGCGCATCGCCCGAGTGTAGGGCAGCAGCCTGTCCTCGGGATCGATGGTCACCGATGCAACCGACCTGCTTGGTTCAGTCCCAAGCGATACTTGGGTTTCTCCATGGCAAGCTGGTCGGTCATGAACCTGTTGCAACTGATCCGCAGCTTCACCCGCACCGCAGAGACCGGCAGCATTGCCGCCGCGGCCCGCATCCTTGGCATCAGCGCCACCGCAGTCGGCCAGAACATCAACCGGCTGGAGGCGCATCTGGGCGTACGGTTGCTGAACCGAAGTACGCGCCAGCTGGCCCTCAGCGAGGCCGGCGCGCTGTACCTGGCGCAGGTGCGCCACATCGAAGCCGACCTGGCGCGTGCACAGGCGATGGTCACCTCTGGTGACATCGAACCGGCCGGGCCACTGCGCATCGCCAGCAGCAGCGCCTTTGGTCGCCACGTGCTTGCCCCCTTGCTGCCGTCGCTGCAGCAGCGCTACCCGCAACTGCAGCTGGAGCTGCGCCTGACCGATCGCGCCGTGCAACACGGCCCGGAAGCGGTGGATGCCAGCATCCGCATCGGTGCACAGCTGGAGGACGGTGTCGTCGCACGGCAGCTGGCGCGCGTGCCGTTCGTGTTCTGTGCCTCGCCGGCCTATCTGAAGGCACACGGCACCCCGCAGCAACCCTCCGAGCTGAGCGGCCATCGCGGGCTGCTGCACCGCTTCCCCACCGATGGCCGGCCGCTGCGATGGGGCCTGTTGAAGGATGGCCAGCGCGTGGACGCCGCACTGCCGCCGAGCATGGTCTGCGATGACATCGATGCCCTGGCGACGCTGGCCGCAGCCGGTGCCGGCATCACCCGGCTGGCCGCATTCGTGGCCGAGCCGTACCTGCGCGATGGCCGCCTGCAGGCGGTGTTCGGCGCCGACACTGCATGGCGCCCCGAACCGATGGAAGTCTATTTCTGCGTCAGCGACCGCCGCGATTTCACTGCCAAGATCCGCGCACTGTTCGAGCACCTGCAGGCCGGCATGGCGCCGGCCTGGCGGGTGTGAGCCTCAGCGCGCCTTGAACACGCCGCGCGCATCGCGCGGCTCGCAGCGCAGGTACTGCGGTGCCGGCTCCACGCTGTCACGCAGCGCGGCGGCGGCATGCCACGGCCAGCGCGGGTCGTAGAGGATGCCGCGCGCCAGGGCTACCGCATCGGCGTGGCGATGGCGCAGGATCGATTCGGCCTGCTCCGGCTCGGTGATCATGCCCACGGCGATGACCGGCATGCGCACCTTGGCCTTGATCGCCGCCGCGAACGGCACCTGATAGCCCGGGCCGACGGTGATCTTCTGGCGCTCGTCCAGGCCACCGCTGGAGACATGCAGGAAGTTGCAGCCGCGCGCGTCCATCACCTGCGCCAGCGCTTCGCTCTGCACCAGATCCCAGCCGCCATCGACCCAGTCGCTGGCGGAGATGCGCACGCCCACCGCGACCTTGTCGGACACTGCCGCACGCACAGCATCGAAAACCTCCACCAGCAGGCGCAGGCGGTTCGGCAGCGAGCCACCGTAGCCATCGGTGCGGCGGTTGCTCAGCGGCGACAGGAACTGGTGCAGCAGATAACCGTGCGCGGCATGCAGCTCGATCAGCTCGAAGCCCAGGCGCTCGGCGCGCACCGCACTGGCGGCGAAGGCGGCGATGACCTCGGCGATGCCGGCCTCGTCCAGTTCCTGCGGTGCCGGATCGGCGGCATGGAACGGCAGCGGCGACGGCGCCACGGTGGCCCAGCCACGCGCATCATCGGCCGGCAACTGGCCACCACCGTCCCACGGACGCCTCACCGAGGCCTTGCGGCCGGCATGGCCCAGCTGGACGCCCAGCGGCATCGGCGACCAGCGGCGGACGCTGGCCAGCACCTGCGCCAGTGCGGCCTCGGTGCCGTCATCCCACAGGCCCAGGTCGGCCCAGCTGATGCGGCCGCGCGGTTCGACCGCGGTGGCTTCCAGGATCAGCAGGCCGGCACCGGACTGCGCCAGGTTGCCCAGATGCATGGCGTGCCAGTCGCTGGCGCGGCCATCTTCGGCGGAGTACTGGCACATCGGCGCGATGACGATGCGGTTGGACAGGGTCAGGGGGCCGAACGAGATCGGCGAAAACAGCTGGCTCAAGACGGTGATGAACGACGTAGGGGGTGCGTATTGCACCGCCGCACGGCCTGCGAATCAACCGTCTGGATGGATCGCTGTTTCGCGGTGGGCGTGCAGCCGAGCGCGTGCTCGGCTCAGGACGAAGCCCACGCGGCCAGCGCCTCGGCGCAGTCCCGTTCATCCTTGAACTGCAGCAGGTCGTCGGCGCGGGTGCGGCCACGGTTCAACGCCGCCACCGGCAGCCCTGCCCTGGCCGCCGCCTGCACGAAGCGGAAGCCGGAATAGACCATCAGCGATGAACCCACCACCAGCACGGCGTCGGCCTGCTGCAGGTGCTCCTGCACCGCCTGCACGCGCTCCCGCGGCACGTTTTCGCCGAAGAACACCACATCCGGCTTCAACACGCTGCCGCAATGCGGGCACTCGGGCACCACGAACGCGGAGAAATCGGCCTCCAGATCGGCATCACCATCGGGCGCGATGCCTGCCTCCAGCGCGTCCCAGCCGGGATTGGCGTCCAGCAGGCGCTGCTGGAAGCCTTCACGATCGCTGCGACGCTCACAGCCCATGCAGCGCACAAGGTCCAGGCGGCCATGCAGGTCGATCACGTTGTGGCTGCCGGCGCGCTGGTGCAGGCCGTCCACGTTCTGGGTCAGCAGCACCTGCAGCGTGCCGCGGCGTTCCAGCGCGGCCAGGGCCTGGTGGGTGCCGTTGGGCCGGGCCAGGCCGAAGCGCGGCCAGCCGAGCAGGCTGCGCGCCCAGTAACGTTGGCGGGTGGCGGCCTCGCCCATGAAGGCCTGGTAGGTCACCGGTGGCGTGCGTTTCCACTGGCCGTCGGCATCCCGGTAATCGGGAATGCCCGAGGCGGTGCTGCAGCCGGCGCCGGTCAGCACGAACAGGCGCTGGGCACGGTCGATGAAGTCGGTCAGTGGCAGGGTCATGGCTGCCAGATGGGGGCGCGGTGGCGCCCCCGCAAGCGCCGGTCCGTTGGCCGGGTCAGGCCGCCGGCAGCGGCGGTACCGCGATCGGGTGGCCTTCCTCGTCCAGCGCGATCATCACGAAGTGGCCGCGGGTGCACAGCTTGCGCTCCCCGCTGTGCAGGTCTTCGGCGACCAGTTCCACCTCCACCTTCATCGAGCTGCGGCCGACTTCGACGATGCGGCCGATGGTTTCCACCATCTGGCCGATGCGGATCGGCAGCTTGAAGTCGACCTGGTCGCTGCGCGCGGTCACCACGGTGCGGCGCGAGTAACGGGCGGCGGCCAGGAAGGCGGCCTTGTCCATCCACGCCAGCGCCTGGCCACCGAACAGGGTGCCAAGGTGGTTGGTGTGGTTGGGAAAGACGATTTCGGCCATGCGCACTTCGGTAGGCGGCACGGTCTCGGGGATGGGGGTCATGGGGGGCTTCGGTGTGGGGTGCTGCGAATTCTAAGCGACCGGCGTGATGGCCATCGGAATGCACGTGCAACGGTCACCCGGCAGCGGTGCCTGCGCAGGCCGCGCCTGCGGCAGGCGTTACACTGCGCCACGCCCACTGCCAGGACCGCCCATGCCCGCCACTTCCGACCTGCTGGCCTTCGCGCTTGTTTCACTGGCCATGGTGCTCACGCCCGGGCCGAACATGATCTACCTGATCTCACGCTCGATCTGCCAGGGGCCGATGGCAGGCCTGATCTCGCTGGGCGGGGTGGCGCTGGGCTTCGTGTTCTACATGCTGTGTGCGGCACTGGGCATCACCGCCCTGCTGATGACCGTGCCGTTCGCCTACGACGCGCTGCGCATCGGCGGCGCGCTGTACCTGCTGTACCTGGCCTGGCAGGCGCTCAAGCCCGGTGGCCGTTCGCCGTTCGCCGTTCGCGAACTGCCGCAGGACAGCCCGCGCAAACTGTTCACGATGGGCTTCCTGACCAACCTGCTGAACCCGAAAGTGGCGGTGATGTACCTGTCGCTGCTGCCGCAGTTCCTGCATCCGGACGGCGAGGGCAGTGTGCTGATGCAGTCGATCGTGCTGGGCTCCACCCAGATCGCGGTGAGTGTGACCGTGAACGGCATGATTGCGCTGACCGCTGGCAGCATCGCCGGTTTCCTGGCCGCGCGCCCGACCTGGCAGGTGGTGCAGCGCTGGCTGATGGGCACGGTGCTGGCCGGGCTGGCGGTACGCATGGCGGTGGAAGGGCGACGCTGATTGTAGAGTCGAGCTTGCTCGACCGCTTTGCGCGAACGGCAGTCGAGCAAGCTCGACTCTACAAAGGCCCGCGTGCAGCATGACGGCCGGTAGCACCAGGCAGGCTCCGCCGGGCATGGCCCGGCGCTACCAACAAAAAAACCCCGGCGTTGGCCGGGGTTTTTCGTTGCGACAGATCTGACCGGTTCGATCAGAAGTTCATGTCGAAGGCGACTTCGCCCTGCACGCCGACCTGGTAGGCCGAGACGCGGCGTTCGAAGAAGTTGGTCAGCTCCTGCACGTCCTGCAGTTCCATGAACGGCAGCGGGTTGCGCACGTTGTACTTCTTTTCCATGCCCAGCTTGGCGAAGTGCTGGTCGGCGCAGTGCTGCAGGTACTGGCGCATGTCGCGGGTGGAGATGCCGGCCACGCCACCGGACAGCACGTCCTCGGCGAACTGCACTTCGCATTCGATGGCTTCGGCCAGCATGTCGTAGACCTGCTGCTTCATCTCGTCGTCGAACAGGTCCGGTTCTTCCTCACGCACCACGCGCACCGACTCGAACGCGAACTCCATGTGCGCGCTCTCGTCGCGGAACACCCAGTTGGTGCCCGAGGCCAGGCCCGGCAGCAGGCCGCGCGAACGGAAGTAGTATACGTAGGCGAAGGCAGCGAAGAAGAACAGGCCTTCGATGCACGCAGCGAAGCAGATCTGGTTGAGCAGGAACTGGCGGCGCTCGGCACGGGTCTCGATGCGCTTCAGGTCCTGGATCGAGTCGATCCACTTGAAGCAGAAGTCGGCCTTCTTCTTGATCGAGTCGATGTTCTCCACCGCGGCGAAGGCTTTGACGCGCTCTTCCGGATCCGGCAGGTAGTTGTCGAGCAGGGTCAGGTAGAACTGCACGTGCAGCGCTTCTTCGTACAGCTGGCGCGACAGGTACATGCGCGCTTCCGGCGCGTTCAAGTGCTGGTACAGGTTCAGCACCAGGTTGTTGGACACGATCGAGTCGCCGGTGGCGAAGAACGCGACCAGGCGGTGGATCAGGTGGCGCTCACCCGGCGACATCTTGCTGTGCAGGTCGGTGATGTCGATCTGGAAGTTGATCTCTTCCACCGTCCAGGTGTTCTTGATCGCATTCCGGTACATGTCATAGAACTGCGGGTAGCGCATCGGGCGCAGGGTCAGTTCAAAACCGGGATCGAGCAGCATCTGCTTGGGCTTGTCGGCCATGGGTGTTTCCTTGTCTTCTCGGGTCAAAACGCCGGGCATGGCCCGGCGCTACCTTGGTGTTTTCTGCAGTCGAGCATGGCTCGACTCTACAAAGGGGTGTGCCGGCCAAAGGCCGGCACGGCCGCTTTTATTGGCAGGCCTCGCAGGCTTCCGGGTTTTCCAGCGAGCAGGCGATGGCTTCGTCCGGGCTGAACACCTTGGCCGGGGCTGCGCTGCTCACCGTGGTCTTGGCGATCTTGGTGGCCGGGCGCGAACGCAGGTAGTAGGTGGTCTTGATGCCCTGCTTCCAGGCGTACATGTACATGGAGGACATCGCGCCGATGTTCGGGCTTTCCATGAACAGGTTGAGCGAGGCCGACTGGTCGATGAAGGCACCACGCTCGGCGGCCATGTCGATCAGCGAACGCATCGGCAGTTCCCACGCGGTGCGGTAGACCTCGCGCAGCGTTTCCGGAATCTGTGCCACGCCGGCGATGGAGCCTTCGGCCAGCTTGATGGCGTCGCGCATGTCGGCGGTCCACAGGCCCAGCTTCTTCAGCTCGTTCACCAGGTAGCGGTTGACCTGCAGGAAGTCACCGGACAGGGTCTCGCGCTTGAACAGGTTGGACACCTGCGGCTCGACGCACTCGTAGCAGCCGGCGATCGAGGCGATGGTCGCGGTCGGCGCGATCGCGATCATCAGCGAGTTGCGCAGGCCATGCTCCTTGATGCGGGCACGCAGGGCATCCCAGCGCGCGGTGTCTTCCGGCACCACGTTCCAGGCGTCGAACTGCAGTTCGCCACCGGCGGCGCGGGTGTCGTTGAACGACGGGTGCTTGCCGCGTTCCTGGGCCAGCTCGCAGGAGGTTTCCAGCGCGTGGAAGTAGATCGCTTCGGCGATCTTCTTCGACAGAGCGCGGGCTTCGGCGCTGTCGAACGGCAGGCGCTTGCGGAAGAACACGTCCTGCAGGCCCATGCAGCCCAGGCCGACCGGACGCCAGCGCAGGTTGGCGCGGCGGGCGGTTTCGATCGGGTAGAAGTTCAGGTCGATGACGCGGTCGAGCTGGCGCACGGCCAGGCGCACGGTCTCGGCCAGCTTCTCGAAGTCGAACTCGTTGTGCTCGTCGAAGTGGTTGCCCAGGTTGATCGAACCCAGGTTGCACACCGCGGTTTCATCGTTGGAGGTGACTTCCAGGATTTCGGTGCACAGGTTCGACAGGTGGATCACGTTGCCCGGACGCAGGGTCTGGTTGCTGGCGCGGTTGCACTTGTCCTTGAAGGTCATCCAGCCGTTGCCGGTCTCGGCCAGCGTACGCATCATGCGGGCGTACAGCTTGCGCGCGGAGATGGTGCGGTTGGCCTTGCCCTGCGCTTCGGCCTGCAGGTAGGCCTGCTCGAAGGCTTCGCCGAACAGGTCGGTGAACTCCGGCACGACGCGCGGATCGAACAGCGACCATTCCTGGTCGGCCTCGACGCGCTTCATGAACAGGTCCGGCACCCAGTTGGCCAGGTTCAGGTTGTGCGCACGGCGGGCTTCGTCACCGGTGTTGTCACGCAGCTCGAGGAAGTCCTCGACGTCGGCGTGCCAGGTTTCCAGGTAGACGCAGGCTGCGCCCTTGCGCTTGCCGCCCTGGTTCACCGCGGCCACGGACGAATCCATGGTCTTCAGCCACGGCACGATGCCGTTGGAGTGGCCGTTGGTCGACTTGATCAGCGAACCACGCGAACGCACGCGGGTGTAGCTGACGCCGATGCCGCCGGAGAACTTCGACAGCTGGGCGATGTCGCCGTACTTGGAATAGATCGACTCCAGCGAGTCCTGCGGCGAATCCAGCAGGAAGCACGAGGACAGCTGCTCGTGGGTGGTGCCGGAATTGAACAGGGTCGGGCTGGACGGCAGGTAGTCCAGGTTGCCCATGCGCTTGTACAGCGCCAGGGTCTCGGACACATCCTCGCTCAGCGCGCTGGCAATGCGCAGGAAGAACTGCTGCGGGGTCTCGATCACCTTGCGGGTGTGCGGATGGCGCAGCAGGTAACGGTCGTACAGGGTACGCAGGCCGAAGTAATCGAAGTTCAGGTCCAGCGAGATGTCGATGGCATCGTTGAGCTTGCGCGCGTTGGTCTGCACGAAGTTCAGCAGGCGGTCGTTGATCAGGCCGACTTCATGGCCACGGCTGACCGACTGCGAGAAAGCGTAGATTTCCTGGCCCGAGACTTCCTTGGCGATGTAGTTGGCCAGCAGGCGCGCAGCGAGGCGGCCGTACTCGGGCTCTTCACCGATCAGCAGGGCGGCGGTGCGGATGGACAGTTCGTCCAGCTCGCGGGTGGTGGCGCCGTTGTACAGGCCGGAAATGGTGCGGGTGGCCACGCGCATCGGATCGACGGCGTGCAGGCCTTCGGAGGAACGCTGCACCGCGCGCACGATCTTGTTCAGGTCCACCAGTTCGGTCGTGCCATTGCGCTTGGTCACACTCATCGCGTTGGCCGTCGGCGGCGACGTCAACAGGAATTCGCTTTCCTTCTCGATGGTGGCGCTGGATTCGGTGGTCACGGCGTGTGTCCTCTTGGCGTGATTGGTGGGTGCTCGATGCATCGGGTGACGCAGCCCGGGACATGACAGCCCAGGATGGCAGGACGGCGTCGCAGGGGATGAGACCCTGCGCCTGCCACTGCCGTTGACGATCGCGGATGGGTACCCCGGGCACCCCCTGGAATTGGGGTTGCTGCGACCGACGGCCACAAGATAGTGGGGGTAATGGGGCCCGTCAACGCCAAATGTAGTGAAATTCGGCAATCCCTTGCGCCGCAAGGATCGTGCCATCGGCGCCCGGATCAGACGCTTCAGACCTGCCGGAACGGGCTGCGCAGTCAAGCCCGAAAGGCGTCATCGCGGTGGTACAACGCACCGCGAAAACGGAACAATGACAGCTTCACATGACAGTGATGAAACTGGCTAGGGACAACCCTGTGGATAGCTGGTGGGCAGCCGGTGGGAATCCGGTGGACGGGTGACTTCCGGCCGGTGACGCCCGCGCGCTGGCAGCGGATGCTGGCCGCTCGCTCCCGGAAAAGGATGCTCCGATGCACCTGCGGTTGCCCGCGCTGGCCCTGCTGCCTGCCCTGTTCATTGCCCCAGCGCTGGCCGCCGAGGGGCCGGACCTGCGTTCGGACCAGTGCGGTATCCACACCGACTATGACGTGCTGGTGGACAGCGGTGGCATCTGGCTGCGGCATGGCCCGCAGGCGCCGCATGAAGTGGTGTTCCACGACGGCGAGCTGAGCCTGGATGGCAGGATGGTTACGGTCAGCGCCGCCGACGCGGCCCGCCTGCGGCAGATGGAGGCCGGGGCACGGCAGCTGATGCCAGCGGTCACCGCACTGGCCCATGAAGTGAGTGGGCTGAGCTTCGACGTGCTCGACGGGGTCTATGAGAGCCTCACCGGCACCGCCAACAGCCGCAAGGTCCGGCGCCTGCGCCGGCAGGCCGATGACTGGATCGGCGGCACGCTGGGCAAGGGTTACTGGGAACAGGCAGTGTTCGGGCCGGGCTTCGAGGCCAAGGTGCAGGACATGGCCGAGTCGCTGTCCGCGTCCATCGCCCGCAGCGTGCTGTGGCAGGTGTTCACCGGTCGCAGCGATGCGATGGAGGAACGCGCCGACCGCCTGGACGCGCAGATGGAACAGCAGCTGGAAGGCCGCGCCGAGCGCATCGAGGCCCGCGCGCAGGCGCTGTGCCCGCTGGTGCAGTCGCTGGCAGACGCCCACGACGCGCTGGAAGTGCGCTACCAAGGCCAGCCACTGCGGCTGCTGGAGCGCGGCGAGAGCGTACGGGTGGGGCACGGCGATGGCTCGGGCCTGCATATGTCGGCCGGGCCGGATGAGCGGCCGCGTGGGAATGCGGTGGCGCCGACCCGGTAACCGCGCGGCGGATGCCGGCCAGCGGCCGGCACTACCGGAACCCTGGCCGGCAACGCATTTGCCTGGGTGGCGCCCTCATGCCCGGTGCGGGGTACCCAGGTACTCGGCGCTCTGCATCTCGATCAGGCGCGAGGCGGTGCGCTCGAACGCGCCCTGCAGGCGCTGGCCGGTGTACAGCTCGATCGGCGAGGTGCTGGCGGTGCAGACCAGGTTGACGTGGCGGTCGTACAGCTCGTCGATCAGATTGACGAAGCGGCGCGCGGCATCTTCGTTCAAACGGTCGAAGGCGGGGATGCCGCCCAGCAGCACGGTGTTGAACTCGTGCGCGATCTCGATGTAGTCCGACGGGCCACGCGGGCCCTCGCACAACGCGGCGAAATCGAACCAGGCGATGCTCTTGCCACGGCCGCGCACCGGGATCTTGCGGCCTTCGATCTCGATGTTGCCGGGCTTGGCCGGCTGGCCGCCGCTCAGTTCGTTCCAGCGCGTGGCCAGCCACTCATCGCTGTCGGCAGCCAACGGTGCGCGGTACACCGGCGAGCGGGTCAGCGCGCGCATCCGGTAATCCTCGGTGCCCTCGGCGTACAGCTCCACGCAGAAGCGCTGCAGCAGGCCGATGGCCGGCATGAAGCTCTCACGCTGCAGGCCGTTGAGGTACAGGTTCTCCACCGCCGTGTTGGAGGTGGTCACCAGGGTCACGCCCTCGGCGAACAGGCGCTCCAGCAGCCGTGCCAGCAGCATCGCGTCGCCGATGTCGGTGACGAAGAATTCGTCCAGCACCAGCACGCGCAGGTTGCTGCGCCATTCCTGGGCGATCTTCGCCAACGGGTCGCTCTGCCCCTGGTGCTCGCGCAGGCGCTCGTGGACGCTGCGCATGAAGCGATGGAAATGCGTGCGGTACTTCTGTTTGATCGGCAGGCCGTCGTAGAACAGGTCGACCAGGAAGGTCTTGCCACGGCCGACGCCGCCCCAGAAGTACAGACCCTTCACCGGCTCGGGCTTCTTCCAGAACGAGGACAGGCGGTCCAGCCAGCCGTCTTCGGCGCTGTCGACCAGGCCCAGGTGGATGCGGTCCAGTTCGGCCAGCGCTGCGTGCTGGGCCGGGTCGTTCTGCCAGTCGCCACGGGCAACCCCTTCCGCGTACCGCTGCGACGGGGTCAGCTCGGTTGCACTCATGCCGCTGCGCCCAGCCAGTGCTTCACGCCGTGGGTCAGCGCGCCACGCAGATCGATCAGCTTGCGGTGGAAGAAGTGGCTGGTCTCGGGCATGCGCACCAGCTCATGCGGGACGTCCAGCGTGTCCAGCCACTGGTAGACGGCCTGCGGGTCGACGATCTCGTCCTGCTCGCCCTGGATCACCAGCCAGCGGGCCGGCGGCGCGATGCCATCGAAATCCCAGCGGCCGGCCGGCGGTGCGATCGAGATCAGCGCTTCCGGCTGCAGCGCGGCAGCCGCCTTCAGCGATACGAACGAGCCGAAGCTGAAACCGGCCAGCCACAGACGGTCGTCGGGGCGCTGGCTCTGCACCCAGGCGGCGACGGTCTTCAGGTCATCCTGCTCGCCCACGCCGTGGTCGAACTCACCGGCCGACGCGCCGACGCTGCGGAAGTTGAAGCGCACCGTGGTGATGCCCAGCTCGCGCAGGGTGGTGGCGGTCATGGTGACCACCTTGTTGTGCAGGGTGCCGCCTTCGGTGGACAGCGGATGGCAGATGATGGCCACGATCGGCTGCGCCGACACATCGGCCTTGGGCAGGTCGACGACCACTTCCAGCGGGCCGGCCGGGCCGGCCAGTTCGAGGCAGGCGGTTTCGCCGGGGGCGACGGGGAACGAAGGCTTGTGCATGGCACCATGATACCGTCCCCTGCCCCTGCCCTGTGCCCGCCCCATGCTCTACCTGTCCTTGGCCGTGATCTGCAGCGTGCTGGTTTCGGTGTTGTTGAAGGTGGCCGGACGCCGCCAGCTGGATGTTTCGCAGATGGTCACCTGGAACTATCTGGTGGCGGCAACGCTCACCGCCGTGGTGCTGCAGCCGCCGCTGGACGCACTGCGCGCGCCACATGCCCCGTGGCTGTCGCTGCTGGCACTGGCGGTGGTGCTGCCATCGATCTTCCTGGTGCTGGGCCGCGCGGTGGCGGTGGCCGGCATCGTCCGCAGCGACGTGGCGCAGCGCTTGTCGTTGCTGCTGTCTTTGGCCGCCGCCTTCCTGTTCTTCGGCCAGACTGCGACGCCGTGGAAGCTCGCCGGTCTCGGCCTGGGCCTGCTGGCGATGGTGGCGATCAGCCTGCGCCCGCGCGGCCCGGCGGTGGCGTCCTCACCCGGCGGCTGGGGCTGGCTGCTGGGCGTCTGGGCCGGGTTCGCGGTGGTCGACGTGCTGCTCAAGCAGGTGGCGCTGTCCGGCACGCCGTCGATGGCGGCGGTGCTGGCCAGCTTCAGCGTGGCCTTCGTGCTGATGCTGGCACTGCAGCTGTGGCGGCACGCCAGTGGCCGCAGCCGGTTGGCTTGGCGCAACCTCGGTGCGGGCGCGCTGCTGGGCCTGCTCAACGGCGGCAACATTCTTTTCTATGTGCACGCGCATCAGTCCATGCCGGAGAACCCGGCCACCGTGTTCGCCGGCATGAACATCGGCGTGGTGGTGCTGGGCGCGCTGGTGGGCGTGTTCGCCTTCGGCGAGGCCACCACGAAGTGGAACCGCGCCGGGCTGGCGCTGGCGGTGCTGGCGATTGGATTGATCGCCTGGGGCTGAGCCCGGCCTCGGGGTCAGAGCCCATTTCGGTGGAATGGGATCCGACCCGACGCTGGGCGTTATTTATCGAAGCCCAGCAGCAGCGGATCGTGGTCGGAACTGCGCCACGGGCCCTGCACGTTGCGGCCCTGGTAGCCGCTGGCGTCCTGTTCGTCGGCATTGCTGTGCCACTCGGCGGCACCGCGCAGGCGCTGGGCCATGCCCGGGCTCAGCAGCGCATGGTCGAGGCGGCCGGTATAGCCGTTGTAGACGTAGCTGTAAGGATGCTCGACCTGGGCGACCTTGAATGCGTCCTGCCAGCCCAGGTCATGCAGGGTGCGGATCGGGTCTTCCATCGCGTAGGCGTTGAAATCGCCCAGCAGCACCACGTCCTTCACCTTCAGGCGGCCAGCTTCGGCCTGCACCCACTGGTTCAACTGCTTTGCCGATTCCACCCGGGTGGCATTCCAGCAACCCTGGCCATCGTTGCGGTCGGCATCGCCGCCGCTGGCATCACGGCAGCCCTTGGACTTGAAATGGTTGGCGACCACCATGAACGGTGCGCCCTTGCCCTGGAAGGCCTGCGCCAGCGGTGCGCGGCTGTGTTCGGCGAAAGGACCGTCGGTTCTGGTCAACGGCTTGCCCAGCGGCTTGAACGCGCTCCTGCGATAGATGATGCCAACCCGGATCGGGTTGCTGCCCGGCCCCTCGCCGGCATCGACGAAGGCCCACTGCTTGTCGGCGGCAAGACCGGCGTTGAGGGCGCTGACCAGTTCGGCGATGGCCGACTGCGGGCCATAGCCATCGTTTTCCAGTTCCATCAACGCGGCGATGTCGGCACCGAGCGCGTTGACCGTGGCCACCAGCTTGCCGACCTGCGCCTTGTGCTCTTCCAGCGTGCGCGCGCCGCGCAGGGTCGGGAAGCCACCGCCCTGGCCATCGCCATTGAAGAAGTTCTCCAGGTTGAATGCAGCGATATGCAGGCTGCCCGGCACCGTCGGCACCGCCGGACGCTTCAGCTCGGGCAACGTGAGTGCACCCTCGACCTGCAGGCGCGGACGGCCCTGTGCGTCCACGTGCACGACACCTTCCACATTGCGCAGCTGCATGCCGGTGCGCAGCACCGGGTTGGCTGGCAGGTAGGCCACGCTGGCCGGGTCGCGGGCTTCGCTACCGTCGTCCAGCAGCAGGCGGCGGCGCTGGATGTCGGCCATCACCTGCTCATAGCCGGCAGTACCCGGCGCGGCCACTTCGGTCGGCTGCCAGAGGCGGCCATCGAAGGCCACGGTGAGCTGCCCAAAGCGCTCCAGGCCATCGGTGCCGGCCAGGGTGAGCGGTGCGGCGATGCGCACGCGCTGGCCATCCAGCGCACGCCAGTCGGCCGGCGCGGTGGTCAGCACCACGGTGGCGCTGCTGCGCGCGGCGGACGGCGACGCGACCGGTGCGGCCTGCGGCTGGGCCTGGGCAAAGGCGCCGGCCGGCAGCAGCAGGGACAGGGCAAGGGCGAGGGAACGGCGGCGCATCGACGGGCGACTCCATGGAATAGGCGCACAGACTAACCCTGAAATGCGAAACCCCGCCTGCGCAGCGGGGGGATATGGGCGATCAGGCCTTGGTGGGCAAAGCCTGGTAGTGCCGGCCGCTGGCCGGCAACCTCATGACCTTCGTGCAATGCGTGGTTGCCGGCCAGCGGCCGGCACTACCGGTTACTTCAGGTTGCCCAGCATCCAGTCCACGGTGGCGTGGATCTGTTCCTCGGTCAGCGCCGGGTTGCCGCCCTTGGGCGGCATGATGCCGCCATCCGGACCGGTATAGCCCTCGATGGCGTGCTTGTAGAGAGTGTCCTTGCCCTGTGCGATGCGCTTGTCCCAGTGCGAATGGTCCAGCGTCGGCGCCATGCCCACGCCGGTGGTGTGGCAGGCGGTGCACAGGTTGTCGAAGATGACCTTGCCGTCCTTGGTGCCGCCGTAGGCCACCTGCGAGGCGGCCTTGGCCAGCGCGGCGGCCTTGGCCGCAGCCTGCGCGGCGGCGCCGGTGCTGCCGGCATAGACCGCGCCGGTGGGCGAGATGCGCTGTTCGGTGCGCTTGGCCGCGGTCGGCGACACCTCGGGCGGAATCCGGGTGTGGATGTAAGCGGCAAGGAGGATGAGGCCGAGGGTGATGGTCGCCAGCAGCGCGATCACCATGGAGAAGCGTTTCAGGAACTCCAGATCGTAATTCCGCACTCTTCGTTACCCCTGGCTGATAGTCGTTGGACCACGGCTGAGCGACTGCGTGATGGACCGAGTATAGAACGCGCTTTGCGTGCGACAACAGGCGTCACTGCTGGTGCGGCGCAGCATTCGGACCCGGTAGTGCCGGCCGCTGCCCGGCATCGCCAGCCCGCCGGATGGATCGTGCAGAAGCCGGCCAGCGGCCGGCTCTACCGGATTACCGGGCGCCGATCGCGCGCAGGCAGAAGCTGCAGATCGCATCCACCAGTGCGTCTTCGTCGCGGTGTGCTTCGCGGCTGGGCGCGGTCGGGCCGACCATCGCCTCGGTGAAGGCGCCGACCAGGCAGGCGGCGGCCACATGCGCGTCCTGCGCCGGCAGCTCACCGGCGGCCACGCCCTCCTCCACCAGCCGCAGGAACACGTCGCCGAAGGCACGACGACCACGCATGCGCTCGGCTTCCACGTCCGGGTCGACCGGTTCGACGATGAAGGCATGCGCCAGCCCCGGCCCGGCCAGGGCGCGGCGGACGAAGGCGGTGATCGCCAACCGCAGGCGCTCGCTGGCCACCTCCGGGCCGCTGGCGATGCGCTCCATGATCGCGACCTCGTGGGCCACCGCGGCGTTGAGCACCTCCACGAACAGCTCGGCCTTGGACGGGAAGTGGCGGTAGATCAGGCCGGTGGACACCCCCGCCTGGGTCGCCACGGCGGTCACCGGGGCATTGCGCCAGCCGCCGGTGGCGACCAGCTCACGGGTGGCCAGCAGGATCCGTTCACGGGCCCCGGCCAGGCGTTCTTCCATCAGTGCAGAGCGTTTGTAGGCCATGTTTTGATTCTAGTTTCAATTTTTGAATTTGTATTCACTTCTTACCCGAACCCCGCTACGCTGGGGTCCAATCGCCCGTGCGGGCAGCGGTCCTGCAGACCGCCGCCCGCTCCCCCGCCGGGTGCGTCCATTTCCTGCCATCCCGCCGTGGAGCCACCACAATGCACGTGCCATCCCTGAACTTCGATCTTGGCGAAGACATCGACCTGCTGCGCCAGAGCGTGGCCCATTTTGCCGCCGCCGAGGTCGCACCGCTGGCCGCCGAGGCCGATGCCAGCAACCAGTTCCCGCTGGCCCTGTGGCCGAAGCTGGGCGAACAGGGCCTGCTCGGCCTCACCGTGGAAGAAGAATACGGCGGCACCGGCATGGGTTACCTGGCCCATGTGGTGGCGATGGAAGAAATCTCGCGTGCCTCCGGCGGCATCGGCCTGTCCTATGGCGCGCACTCCAACCTGTGCGTGAACCAGCTACGCAAGAACGGCAACGAAGAACAGAAGCAGCGCTTCCTGCCCGGCCTGTGCAACGGCAGCCTGGTCGGCGCGCTGGCGATGAGCGAGCCGGGTGCCGGTTCGGACGTGGTGTCGATGAAGCTGCGCGCCGACAAGCGCGGTGACCGCTACGTGCTCAACGGCAACAAGATGTGGATCACCAACGGCCCGGACGCCGACGTGCTGGTGGTCTATGCCAAGACCGACATGGAAGCGGGTGCCAAGGGCATCACCGCGTTCCTGGTCGAGAAGGGCATGGAGGGCTTCTCCACCGCGCAGAAGCTGGACAAGCTGGGCATGCGCTCCTCGCCCACCTGCGAGCTGGTGTTCCAGGACTGCGAGATTCCCGAAGAAAACGTGCTGGGCCAGGTCGGTGGTGGCGTGCGCGTGTTGATGTCCGGCCTGGATTACGAGCGCGTGGTGCTGTCCGGTGGCCCGCTGGGCCTGATGGCCGCGGCCATGGACGTGGTCATGCCCTATGTGCACGAGCGCCACCAGTTCGGCGAACCGATCGGCAGCTTCCAGCTGATCCAGGCCAAGATCGCCGACATGTACGTGGGCCTGGGCGCGTGCCGCGCCTACGTCTATGCCGTCGCGCGCGCCTGCGACCAGGGCCGCACCACCCGCCAGGATGCCGCCGGTGCCATTCTGTACGCCGCCGAGAAGGCCACCTGGCTGACCGGCCAGGCGATCCAGATCCTGGGCGGCAACGGCTACATCAACGAATATCCGACCGGCCGCTTGTGGCGCGACGCCAAGCTGTATGAAATCGGCGCCGGCACGTCGGAGATCCGCCGCATGCTGATCGGCCGCGAACTGTTCCAGCGCACCCTGTAAGGCCAACGCGATGACCGTCCTGAACAGCCAGCTGCAACCGGGCAGCGAAACGTTTGAAAGCAACCGCGCCGCCATGCAGGCCGTGGTCGACGACCTGCATGCCACCCTCGCCCGCACCGCGCTGGGCGGCAGCGAAGCCGCGCGCGCCAAGCACACCGCACGCGGCAAGCTGCTGGTGCGCGACCGCATCGACGCCCTGCTCGATCCCGGCAGCGCCTTCCTGGAAATCGCGCCGCTGGCCGCGCACGGCATGTACGAAGACGCCGTGCCCGCCGCGGGCGTGGTGGCCGGCATCGGCCGCGTCAGCGGCGTGGAATGCGTGATCGTGGCCAACGACGCCACGGTGAAGGGCGGCACCTACTACCCGATGACGGTGAAGAAGCACCTGCGCGCGCAGGAGATCGCCGAGCAGAACCACCTGCCCTGCATCTACCTGGTCGATTCCGGTGGCGCCTTCCTGCCGCTGCAGGACGAGGTGTTCCCCGACCGCGATCATTTCGGCCGCATCTTCTACAACCAGGCCAACCTGTCCGCGCAGGGCATCCCGCAGATTGCCTGCGTGATGGGTAGCTGCACCGCCGGCGGCGCCTATGTGCCGGCGATGAGCGATGAGACGGTGATCGTGCGCGAGCAGGGCACGATCTTCCTCGGCGGCCCACCGCTGGTGAAGGCGGCCACCGGTGAAGTGGTGACGGCCGAGGAACTGGGCGGTGCCGACGTGCACACGCGCATTTCCGGCGTGGCCGACCACATGGCCGACAACGACCTGCAGGCGCTGGCACGGGTGCGCGCGATCATCGCGCAGTTGAACTGGCGCAAGCCGGAACCGGCGATGGCGGTGCAGGCCAACGAGGAACCACTGTTGCCGGCATACGACCTGTACGGGGTGATCCCGGCCGACACGCGCAAGCCCTACGACGTGCGCGAAGTGATCGCGCGCCTGGTCGATGGTTCGCGTTTCGATGAATTCAAGCCGCGCTACGGCGCAACGCTGGTGACCGGCTTTGCGCATCTGAACGGCTACCCGATCGGCATCATCGCCAACAACGGCATCCTGTTCTCCGAGTCGGCACTGAAGGGCGCGCACTTCATCGAGCTGTGCACCCAGCGCAACATCCCGCTGGTGTTCCTGCAGAACATTACCGGCTTCATGGTCGGCCGCAAGTACGAACAGGGCGGCATCGCCAAGGACGGCGCCAAGCTGGTGATGGCCGTGGCCTGCGCCAAGGTGCCCAAGTTCACCGTGGTCATCGGTGGTTCGTTCGGTGCCGGCAACTACGGCATGTGCGGCCGCGCATACTCGCCGAACTTCCTGTGGATGTGGCCGAACGCGCGCATCGGCGTGATGGGCGGCGAACAGGCCGCCAGCGTGCTGGCCACGGTCAAGCGCGATGGCATCGAAGCCAAGGGCGACCAGTGGCCGGCGGCGGAAGAGGATGCGTTCAAGGCACCGATCCGCGAGCAGTTCGAACAGCAGGGCCATCCGTACTACGCCAGCGCGCGCCTGTGGGATGACGGCGTGATCGATCCGGCCGACACCCGCCGCGTGCTCGCCCTGGCGCTGTCGGCCAGCCTCAACGCCGCCCCGCAGCAGACGCGCTTCGGCGTGTTCCGCATGTAACCCGTGCCATGACCGAGCCTGTTGCCATGTTCACCAAAGTCCTGATCGCCAACCGCGGCGAGATCGCCTGCCGCGTCATCGCCACCTGCCGCCGCCTCGGCATCGCCACCGTGGCGGTGTATTCCGATGCCGACCGCAACGCCCGCCACGTGCGCCTGGCCGACGAAGCCATCCACATTGGTCCTGCCGCCGCACGTGAGAGCTACCTGCGCGGTGATGCCCTGCTCGATGCCGCACGCCTGACCGGCGCGCAGGCGATCCACCCCGGTTACGGCTTCCTGTCCGAGAATGCCGACTTCGCCGATGCCTGCGCGGCGGCCGGCATCACCTTCATCGGCCCGCCGGCCAGCGCCATCCGCGCGATGGGCGACAAGAGCGCGGCCAAGGCGCTGATGGCCAAGGCCGGTGTGCCGCTGACCCCCGGCTATCACGGCGACCAGCAGGCGCCGGACTTCCTGCGCGCACAGGCCGACGGCATCGGCTACCCGGTGCTGATCAAGGCCAGCGCCGGCGGCGGTGGCAAGGGCATGCGCAAGGTCGAGCGCAGCGAGGACTTCGTCGATGCACTGGCCAGCTGCCAGCGCGAGGCGGCCTCGGCGTTCGGCAACGACCACGTGCTGGTCGAGAAGTATGTCGAGCGCCCGCGCCATATCGAGATCCAGGTGTTCGGCGACAGCCACGGTGAGGCGGTGTACCTGTTCGAGCGCGACTGCTCGGTGCAGCGCCGCCACCAGAAGGTGCTGGAAGAGGCGCCGGCGCCGGGCATGAGCACAGAACGTCGTGCTGCAATGGGCAAGGCGGCAGTCGATGCAGCGCGCGCGGTGGGCTACGTCGGTGCCGGCACGGTGGAGTTCATTGCCGGCCCGGACGGCGATTTCTACTTCATGGAAATGAACACCCGCCTGCAGGTCGAGCACCCGGTGACCGAGTACATCACCGGTACCGACCTGGTGGAGTGGCAGCTGCGCGTGGCCTCGGGCCAGCCGCTGCCGCTGCGCCAGGAACAGCTGGCGATCCACGGCCACGCTATCGAAGCGCGCCTGTATGCCGAAGATGCCGACCGGGGCTTCCTGCCCTCCACCGGCACCCTGCGCCGCCTGCGCCTGCCGACCCCGTCGGCCCATGTGCGCGTGGATACCGGCGTGGAGGAAGGCGACAGCATCACCCCGTACTACGATCCGATGATTGCCAAGCTGATCGTCTGGGACGTGGACCGCGATGCCGCCCTGCGCCGCATGAGCCAGGCGCTGGCGGACTGCCAGGTGGTGGGCGTGACCACCAATGCCGGCTTCCTGCGCCGCCTGGTGAACACCGATTCGTTCGCGCAGGCCAAGCTGGACACCGCGCTTATCGAGCGCGAGCAGGCGGCATTGAGTGCAGTGGGCGACACGGATGATGCCCTGTGGCAGCTGGCTGCGGTGGCTGCGGTTGCAAGCACGGGCGGCGCCAGCACCGACGCGCGCGATCCGCATTCGCCGTGGCAGGCCCAGGACGGCTGGCGCCTTGGCGCATCGGCACCGCGCGTGCTGCCGCTGCAGCAGGGCGAACGCAAGCACACGCTGAAGGTGTGGACGCAGACCGATGGCTGGCGCGTGCAGTGCGATGACGCCGCGCCGGTGCAGGTGCTTGGCACGGCCGATGCGCAGCATCTGACCGTGCTGCTGGGCGAGCGCCGCTGGTCGTTGCAGCTACTGCGCGAAGGCGACCAGCTGTATCTGTTCGGCGCCGATGGCCAGCACCGCTTCACCCTGCACGATCCGGTGGGCGAATCGGACCACGCCGTGGCCGATGCCGGCAGCCTGCTGGCGCCGATGCCGGGCAGGATCGTCGCGACACTGGTCGCGGCCGGCACCGAGGTCAAGCGCGGCACGCCGCTGGTGGTGCTGGAAGCGATGAAGATGGAGCACACCCTGCAGGCACCGGCAGACGGCACGGTGAAGGGCTACCGCGCCAAGGCCGGCGACCAGGTGGGTGATGGTGCGGTGCTGGTGGACTTCGAAGCGGCGTGACGTGGCGGGGGCCGCGTGGGTTCAGACCGCGCGGTCCTCGGGATTCCAGATCACACCTGCCGGGTCCAGTTCGGTCGTGGTTATGGTCGGGGCGCGCCAGCCAAAACCGCATACGGCGAGGACGCCCTCGGAACGCGGATCTAGGCCAAATTCGTGCTCGATGGGCCAGGTCGCCGACGACGCCTCCGACCTGGACACCGCCCTGAAACTGTGTCGCAGGAACGTCAAGCTGGCATCTCCGGTGCGCTCTTCCAACGTTTCTGGAACCACGGTGCCATGCCCAGCAGGACCACTGGCCTGTACCGGCTCGGCGCGCCTTGCTTGACGCTGCGCTGCGGCACGCTCGCGGTAGTCACACGTGGTTTAATCGGCGGACATTGACCCACAAGGAGTGTTTGCGATGTCCGCAAAGTCCCCGATGACCACTGTCAATGCCGGTCGGCTGCTCGACCTGCTGTGTTCTGACGACGCCTTCCGCGCAGAGTTCACAGCCGATGCCGGCGCTGCGATGGCGCGGCATGGGCTGCAGGCACAGTCCGGCACAAGCCCCTGCGCCATCCACAACGTCCTGGCCAGCAAGGAAGAGTTCCAACAGGTGCGCCAGCAGATCGCCGCGCTCCTGGCCCAGCGCGCCGCATTCACTGTCCCCTTCATGTTCGAATCCGGGCATCTGCAGGGAAGCGTGCACCACTCCGCCGTACCGCAGGCCGCTTGAACGCCCCTCAATCCACTTCAGAGGTAGATTCGATGTTGCCATCCACTCGTACCCGGTTCTCCAGCGAACACACCACCACCGAGTCGCCGCGCTTTGAGCCGCAAACCGCCATTGCCCTGCTCGACCGCCTGTGCAGCGATGATGTGTTCCGTGCGCAGTTCAGCAGGAACCCGCTGCAGGCCTGCCGGCAGATCGGCCTGGCATTCGACTCGATGGCGCAGGTGCCGCCCTGCCTGAGCACCGGCAAGCTGGCCAGCAAGGAAGAGCTGAGCCAGGCCCGCGATGCCCTGGTGAACTATCTCTCCAGCCACCGCGCATCCATGACCGTGGTCTTCACCTTCGAAGCCGGTCACGTCCACCGCATCATCCAGTAATGCACCCGACAAGGGGCGCTGGGTACTCCAGCGCCCTGCCGGGCTTGTTCAATCGCGGGCCTCGCGCTTCCAGACATGCCCCGCAGGGTCCAGCTCCGCCGTGGTCATGCTCTGCGCACGCCAACCGAATCCGCACACCGCCATTGCGCCGTCGACCATCGGGTCGAACCCCAGCAGCGACTCGATCTCCGTCTCATTGATCGCCGCGGTGACGAAGCCGCCCAAGCCATTGGCCGTGGCCGCTGTATACAGTGCCTGCGACACATGGCCGACATCCAGGCTAACGGCGCGATAGGCCTTGGCGTGGTTGCGGTACTTCCAGAAGTTGCGACCGAAACGGCAGACCAGCACCACCATGGCGTGGGCCGAAGCGAACCAGTGCTGGCCCGACAACAGGCGCAGGCAGAAATCGTCCAGCTGGGCGGGCTGTGCCTGTTGCCGTGCCAGCTCGTGAGCCACAGCATGGTAGTGATACAACCCAGGCTGCAGGCCATCGACCTTGCGCGCAATCACGTACGCTTCCAGCGGATGCAGGCTACCCGCGGACGGTACGTTCTTCTTCAGGAAGCGCACGCCGGGTTCGGTTTCTACCTGTGCCTGCGCCATCAGCACGTGCTGCATCATGCCCGCCAGCATCTCCAGCGATAGAGGCTTGTCCTCGGCGTAGTTGCGGCAGGTGGTACGTGCAGCCAACAGCTGTGCCACGGCATCGGGTGCCGCGACCGGCAGAGCGATGGCACCCGGCTGCCGCACCGGGGCTTCGGCCGGTGGCTTGCCGAGCTGCTGCACCAGGTCCTGTGCGGTCACCATCCGGTGCTTCTCCATATCGCCGGCACTGTCTACGCCCGCCCAGCGGGAATGGCGATGATGGATGGCTGACAAGGCCCACCAGTGTCCGTCGCGAACACGCTGGTCAGCCTGTCGCGCCGCCTCGGGCGCGCCCTTCTCGGCGATGAGCAACCCCGCCTCCAGCAGCGATGCCACTCGGGCGCGGTTCTGCAGGTCATCCGGCAAGACCTGCCAGCGCTCGGCGCTGGTCTGCAACAGCAACGCACAAGCGTCGGCATCGAGCGTCACAGGCTGATCGAGATGGGCAGCACGCACCTGCAACTGCTGCACGAACTCCACACCGGTTCCACCAGCCAGCAGGCTGTTCAGGGAGAACGATGGTTGTTCATCGGGAACAACAGCCAGCGCGTGGCATCGGCGGTACCGCGAAGAGGTCATCGACGTTCCTGTGGCAAATGGGATTCCGGCAATGTGCTGCCGGTGGAGCTGGGTAAGTATGGCCCAGTACCGCGTTCAAGACCCATCGATCCGCGCCGCTATGACTACGGTCAAAGGCACGCGCCACTTGTTCGACCTTCCCTGTCTCCTTGGATCCCACGCTCATGACCAACCGCAAATCCCCACTGTCCCTCGCTGACGCCACCACGCTGCTTGATCTGCTCACCACCGACGCAGACTTCCGCACAGCATTCAAGCAGGACCCGGCAACAGCCCTGCAGCAGATCAGTGTCGAGGCGGGTGCCGCCGCGCAGGGCTGCATGCTGTCCGCCGACCTGGCCTCCAATGAAGATCTGGCCGCTGCACGCGACAATCTGGTGCAGCAGCTGACCGAGCGCGCGGTGTTCAGCCATCCGCATTGCTTCATCGACGGTTCGCAGGCACCGACGCCCTGACCTTGGTGCCGATCGCTCAGGATGCGTCCGGTGAGAGGGCGCATCCCGGGCGTGATGGCCCACGCTGGCTGTCGCCTACATTCAATGCCTGCAACACGGACGAGCCTGCGAATTCGGTATAGGCGCGCCCGCGGTGCCGACGCATCCAGTCCAGCTGCGACTGCTGCTCCTGTATCGCGCCCTGTGCGGCGTAGGCCGCTGCCAGCACGCTGTGGACCTGGAACAGCTCGCTGCCATCAACCATCGCCTGCAGCATCTTGATTGCCTGCGCGCTGTCACCGGACAGATGCAACGCATTGGCCTTGACCACCGCCGCCAACTGGCGCGCACGTGGGTCGACGGCGTCGGCCGCCAATACGTCAAGCTCGGCCACCTGCCGGCCGATCGAGGATTGCAGGCCCAAGCGCTGTGCCGCATACAAGCTGGCCGCAGCGAAATACAGATACTGTCCGCGTTCACCGTTTTCGGGGCGTGCCGCATTCCGCAGCAGCGCGCTGGCCTGCGTTGCGAAGTCGCGTGGCGCTACGCATCGAGCCGCCGCGGCGTGAACAGCCAAATTGACCGTGCCCAGCAGATCACATACGAAGGGACCGCCATTGCACCGGCCTGCGGACGCGACCGAGGCTGCCAACGCCTCCTCGAATCGCCCCTCATCAATGGCCAGTGAAGTCCCTTCCAGCCACCGTCCCGGCCCGTTCTCCGGCAACCGCGCCAGCACTGCACTGGCCTCTGCATTTCGCCCGGACACGGCCAGCGCCGCAACCAGCTGCCGGTTCGGGCGACCTTCGGCGAGCTGCATGGCACGATGCAGCGTTGCTACCGCCTCATCGACCTTTCCCCGTGCCAACTGGATGCGCCCGAGCAGCTCCAGCGTCACGCTGCGCAACGGGTTCTGCTCCACGTTGGCATGGGCAACGGCCTGCTCCGCCTTTTCGTAGTGGCCCAGCACGAACTCGGCCAGACCATGGTTGACGCTGGCCCCGTGATGATCCGGATACAGATCGGCCAGTACCTTCCAGGCCTCGCCAGCGGCGGATTCAGAACCGGACTCCAGCTCCACCTGCCATGCATCCAGATACAGGCCCTCACGCGTGCTCAGCCGATGACGCAGCGTCCTGACCTTGGTCAGCAAACCGCGCGCGTCCTCCAGTTGGCCCTGGCTGAACATCGATCGCATCTGCCCGACATAGGCCATGGCGAAGTCAGGATCAATGCGCGTTGCGATCTGGAAAAATTTCAACGACGACTCGGTCTGTCCGCGGCCATAGGCAAGCTGTCCGCGTGCGTAGGCATGCAGTGCGTCGAGGTTGGCTGTTGCCACCTGCGGCAACGGTGCCGATGTCTTGCCGATCTGCGCCATCGCTTCGCCCAACCGCGATCGCAATTGCACCACCACTTGGTCACTGGAGGTCAGCGCGGAAGGCAGGCCTTTGCCATCGGAATAAACCGAGTAGACGGTCTCGCCAGTGGCAGGATTGACGACATCGACGGCCACACGCAGCTGGCCGTGTACCTCACGGATCGAGGGATCGAGTACCGCGCGCGCGCCATCGCGCATTGCGATCTGGACAGCGGCCGCACGATCGATCTCGGTGTTTTCTGGCATCAACATGCGCGCCATGGTGTCGCGCGCCTTCATGTCGCTGATCACGTTTACGTAACGCGACTGCTCAAGCCCGATGCGCAACGCCTGGTTCAGGGCGTCGTCCAGGACCGGGTTATCGGTCAGGTTGCGCGCATCGGCCATCACCACCCAGTCGCGTTCGGCGAAGGCAATCGCCGGCTGTGGTCGGGCCAGCAGCCACAGGCCCAGCCCGACAGAGACAATCAGGGCCGCCTGCGCGGCCATCGCCAGCGGACGCCGCCAGACCGGAACATCAGGGCGCGCCTTGTCGCTGGCACGCGGCCGGGAAAGCATGCCCTTCCCCGCCACCGCCACGCCCAGCACTTCCATCGGTTGCGCCACACCGCGAAAGCGCCAGCGACCGAATGACCTCCACTGCAGGCGACTGCCCAGTTCACCCAGCTCCGTCGCTGCACGGCGCACCACCGATTCAGCAGCCGCCGACATCAGCAGTTGTCCGGGGGGAGCCAACTGCATCAGGCGCGCTGCCATCGGCTTGGCCAGGCCCTCCACCTCCACAGCCTTGGCTCCAAGCGCGATCGATTCCGAGCTGTTGTTCCACAGGATGACCTCACCCACGTGCAACCCGGCCCGCGCCTGCAGTCGGAGATCACGCGCCTGCCCCAGCGGCTGCAGGCCACGCTGGTAATCCAGGGCGAATCCGAGCGCATCAATCGGGCGCTCGAACAGCATGAACAATCCGTCAGAGCGGTCGATCAGCTGGCCGTGCCAGCGCTGCTGCAGCGCCAGCACCAAGCGGTCGTGTTCCTGGAACAGCTCGGCGGCAGCCACATCGCCGATGCGTTCGACCAGCAGCAGCGAATCACACAGATCGGTGAACAGCAGCGCACGCAGTTGCTGGTTGTGCGGCGTCGACGTTCCGTTGTCGCCATTCATCGCCGGTCTCTCCCGATCAAGGTATGTCCGCTGCATCCGCCCAGCGCAGGCAGTTGCCACCATCGCGCTTGGCCTGGTACAGCGCGCGGTCCGCGTTGGCGTACCACTCGCTCCAGCCCGCCTCCGGCGCCAGCAGGCTGGCACCGATGCTGACCAGGCTGACGTGCGGCGTGCCATGACTGCGTTCGAGCAGGCCATGCACCGCGCTGAGGATGAACTCGGCCGCGTGCTGCACGATCTCATGGTTGCCACGGCGCAGGATCAGGCAGAACTCATCGCCGCCGAGGCGGCAGGCCAGGTCCTGCTCACCGGCCATCGAGCGCAGGATGTTGCCCATGCTCTGCAGTACACGGTCGCCGGCCTGGTGGCCGTGGCGATCATTGATCTGCTTGAAGCGGTCGCAGTCGATCAGCAGCAGTGCCTGCGGCAACCCTTCGCCATCGGCGCGGCATTCCTGCAGGTACAGGGTGAGGCCACGACGGTTGTGCAGCCCGGTCAGTTCATCGGTACGTACCAGTTCACGGGTGTGGGTCAACTGGTGGGTGGTGATGTACAGGTTGTCCAGCGCGGTTTCCAGATCGTGGTTGCGCCGGCGCAGCTGGCTGATCAGCGCCTGCTCGTTGGTCAGCACGCGCATGATCGTACGGCGCAGGAAGTAGGCGACCAGGCCGGGATCGGATTCCACCAGGCGATGGAAGTCGGCCGGGCCCAGCTCCAGTACTTCACAGTCGGCCAGCGCGCGTGCACTGGCGCTGCGCAGGTGATCGCCGACCAGCAGGCCAAGCTCACCGAAGAACTCATGCTGGCCGAGCGTCTTGATCACCAGGTCCTCTCCGAAGTCCAGTTCGATCTGGCCTTGGAGGATCACATACATCCGTTCGCCGCGATGGCCACGCTGGAACAACCACTGTCCGGCATGAAGCTTGCATGGACGGGCAAATCTGGCGAACAATGCAACCTCGGCAGCGGAAAGCAGCGCGTGCACGATCTCGGCCATCGCCACCCGGGCGATACCTGACGTCACATCACTGTTCTCGGCCGCACCCCTGCCGGTCATTCCCTGCACCCGCCGCCAGCGTCCCCTGGTGAGCCGCGGAGCATAGCACCGCTTTAAAGTGTGCGCCCTATCTCATTTTGACCCGTCTGCCGATCTTGATTGATGTGAAGATCGGTGGTGGCCCGTTCTGGTCACGGGTGTCCGGGCAAAACCCCTGCTGGATCAATCCGATGCTGGATTTCACAGGCTTTCGGCCAAGTTGCCGGCACGCGTGGGTGCGCCTGATTGACGCTGGCTGCGCGCTGCTCCCTTGCATCGATACAACAACGCCGGCAGGTCCCCCGACCGGCCGGCGTTGTCTGGCCCTTCCCTGGCCACCCTGATCGGATTCCGAAGCTTCGGTAGCGCCGGCCGCTGGCCGGCTTCCCTGTGGTGCCCGAAGGATCACGCGGTTGCCGGCCAGCGGCCGGCACTACCGCATCACGCCGCGCGTTCGCTGCGCCCGCCGTGGAACTGCTCTTCCTCGGTCGAACCGGTCAATGCGGTGGTCGACGACTGGCCCTGCTGGATCGCCTGGGTCACCGCATCGAAGTAGCCGGTGCCAACCTCACGCTGATGCTTGACCGCAGTGAAGCCGCGCTCGGCCGCTTCAAACTCGGCTTCCTGTAGTTCCACGAACGCGCTCATCTGTCGACGTGCATAGCCGTGGGCCAGATTGAACATGCCGTAGTTCAGCGCATGGAAGCCGGCCAGGGTGATGAACTGGAACTTGTAGCCGTAGCTGCCCAGCTCCTTCTGGAACTTGGCGATGGTGGCGTCGTCCAGGTTCTTCTTCCAGTTGAAGCTGGGCGAGCAGTTATAGGCCAGCAGCTTGCCGGGGAACTTCGCATGGATCGCCTCGGCGAACTTGCGTGCGAATTCCAGGTCCGGCTTGCCGGTCTCGCACCACACCAGGTCGGCATAGGGCGCATAGGCCAGGCCGCGGCTGATCGCCTGGTCCAGGCCATTACGGGTCTTGTAGAAGCCTTCCACGGTGCGCTCGCCGGTGGCGAACGGCTTGTCGTTGCCATCGATGTCGCTGGTCAGCAGATCCGCGGCCTCGGCATCGGTACGCGCCACCAGCAGGGTCGGCACGCCCAGCACGTCGGCGGCCAGGCGCGCGGCGTTGAGCTTCTCGATGGCCTCGCGGGTCGGCACCAGCACCTTGCCGCCCATGTGGCCGCACTTCTTCACCGAGGCCAGCTGGTCTTCGAAGTGCACGCCAGCGGCACCGGCCTCGATCATCGCCTTCATCAGTTCGAACGCATTGAGCACGCCGCCGAAACCGGCTTCCGCATCGGCCACGATCGGCTGCAGGAAGTCGATGTCGTCCTTGCCTTCGGCGTGGTGCAGCTGGTCGGCGCGCAGCAGCGTGTTGTTGATGCGCTTGACTACCGCCGGCACCGAATCGGCCGGGTACAGCGACTGGTCCGGGTACATCTGCCCGGCCAGGTTGGCGTCGGCCGCCACCTGCCAACCGGACAGGTAGATCGCCTTCAGGCCCGCCTTGACCTGCTGCATGGCCTGGTTGCCGGTCAATGCACCCAGCGCGTTGACGAACTCGCGCTCATGCAGCGTCGCCCACAGCTTCTCCGCACCCAGGCGGGCCAGCGAATGCTCGATGTGGACGGTGCCGCGCAGGCGCACCACGTCAGCGGCGCTGTAGTTGCGCTGGATGCCTTCCCAACGCGGGTTGGTATCCCAGTCGTGCTGGATCTGTTCGGCAGTGGGCAGCTTGCTCATGTCTTTCTCCAGTTCGGTTCGTGCGTGCAGCGGGGAGGGAAACGGCGGAATTGCGAGCGGTCGGTCAGTCGATGCGCGCGTAGGCCGGCAGGGTCAGGAAATCAGTCAGCTCTTCGCTGCGGCTCAGTTCGCCGAGCAGGGCGATGGCCTCGCCGATGCGTGCACCACCGGGCAGCGCGGCGGTATCGCCCAGCCGTGCCGGCAGCTGCGAGAGGGTGGAATCCAGCAGCACCAGGTCGATCGCAGTGCCATCGTCCAGCTGCTGGCCCGGCGTATGCAGCCACTGCCACAGCTGGCTGCGGCTGATCTCGGCGGTGGCCGCGTCCTCCATCAGGTGGTGGATCGGCACGCAGCCGTTGCCATCCAGCCAGGCGGCCAGGTAGCGCACGCAGACTTCCACGTTGCCTTCGAATCCGGCGCGGGTGATGGTGCCCGGCGGCCGCGCGATCAGTTCGTCGCGGCCGACGCGCACATCCTGGCGCAGCACGCTGTGCTGGTTCGCACCGGGCATGTGCTCGTCGAAGATCGCCATCGCCACCGGAATCAGCGCCGGATGCGCGACCCAGGTGCCGTCGTGGCCGGCGGTCACTTCGCGCAGCTTGTCGGCGCGCACGCGGGCCATCGCCTGTTCGTTGGCAGCGGCATCGTTGTTGATCGGGATCTGCGCGGCCATGCCGCCCATCGCATGCGCACCGCGGCGGTGGCAGGTCTGGATCAGCAGTTCCGAATACGCCTTCAGGAACGGCTGGGTCATGGTCACCTGGCCGCGTTCGGGCAGCACGCGGTCGGCGTGGCGGCGGAAGGTCTTCAGGTACGAGAAGATGTAATCCCAGCGCCCGCAGTTCAGGCCGACGATGCGGTCACGCAGCGCGTGCAGGATCTCGTCCATCTCGAACACTGCCGGCAAGGTTTCAATCAGCACGGTCACCTTGATCTGGCCGTGCGGCAGGCCGAGCATGCCCTCGATGTGCGACAGCGCGGTCTCCCACAGCGCCGCCTCTTCCATGCTCTGCAGCTTGGGCAGGTAGAAGTACGGGCCGCGGTCCTTGGCCTGCAGCGTGCGGGCGTTGTGGAAGGCGAACACCGCCGCATCGAACAGGCCACCAGCGATGAACTGGCCATCGATGCGCACGTGCTTCTCGTCCAGGTGCCAGCCGCGCGGGCGTACGATCAGCACCGCCTGTTCGTCGAACGGGCGCAAGGTGTAGTGCTTGCCGGCCTTCCCGTTGGATGCCGGTGCGGTGTACTCGAGATCGCCACGCACCGCGGCGGCCAGCGACTGCTGCCCGGCCAGCAGGTTGCGCCAGGTCGGCGAGGTCGAATCCTCGAAGTCGGCCATGAACACCTTGGCGCCGGAGTTCAGCGCGTTGATGACCATCTTCGGGTCGGTCGGGCCGGTGATCTCGACGCGGCGGTCCTGCAGCGCGGCCGGCAGCGGGGCAACACGCCAGTCGCCGCTGCGGATCGCGGCGGTGTCCTCGCGGAAGTCCGGCAGGCCGCCCTGGTCGAAGAACGCCTGGCGCACGCGGCGTGCCTGCAGCCGTGCCTGCCGGCCCGGTTCCACCGCACGGTGCAGCGACACCAGCAGGGCCAGCAGCGGCGCCGGCAGCAGGGTGTCCTGGCCGGCCACGCGGGTCGCCAGGGCGATACCGGGGGTGGCCTTGCTGGCGGGGGTGGGAACAGCGGAAGCGACGGCGGACATGGGGCGACTCCAGCGGTGGGGGAACGTCTCCACGGTGCCGCCGGTATCGAGTATTTGGCAAAACAGTTTTTGCAATGCTCTACATAAATTGTGCTAATACTTGTGACGCCATGACCACGCGCCCTTCGCCAAGTCCTCGTTTTTCCTACAAATCCGACCGGTTGAAACCGCTGCGTGCGTTCTGCCAGACCGTGCGCCTGGGCTCGGTCTCACGGGCGGCTGAGGCGCTTTTCGTCAGCCAGCCGGCTATCAGCCTGCAGTTGCAGGCCTTGGAGCGAGAGCTGGGGGTGCCGTTGTTCGAACGCAGCGGGCGCCGCCTGGTGCCCAGCCGCGAGGGCCAGCTGCTGTACGAGATGGCGCAGCCACTGGTGGAGAGCCTGGACGGGCTGGAGGCGCGCTTCCGCGACAAGGTGCGCGGCCTGGACGCGGGCGAACTGAACATCGCCGCCAACAGCTCGACCATCCTGTACCTGCTGCCGAAGATCGTCGAACGCTTCCGCCTGCATCATCCGGACGTGCGCCTGACCCTGCACAACGCGATCAGCGCCGACGGCACCGACCTGCTGCGCGAGGACGCCGCCGACCTGGCGATCGGTTCGATGACCGATGTGCCGGCCGATCTCAGCTACGCACCGGCCTACCGTTTCGAGCAGGTGCTGATCGCGCCGCACGACCATCCGCTGGCCAGCGGTGGCGAGCTGGAACTGGCCGACATCGCGCGTTTTCCGCTGGTGCTGCCACCGAAGCGGCAGATCACCTACCGCCTGGTCGACCAGGTATTCCAGCGCCACCGCATCGCCTACACCGTGGCATTGGAAGTGGGTGGCTGGGAGGTGATCAAGCAGTACGTGGCGATGGGCATGGGCATTTCAATCGTGCCGGCGCTGTGCCTGAACGAGGCCGACCGCGAGCGGCTGGCGGCGCGGTCGATGAAGCGCTGGTTCCCGGAACGCAGTTACGGGGTGATCGTGCGGCGTGGCAAGGCGCTGTCGGCGCAGGCGCGGGCGTTTGTGGAGCTGATCCAGCCGGAGTTGTTCAGTCCGCGCGATTACGACCAGAGCGGGCATTCCGAGCGGTGAGGGTGTGCGGCAGGGCTGCGCCCTGCACCTGCCGAAGCCGAAGCAACGGCAACAGCGGGCTATCCGTGGGATGGCGGGGCGGCGTGGGTGGGCAGGACACGCCGTAAACCCCGCTCCGCGGTCCGGCCCAGCCGCTGGCGGCTGTGCGTTCGGGCGCTTGCGAAGCAGTGCTTTGCAAGCAAAGCGCCCTCACCCATGGGGGCTCGATGGCGCCATCCATGGCGCCAACGGTCCTGCCCACCCACGCCGTCCCGCCTCTGACAGATTCCCGCGATCTGTCGGGGTCGGATCCCGTTGCTGCGCAATGGGCTCTGACCCCCGCTGCAAATGATCGAAACCGGATTTTGTAGAGTCGAGATCCTATGTTCGTGGTCAAGCCTGCTGGAAGCAGGCTTGACCCACCTTCAGCATGGCCGGATCGAAGTCCCGGCCGCTTTTGAAGACACCCCAGGCGATCCTGGCCAGCTTTCTGGCCAGGATGTTGAAGACGGCGGTGCTGGGGTGACCGCGTTTTGACAGCTCGTCGTAGAGCGGTTGCCCCCGACGACACCGCTTGAGCCCCATTGCGGCCATGTAGAGCATCTGGCGCAGCACTGGCGCGCCCTGTTTGGACAGCCGACGCCGTCCCGTTCTGCCGCCAGACTCGTTGGGCCGGGGATCCAGGCCCGTGCAGGCGATCCACGCGTTGGCGTTGGCCAACGGCCAGCGCGTCATGTAGTAAATCAGGTGAGCGGCGACGGCGGGGCCGATACCAGGGATGGTCAACAGGCGCTTGTAGAGCGTGCCATGCTCTCCATCGCGACCCAAGCGCTGCAGTTCGCTTTCCAGCTCGGACAGCGTCCCAGCCAGAGCGCAGAACAGATCTGACAGCTCCCCGGGGGCACTTTTGCTTACCCCGAAGGATTGCTCCAGCCGCGCGCGTGTCTTTACCAGCGTCTGCCGCTTGCGCAGCAAATCGTGCATCTGTTGCTGCTCGTCGGTACGCGGTACGTATTCACGCAGGCGATCGTTCTCCTTCTTCACGTACCGGGCGATCGCTTCGGCGTCCATGGCGTCCGTCTTGCCACGCGAGCCCGTCGCCCGGCCGTAGTACTTGATCAGACGTGGATTGATCACATAGACAACGTGGCCTGCTTGGCCAGCCATCCGAGCCAACAACTCGTAGTACCGCCCCGTCGCCTCCATGCCAATCCGGCATCGCTGGGGCAAGGTGTTGAGCCACTGGGCTATGCCGGCCCGGGTGTTGGCGATCCTGTCGCCGGCCTTGCGGTCGGCCACTGCCGGTACGAACTCCTTGGAGTCCACGTCCACGCCAATATCGAGAGAATCAGACATTTGTACGGCTCCCAGCTATCTTTAAGGGGCTGGGGTGGTACCGCACCGACGTTAGCTTGCCTACATCGACGATCCCCTTTGGGGGCCGTACGATCCTTTATCGACGTTCGTGTGCGGGATGGGGATCGCTCGACTCGTCTGTCGGCTAGTATCCGCAGATGCATGCTTGACGGTCCCTCCACCCTGGCTCCTACATACCGCGTAGGAGCCGGGAGGAACATACAAGCCATGCTCGACTGGCGGAAAAGCGATCGAAGAAGGCGACAAGCCCGGTGCCGGTCTGGCTAGACTGGACCCATGTCCATCGAACTCCGCCATCTGCGTTACTTCCTCGCCGTTGCCGATACGCTGCACTTCGGACAGGCGGCGGAGCGGCTGGGCATGTCGCAGCCGCCGCTCAGCCAGCAGATCCGCCAGCTGGAAGACCTGATCGGTGCGCGCCTGTTCGTACGCAGCCACCGTCGTGTGCAGCTGACGCCGGCGGGCGAGCTGCTGCAGGAACGTGCACGGGCCATCGTGCAGCAGGTGGAAACGGCGGTGGACGAGGTACAGCGTGCGCAGCGCGGTGAGCAGGGTGAGCTGCGCATCGGATTGACCCGCGCCACGCCGCTGTCACCGCAGATTCCGCGGTCGATCCTGCGCTACCGCCAGCAGTTCCCGCAGGTGCGGCTGCAGCTGAGTGAGATGAATACCCTGCAGCAGATCGATGCGCTGCTCGATGGCAGCCTGGACGTGGGCATCATCCGCAAGCGTGCGCTGCCGCCGGAACTGGTGGCGCACAGCCTGTTCGTCGATCCGCTGGCGTTGATCGTGCATGCCGACCATCCTGCCCTGCGCAGACTGTCGAAGCAGGGCACGTTGTCGCTGCGCGACTTCGCGCAGGAACCGTTCGTGGCGTTCCGCCGCAGTGCCGGTGCCGGCATCCACGACCACATGATCGCGCTGTGTGCGGCGGCGGGATTCACCCCGCGCATCGTGCAGGAGGCGGGCGAGGCATCGACGCTGATCAGTCTGGCCGCCGCAGGCCTGGGCGCAGCGATCCTGCCGTCGTCGTGCGACCACATCCGGGTGGAAGGCGCGCGCTTCGTGGCGATGGCCGATACCGGGGCGCATTCGGAAGTGCAGCTGGCCTGGCGCCGCGAGGGTGTGACGCCGCTTATCCGCAACTTCGCCGGGCTGTTGCGTGAGGCGTTCGCCGAAGGGTGAGGTGCAACCCACCCGGTAGCGGCCAACCTTGGTTGGCCCACGGCCACGGCGCCGACCAAGGTCGGCATCTACCAGAGCAGGTTCACGCCGTCACCGGCTGCGGCGCGCGCTGCTGCAGCGCCCAGACGATGCCACCGCCGATCACGGTCAGCACGGCGGCGAACAGGCACACGCCCAGCCAGTCCCACGCTGCATAGACCAGGCCACCCACACCACCGAGCACGCTCGAACCCAGGTAGTAGGCGAACAGGTACAGCGCCGAGGCTTCGGCGCGCATCGCACCGGCGCGGCTGCCGACCCAGCTGCTGGCCACGGAGTGACCGCCGAAGAAGCCGAACGTCACCAGCGCGATACCGAGTGCCATCGTGCTCAGCCACGGCATCGCCAACAGCGCGATGCCGGCACCAATCAGTGCGAACGAGATCGACAGGATGCGCCCGCGCCCGTAACGCGTCGCCTGCTGGCCCATCCACGCCGAACTGAAGGTGCCCACCAGGTACACGCTGAAGATCAGCCCCACCACGGTCTGGCTGAGGTGGTACGGCGGCGCCAGCAGGTGATACCCGAGGTAGTTGTAGAGGGTGACGAACACGCCCATCAGCACGAACGAGGTGGCGAACAGCCACGGCAGGCCCGGGTCGGCGAACAGCGTGCGCCAGCGTGATGGCAACTGGCGCAGGCCGCCGCGACGTGCATGGAAGTGCCGCGACGGTGGCAGCTGCAGCCACAACAGCACGGTACTGGCGATGGCGATGATCGAAACCACGCCGATGCCCCATCGCCAGCCCCAATGGTCGGCGATGATGCCGGCCAGCAGGCGCCCGCTCATGCCACCGATGGCGTTGCCGCCGATGTACAGGCCCATCGCCAGGCCCAGCGCGCGGCCGTCCATTTCCTCGACAAGGTAGGTCATCGCCACTGCCGGCACGCCGCTCAACGCCAGGCCGAGCAGCGTGCGCAGCACCAGCAGCGTGGTCCAGTCATCCACCAGCGCGGTGCACAGCGACAGCGTGGCCGAGGCCAACAGCGCGACGATCATCAAAGGACGGCGGCCGACCGCATCGGACAGCAGGCCGGCCAGCAGCATCGCCACCGCCAGCGTGCCGGTGGTCAACGACAGCGACATCGCGCTGCCGGCGGCGGACACGCCGAAGTGACGGCTGAACTCGGGCAGCAGCGGCTGCACGGTGTACAGCAGGCCGAAGGTGGAAAAGCCGGCCAGGAACAGCGCCAGCGCGGTGCGGCGGAAGGCTGGCGTGCCCTGCTGGATGCGGGTCTCGGCGATGGGATCGACAGTGGGGGGGCGGCGTTCGACGGCCGCCGCGGTTTCGCCAGTCATGGGATCGATGGGCCGGTGGGGCGGCCGGGGGTGGGAGGGAACGGGCCTCAGACTAGGCCCGTCCATCCAGTCGATCCATAACCTGATAGGTCAGGATTGATACCCCAAAAGTATCAATTCAGCTTACAGGCGCTGCCATTCGAAGCCATCGCCGCGGCGGTAGTACACCGCCACCGCACGGCCGTAGACCTTGTCGGCATCTACGAAGCCGAAGAAGCGGCCATCGAAGCTGTTGCCACGGTGGTCACCCAACACCAGCACCTTGCCGGCCGGTACCACCAGGTCGGCGATGTCCGGGCCGCCCCCCATGTCCAGATCGAGGCTGGCACGGCGTTCACCGAAGGCTTCCACATCCTGCAGGTCGGCGGTCTGCAGCGGCTGGCCGTTGATGCTCAGATGGCCTTCGCGCAGCTGCACATGATCACCGGCCACTGCAGCCACGCGCTTGATCAGGCGGGTGCCGTCGGCCGGCGAGTCGAATACCGCCACTTCGCCGCGCTGCGGGGTGCCGGTCGCCATCAGTTCCTTGCCGGTAAACGGCAGGCGCAGGCCATAGGCGCGCATGTCCACCACCACCCGGTCGCCGGGCTGCAGGGTCGGCTGCATCGAGCCGCTGGGCACCACGTAGTGGTTGGCGAGGGTATCGCGGGCGGCGGCGAGCAGGCCAAGCATCACCAGCAACGGCAGCGCCTCCTTCTTCAGCCAGACCAGCGCGCGTTCGGAAAACGGGGGGCGGGCAACAGCATCCATGACAGGCTCCGAGCAAGTGGTAGCGCTATCAGACCACATCCGGGCGCAGGAGGTTCCCGGTAGCGCCGGACACGGGTTACGCAGGTTTTACGCCCCGGCCCGGGCGCGGGCATCGCACCTTTACGGCCACCGCGCGCATCGTGTGCCCACCGCGCCACAGGGCGCATTCCGCAAGGTGTTGTATGACCCTCCTGGTGATCCGCCACGCATCTTCGTCGGCGCCGCGTCCGCAGCTGCCGGCGCAGCTGGCCGGCCATCGCGTGCTGTGCAGCGACTGCGCCAGCCTGTCTGAAGTGCGCCAGTGCCTGTGCCAGCCGCAGGCGCGCTCGGCCGACTGGGTGCTGCTGGATGTCGGCGTGGCCGACGAGGCGCAATGGCAGGCCGAGGGCGGCGCGCTGCAGGCGGCGCTGGAACGGTTGCCGGCGCAGTACATCGAACTGCAGTCACCCAGCGAACCCGGCCTGGATGCGCGCCTGCGCCTGCAGCATGGTCCTGCTGCGGTGGTGGTGGACCAGCGCAGCCAGCAGGCGGGGTATCCATTGTCGCTGGCCATTGTCGGCCGCCGTCTGGCACAGGAGGGCTGAGCCATGTCGATCTTCATCATCCGTGGCCCGGAAGCGGCCGGTGCGCTGATCCGCACGGCAATGCCGTTGCCGGCACCGGTACTCAAGTCACTGGTGCATCGTGCGATCGACGCCGGCACCAGCGTGGCGATCCGTGCCTGTGGTTCGGAACAGGAACTGCTGGACGCGCTGCGCGTGGCCGACCACAGTCGCGGCGAGGTGACCCTGCTGGATCCGGGTGCGTGTGCCAACAGCCTGCGCCTGCAGCGCCTGCTGCCCTACCTGCACAACGCCTATGTGGAAGTGCATGACGACGGTGCAGTGGCCGAGCCGTGCCTGCCGGCCGGTGTCGGCCAGCGCCTGGGCATCGCCGCTGGTTACGGCGCGCAGAGCTATGTGCTGGCGCTGGATATCGCGCTGGATCACCTGGGCCTGGCCGAGCAGGCGAACCGGGTGCACGTGGGGACGTAACGTTGTTTGTAGAGTCGAGCCATGCTCGACTGGTTTTTCATCGAAAGGCAGCCGAGCATGGCTCGGCTCTACAAGGGCGGGAATCGCAGCCGAGCGTAGGCTCGGCTCTACAGAAGAATGTCGAGCAAGCTCGACGCTACAGAAAAGAAAAACGGCGGGGTTGCCCCCGCCGTTTTCGCTTTCTTATTTCAGCCCGCGGAACTTCAGCAGCGGTTCCACCGACGGGTCCTTGCCGCGGAAATCGCGGTACAGGGTCGACAGCTCCACGCTGTTGCCGCGCGAGAGGATCTTGTCGCGGAACTCCTGGCCGTTGGCCGCGGTCAGGCCACCGTGTTCGGTGAACCACTGGTAGGCGTCATGGTCCAGCACTTCGGCCCAGAAGTAGGCGTAGTAACCGGCCGAGTAACCGCCACCCCAGATGTGATCGAAGTAGGTGGTGCGGTAACGCGGCGGCACCTGCGGCAGGTCGACCTTGAACTTCTTCAGCGCGCTGGCTTCAAAGGCGCCAACATCCTGTAGCGGGGCGTCAGCCTTCTGCGTGTGCCAGGCCAGGTCGAGCAGTGCGGCCGACAGGTACTCGGTGGTCGCATAGCCCTGGTTGAAGCTGCGTGCCTTGAGGATCTTGTCGACCAGTTCCTGCGGCATCGCCTCGCCGGTCTTGTAGTGCTTGGCGTAGTTGGCGAACACCTTCGGATCCAACGCCCAGTGCTCGTTGAACTGCGACGGGAACTCGACGAAATCACGCGAGGTGGCGGTACCGGCGATCGACGGGTACTTCACGTTCGAGAACATGCCATGCAGCGCATGGCCGAACTCATGGAACATCGTGGTCACGTCGTCGAAGCTGATCAGCGCAGGCTGGCCGGCGGCCGGCTTGGTGAAGTTGCAGACGTTGTAGACCACCGGCTTGGCACCGGTCAGGCCGTCCTGCTCGACGAACACGTCCATCCAGGCGCCGCCGGACTTGCTGTCACGCTTGAAGTAGTCGGTGTAGAACAGGGCCAGCGAGGTGCCGTCCTTGTCGAACACTTCATACACCTTCATGTCCGGGTTGTAGGTCGGAATGTCGGTACGCGGCTTGAAGGTGATGCCGTACAGCTGGGTGGCGGCGTAGAAGACGCCGTTCTGCAGCACGTTGTCCAGTTCGAAGTACGGCTTGATCTGCGACTCGTCCAGATCGTACTTGGCCTTGCGCACCTGCTCGGCGTAGAAGTCCCAGTCCGAGGCAGCGACCTGGAAACCACCCTTCTGCGCGTCGATCACCTTCTGGATCTCGCCGGCCTCGGCGCGCGCCTTGGCGGTGGCGGCCGGCACGGTGTCGGTCAGCAGCTTGAGCGCGGCGGCCGGGGTCTTGGCCATCTGGTCGCCCAGCTGGTAGTCGGCGAAGGTGTCGAAGCCGAGCAGCTTGGCCTTCTGCGCGCGCAGCTGGGCCAGGCGCTGTACGGTCTGCCGGGTATCGTTGGCATCGCCGCGCTCGGCGCGGGTTTCCGAAGCCTTCAGCACGGCGGCGCGCTGGTCGCGGTCGCTCAGCGAGCCGAGCACCGGCTGCTGGGTGGTGTTCTGCAACGGCAGCAGGAACTTGCCATCCAGCTTGCGCTCCTTGGCGGCGTTGGCAGCGTTGTTGATCGCATTCTCGTCCAGGCCGGCCAGCTTGGCCTTGTCGTCGACCACGACGGCCGCTGCGGCGGTGGCGGCCACCAGACGGGTGTGGAACTGGGTGGAAAGGGTGGTTTCTTCCACGTTGAGCTTGCGCAGGCTCGCCTTGTCGGCGTCGGACAGCTGCGCACCGGCGCGCACCAGACCGTCGTAGTAGTGCTCGACCAAGCGCTTCTGCACCGGGTCCAGCTCCAGCGTGTCACGCTGGTCGTACAGCGACTTCACGCGCGCGAACAGCTTCGGATCGAGGTTGATCTCGTCCTGGTGCGCGGCCAGCTTCGGCGCCACGTCTTCCTGGATCTTCTGGCGCGCATCGTTGGTATCGGCCTGGACCAGGCCGAAGAAGATGCGCGACACGCGATTCAGCGTCTCGCCGCTGCGCTCCATCGCCACGATGGTGTTGTCGAAGGTGGCCGGCTCGCTGCTGTCAGCGATCTTGCGCACGTCGGCCAGGTGCTGGCGCATGCCTTCTTCGAACGCCGGCAGGTAGTCGCTGTCCTTGATCTTGTCGAACTGCGGCGCCTGGAACGGCAGCGTGCTGGCGCTCAGCAGCGGATTGGTGGAGGCTTCGGCCGGCTGCTGGGCCGGGGCTTTCTGGGCATCGGACACGGGGGTGGACTCCTTGCCGGAACAGGCCGCCAGCGCCAGGCTGATGGCGGCGGCCAGGACTACGGTACGCGACATGTAAAACACTCCTTGGGCAGACGGTACGGGATACCAGCCGTCCACCCTACTCCTGTCGCGCTCGCCCGGCATGTGCCGGACGTGGCGTCTATGCGGCGGCCTGCGGCCGGCTCAGACCGTACCGCGGGTCTTGCCGATCCAGGGCCGGTAGAACTCGCGGATGGCGGCCATGTCGGCGGCGTCATCGCCGGTCGGCGTGAACAGCGGGCCGATGCCGATGGTCTTCTCCGGGTAGTGGAAATACGCGGCCAGGATCGGCACGTCGGCCATCCGCGCGATCTTCAGGAAGCCGGCCTTCCAGTCCTTCACGGCCTTGCGGGTGCCCTCGGGCGTGATGGCGAACCACATCTTCTCGTTGTTGCGCAGCAGGTCCACGGCCTGGCCGACGGTGCCCTGCGGCGAGCTGCGGTCCAGCGGGATCACGCCCAGCTTGTGCAGCAGCGGGCCGAGCGGCCACCAGAACAGCGATGCCTTGCCCAGCACCTTCACCTTCATGCCCAGCGCGATCTTCGCGGCCATGCCCCACAGGCCGTCCCAGTTGGACGAATGCGGGGCGATGATGAAGACCAGCCTGGGGATGTCAGGCAGGGTACCGGTCACCTTCCAGCCGCCCATGCGCAGGGTGCAGCGCGCCAGCCAGCGCAGGAAGGCGTTGGGTTTGACCTGCGGCATCTGCGGCGGCACGGCCGGCAGCAACGAAGTCGGGTTGTTCAAGCAATCACTCCCAGTCACGTGATGAGCGCCCGCGCTTGATCTGCGCGCGCCCGCGTTTGGCGTCCAGACGACGCAGTTTCGACCCGAGGGTCGGCTTGGTGGCCTTGCGCGGCTTGGGCACGCTCAGCCCGGCCTGGATGAAGGCCGCCAGCCGATCGCGCGCATCCTCGCGATTGCGATCCTGGGTCCGGAAACGTTGCGCGTCGATGACCAGCACGCCTTCGCCGGTCATGCGCCGGTCACGCCGCGCCAGCAGGCGCGCGCGCAACGGTTCGGGCAACGAGGGCGAGTTGGCCACATCGAAACGCAGTTCCACCGCGGTGGAGACCTTGTTGACGTTCTGGCCACCGGCGCCACTGGCACGCACGAACCGCTCGACGATCTCGCCGTCGGGGATTTCAAGCTGCGCGCTGATGGTGACCGGTCCACTGCCCATCCGCGCATTGTAGCGGCAGCCACGCACCGGAGTGCGGCATCGCGCCCCGTATGCCGCCGATCAGGTACCGAACACGCCGCCTTCGCCTTGGCTGCGGGTATGCTGGCCGTCCCATGTACTGCAGGAAGCCCCGCATGACCCGCACCGTACCCGCCCTGCCGTCCCTGCTGCGCCGCGCCGCCCTGCTGCTGGCGCTGGCCGTGGCCAGCGTTCCGGCCCTGGCCGCGCCGCCGACCGATGGCGACATCAACCGCCTGCTGTCGGCCTCGCGCGCGCAGAGCATGATCGACACCATGCTGCCGCAGATCGAGGCGATGCAGCAGCAGCAGTTCCAGCAGGTAGCCGCACAGCGCCAGCTCAATGCCCAGCAGCAGGAACAGCTGAAGCGGATCCAGGCGCGGACCAGCCAGACCCTGCGCCAGGCCCTGTCCTGGCAGCAGCTGCGGCCGATGTACGTGGACCTGTACAAAAAGACCTTCAGCAAGGAAGACGTGTTGGCGATGGCCGAGTTCTACGAGAGCGCGGCCGGCCAGAGCCTGCTGGACAAGACCCCGGCGCTGATGCAGAACGTGATGGTCGCGATCCAGGCGCGCATGCAGCCGCTGTTTGCGGACCTGCAGAAGGATCTGGAAGCAATCGTCAACGAGCCGGAAAAGAAATGAGGTAGTGCCGGCCGCTGGCCGGCTCCCCATTACATATGGAATCGCGCAGATGCCGGCCAGCGGCCGGCACTACCGTCAATCGGTATCCACCTGCCAGCCGAACAGGTCCAGCGCCTTCTGGAACCCGCCGTCCAACGGCGCACGCACGTCCACCGTGCCACCGTCCGGATGCGGGAAGCGCAGGCGCTCGGCGTGCAGCAGCATGCGGTGCACGCCCTGCATGCGGAAGATGCGGTTGTGGCGGCCATCGCCGTGGCTGGTGTCGCCGATCATGTGATGCGAGAGGTGCTTGAGGTGCCGGCGGATCTGCCGGAAGCGTCCGGTCTGCGGCTGGCAGCGCAGCAGTGCGTAGCGCGAGCTGGTGAATTCACCGACCGGCACCGACAGCTCGCCGGTGGCCAGGCGCTGGAAGTCGGTGATCGCCGGCTTTTTCACCGGCTTGCCCGGGCCGCCGTCCAGATCATGATCGACCTGCCAGGCGAGCTCGGCCGGCCAGCCCCGGCAGACCGTCAGGTAGTCCTTCAGCACTTCGCCGCCCATCAGGGCCTTGCCCAGCGCACTGGCGGTATCGCGGTCGAAGGCCAGCAGCAGGCAGCCACTGGTGGCCCGGTCCAGGCGATGCACGAGGAAGATCGGGCGGCCCAGCTGCTCGCGCAGGCGGTCGGCCAGGAAGTCGTCTTCGCCACGGGCCAGCTTGCTGTCGTGGACCATCAGCCCGGCAGGCTTGTTGACCACGGCCAGGCGCTCATCCAGGTGCAGCAGCTGCAGGGGCGCGGTGTCGGTCTCGACCGCGGCGAGGGTATCGGGTTCGGTGCTCACGGCAGGATTATCGGGGCTGGGCACTGAATGGGGTAGAGCCGGCCGCTGGCCGGCTGTCTCCGGGCAGTCGGATGGCTGCGGTTGCCGACCAGCGGCCGGCAACAGCGTGCCAACCAAGGTTGGCACCTACCTGTAGAGCGGTCAGGCGCTGCGCACGGCCAGCAGCTCGCCATTGCCCACCGGCACCAGGCTGGTGCTGAAGTCCGGATCAGCGTCCAGCAGCGCACGCAGCGGTTGCATCTCTTCCGCATGCGAGGTGGCGTTGTCCACCACCAGCAGGCCACCCGGGCGCAGCACGCGACGCAGCTGCGGCCACCAGCCGGCGTACTGCCCGCGGTCCGAATCGAGGAACAGCAGGTCGATGCAGGCATCGGCGGCCTGCGCCAGCCAGAGCCCGGCATCGTCGTGGACCAGCGTGATGCGATCGGCCAGACCACTGCGCGCGAAGGTATCACGCGCCATCGCCACCTTGTTCTCGGCGTATTCCAGCGTGGTCACGTGGCCGTCGATGGCGGCGGTTGCCTCGGCCAGCCACAGCGTGGAATAGCCGTTGGACGTACCGATTTCCAGCACCCGGCGAGCGTTGCCGAAGCGCACCAGCACCGACAGGAATTCACCGGTGTCGGGCGTGATGTTGAGCATGCGTCGGCCGCGCTCGCTTTCGCGTGCGTCGTTGTCGGCGCCGAAGCGGATCAGTTCGTCCTTGAGTGCCTGCAGCATGGGGCCTACTTCCACCACGCGCGCAGCAGCGCCACTGCGCCGACCGCACCGGACAGCCAGCTCCACGCCGGCACGTCGCCCCAGTACCAGCCCGGCGGCTGCAGCACATACATCAGTGCAGCGATGGCCAGCAGGCCGACACCGGTGATCGCGCCGACCGCATGCTTCTGCAGGCGCTGCACGCTGGCATCCAGTGCGGCCAGGTCGCGCGAACGCATCGACAGTTCGTGGCGGCCTTCCACCTGCTGGGTCAGCCAGGCGTGCACCAGGCGCGGCATGTCCGGCGCATGGGTCATGATTTCCGGCAGGCGCTTGCCGATCTCGCGTACCACCCGGCGCGGGCTGTAACGCTCGCGCAGGATCTTCGCCAGCACCGGCTTGGCCACCGCCCAGATGTCGATCTGCGGGTCGAGCTGGCGGCCGACGCCTTCGATGTTCAGCAGGGTCTTCTGCAGCAGGATCAGCTGCGGCTGCAGGGTCAACTGGTAACGCTGGGCCACGCGGAACAGCTTCATCAGCACTTCGGCCAGCGAGATCTGCGACAGCGGCCGGGTGAAGTACGGCTCGCACACCGAACGCACGGCGGCCTCGAGGTCATCGATGCGCACGTTGTCCGGCATCCAGCGCGCCTGCACGTGCAGTTCGGCGATGCGGCGGTAATCGCGGTTGAAGATGGCCATGAAGTTCTCGGCCAGGTAGTACTGATCTTCCTGCGAGAGCTGGCCCATGATGCCGAAGTCCAGCGCGATGAAACGCGGGTTGGCGCGGCGCGCCGGATCGGTGTCGACCCAGATGTTGCCGGCGTGCGCATCGGCGTGGAAGAAGTTGTCGCGGAACACCTGGGTGTAGAACACCCGCACGCCCTTGGCGGCCAGCGCCTTGCGGTCGATGCCGGCCTTGTCCAGTGCGACGATGTCATCGGACGGGATGCCCCACACGCGTTCCAGGGTCAGTGCCCGCTCGGCGGTGTGGCTCCAGATCACTTCCGGCACGTACAGATCGGCGCTGTTTTCCCAGAAGCGGCGCAGCACGCTGGCATTGGCGCCTTCGCGCTGCAGGTCCAGCTCGGCAGCCAGGGTGTTCTCGACTTCGGCCACCACTTCGCGCGGGCGGATCTTGTCGGCGCGCGGGTGGGTGCGCTCGACCAGGGCAGCCAGCGAATTGAGCAACGCGATATCGGCGTCGATCTGCTTCTCGATGCCCGGGCGCAGCACCTTGACCACCACCTGGCGGCCATCGGCCAGCGTGGCTGCGTGCACCTGCGCGATCGAGGCCGAGGCCAGCGGTTCGGTATCGAAGCTGGCGAAGGCCTCGCTGACCGGCAGGCCCAGCGCTTCCTCGACGATGCGACGCGCGGTCTCACCATCGAACGGCTTGACCCGGTCCTGCAGCAGGGTCAGTTCATTGGCCACATCCGGCGGCACCAGGTCGCGGCGGGTGGACAGGATCTGGCCGAACTTGACGAAGATCGGGCCCAGATCCTGCAGCGCCAGACGCAGGCGTGCACCGCGCGACTGAGCGGCGATGTCGGCCGAGGCGCGCGGCACGAACGGCTTGGCCAGGCGCAGCCAGCGCTCGGCGGGAGTGCCCTGCAACAGGTCGTCGAGGCGGTAACGCAGGATCACCCGGCCGATGCGGCTGGCACGCAGCACGGCCTTCATGCGGCACCCCGCAGACGCTGCACACGTGCACCGAGGCGTTCGACGTCGTCGCGCAGCACGTCCACATCGTCGTGGAAGGCATCCAGCTCGGCGCGCGGCACCACGTCACGCGATTCCTCGGTGATGAACTCGGCGGCGCTGTGGGCCAGGTCGATCGCGCCCTGGCGCGCGTGCTGAAGGGCACCGCGCAGGGTGTTGGCCACCTGCACGCCCAGCACCTCGCCGAACACGCTGACGAAGGGCTGCTGCCAGTCCGGGTCGAAGCCCTTGGCCAGCTGCTGCAGGCGACGCGCCAGTTCGGCATCACCGGCCACGCGCACGCGACCCTTGCCGTTGTTGTCGCCGCGCCGTGCGTTGGCCAGCAGCGGCAGCTGCGCCAGCACGCCGGCCAGGCTGCTGCGCACGGCCAGGTCGGCTTCCTGCGCGTCCACCGGGCCGACCCGCAGTGCATCACCGTCGACGCTGATGCGCATGGCCAGCGACGGCGCTTCCAGGGTCAGGTCGATGTGCCGGCCGTCGAGGCTGGCCAGTGCATGGCGGGTATCCGGATCCAGCGCCAGCGCGCGGTTCAGGGCGATCTGCAGGGCGCGGCCAGCGACCGGCTTGAGGGACTTGAGCAGGGAGAGAGCCATGTGCGCATTCTACCTGCGTGGGTGGGGGGCTTGGGCCGGGCTGCCGCCCGGCACCCGCAGAGGCGACTGCCAGAGCAACATCAAAGGCTGGCTTCCTGTGGAGAGGCGGGGTGGGTTCGGTTGCGGGGGCCGCTGCAAGTACATCCCTGTAAGCTCGGTCGCCGCTTGCTCGTGTGCGCTGTCCTGCGCACACGGCAAGACCGGGGTTGGGCGTCCTGCCCAACCCGCCCGAGGCATGCCTCGGGCCCATGCGGCTCACGCCCCCGCAACCGGACCCACCCCACCTTCGACAGGTTCCTGCGATCTGTCAGGCTATCCGGGGTCGGATCCCGTTGCTGCGCAACGGGCTCTGACCCCAATGCTGATGGCATCTCGCGTTGGTGGATGCCGACCTTGGTCGGCGCTGGATTTCCGGGGGTGCCAACCAGGGTTGGCCGCTACTCGAGCCGACCGTCAGGCGGTTCATCTATGCCTCACCTGTGCGGCAATGGAAGGTTCATGCTGTACGGCCACGCAACGCACAGGACATCGCAACACCATGGCACGGACCCGGGTCGGCATCATCTTCGGGGGCAAGTCCTCCGAGCACGAAGTTTCGCTGCAGTCGGCGAAGAACATCCTCGATGCGCTTGATCGCGAGCGCTTCGAGCCGGTGCTGGTCGGTATCGACAAGCAGGGCCAATGGCATCTGAGCCAGCCGGATACCTTCCTGATCAATGCCGATGATCCGTCGCGCATCGCGCTGCATCGGTCCGGCACGTCGCTGGCGGTACGCCCGGGTGCTGAGCAGGCACAGCTGCAGCCGTCCGATGCGGCCAGCGCGCTGGGCCAGATCGATGTGGTGCTGCCGATCGTGCACGGGCCGCTGGGCGAGGACGGTGCGCTGCAGGGGCTGCTGCGCATGGCGAACCTGCCCTTCGTCGGTTCGCCGGTGCTGGGCTCGGCGGTGGCGATGGACAAGGACGTGACCAAGCGCCTGTTGCGCGACGCTGGCCTGCAGGTGGCGCCGTGGCTGTGCATCCGACGTCACCAGGCCGCTGACGTTGATGTCGATGCGGTGATCGCGCAGCTCGGCCTGCCGTTGTTCGTGAAGCCGGCCAACCAGGGTTCGTCCGTGGGTGTGAGCAAGGTCAAGGATGCGGCGGGCTTCGCCGAGGCACTTGCATTGGCGCTGCGCTATGACCACAAGGTGCTGGTCGAATCGGCGGTGGTCGGCCGTGAGATCGAGTGCGCGGTGCTGGGCAACGAACAGCCGCAGGCCAGCCTGTGCGGCGAGGTGGTGGTGCACGACGAGTTCTACGCCTACGACACCAAGTACATCAACGAGGATGGCGCCGAGGTGGTGGTGCCAGCGGATATCGATGCCGCAACCCAGGCGCGTATCCAGCAGATCGCGCTGCAGGCCTACCAGGCGCTGGAGTGTGCGGGCATGGCGCGTGTGGATGTGTTCCTCACCGCAGGCGGCGACATCGTCATCAACGAGGTCAACACCCTGCCGGGCTTCACCCGCATCAGCATGTACCCGAAGCTGTGGGGCGCCAGCGGTGTGGACTACACCACGCTGATCACGCGCCTGATCGAACTGGCGCTGGAGCGCCATGAAGCCGATCGCGGATTGCACAGCGCCGTGTAGAGGCGCTCTCTGTAGAGTCGAGCCATGCTCGACTGCTTTTCATGAGTCGAGCATGGCTCGACTCTACAAAGATGCGTGCCGACCGACGGTCGGCACCCACCGGAAAGAACAGTGCCGGCCAGCGGCCGGCACTACCCAGCGGTCTTCTAGCCGCGCTTGCGGAACATCGAAATCACTGCCAGTACCAGGAACACAACGAACAGGATCCAGGCGATGTTGCTGGCGGCACCGGCGATGCCGGAGAAGCCGAGCACGGCAGCGATGATGGCGATGACGAAGAAAATAACGGCGTAATGCAGCATGGTGCTCCTCGCAGATGTCCGGGCCGTTGGATGGCGTGGGTCCATCCTCCCGATCTGGCGGTGTGCAACCAGTGATGGCGACCTATGCGGCAGATGAAGCCTTCAGCCTGCGCAGCCCTTCTTCAATGCTGACCTGCGGCACGTAGCCGAAGTCACGGCGCGCCGGCTCCATGCTGTACCAGTGCGGCGTGCACAGCTGCTCGGCCAGGAAGCGGGTCAGCGGCGGCTCGCCACGCAGGCGCAGCAGCGGCCACAGCCGCTCGCAGACCGCACCGATGCGATAGGCGGTCTTGAAGCTGATCGCCTTGTCCACCGTCGGCGCGCCAACCGCGGCCAGCAGCTTGTTGACCAGCTCGCGCATGGGCAGCGGTTCGCCGTTGGAAATGAAGTAGGCCTTGCCCGCACACGCGGCACCCGGTGCCAACGCTTCGAAGGCGAGGAAATGCGCGAGCGCGGCGTTGTCGATGTAAGTGGTATCCACCTTGTTGTTGCCATCGCCCACCAGACGCAGGCGGCCCTGCCGCGCACGTTCTGCCAGGCGTGGCACCAGTTGCTGATCGCCCGGGCCCCAGATCAGGCGCGGGCGCAGTGCCACCGTCGCCAGCGTGGCATCGTTGGCGGCCAGCACGCGCTGTTCGGCAATCGCCTTGGTCGCCGCATACGGCGCCTGGAAGTCCTCGCCGTACGGCACCTCATCAGCCCCCAGGCCTTCCACCGGGTGGGTCGCGCGGTGGGTCACGCTGGGCGTGGAGGTGTAGACCAGCCGGCTGATGCCGTGCGCGCGGCAGGCGGCGATCACGTTGTCGGTGCCGACCACGTTGGCCTGGTGGTAGCTGTCATAGCTGCCCCAGGCGCCGGCCTTGGCGCCGTTGTGAAATACCGCATCGACGCCGGCCACTGCATGCAGCACCGCCTGCGCATCGGCCAGATCGCCGCGGATCTGGCCCACGCCCATGGCCTGCAGTTCCGGGTAGTGGCTGCGGTTGAACGCCAGCACCTGGTGGCCACGTTCGACCAGCCCACGGCACAGCGCCTGGCCAAGGAAACCACCACCACCGGTGACCAGGATCTTCATGCGCGCTTCTCCAGTTCGGCGCTGGCCCAGACGGCGAGCTTCTCGCGGCCGATCTTGGCGTTGTGACGGATATCGACGGGGAACGCCGGATGCACCAGGAAGTGCTGCAGGCCGGCCTCCGGTGCGCGGGCTGCGGCGTGCGCACGCAGCGCCTCCTGCAGCGCCGGGCTGTCTGACTGGCCACGCTGCAGCTCCACGCACAGCACCGGCACCTGTGCTCCCGCCGGACCAACACCGACCAGCGCCGTGCGCGCCACCCCGGGCACGGTATTGAACACCGGCTCCACCTGTTCGGTGTACAGCGGCCCCCGTGCGGTTTCCACGCGATGGGTCTTGCGGCCGCAGAACCACAGGCGGCCCTGCGCATCGAAGTAGCCCACGTCACCCATGCGGTGCACCACGCGCGTGCTGCCATCGGCCAGGGTCTCGCGGATCTTCGCCGCCGCGGTGGCCTGCGGGCGGTTGAAGTAACTGTCGGTAGCGGTCGGTCCGGCCACGGTGATCTCGCCCACCTCGCCGGTGGCCAGCACGCGCGCCTGCGACCAGTCGGCCAACGGTCCGTCATCGATGCCGATGATGCGCACCTCATTCGGTTCAACCACGCTGCCCACGCAGGTACCGGCACCGGCCTCGGTGGCGGCACGGGTGCGCTCCAGCTCGCGGCCTTCCACCACCGCCACCGGCAGGCACTCGGTGGCGCCGTACGGGGTCCAGAACTGCGCATCGGCCGGCAACAGGCTGCGGATGGTGGCGACCACATCCGGCGGCACCGGCGCACCGGCCGAGGTCACCCGGGTCACCGTCGGCAACGGCCGGCCGTGACGGGCCAGCACCCGCATCAGCGCAGGCGAGCCAAACAGCTGGGTCACGCCGAAGCGCTGGATGGCGTCATGCAGGCGTGCCGGGTCGGCCTGTGCCGGCCGGGTCGGGTCCATGTCCGGGATCACCGAGGTCAGGCCCAGCGCCGGGTCGAACAAGGCAAACGGCGGGAAGGTCGGCAGGTCCACCCCGCCCGCTTCCATGCCAAAGGCACTGCCCAGCAGCTGGATCTGGCCGACGAAATGACGGTGGCGGTAGACCACGCCCTTGGGCACGCCGGTGGAGCCGCTGGTGAACAGGATCGCGGCCATGTCCTCGCCATCGGTGGCGGCCAGCATCGCCCCCCCGTTGGCACCGGCGCGCTCCAGCGCGGCCAGCGTGGTCCCGCCCCAGCCGAGGCGGCGGCCGACGGTGACCAGGCGGATCGCCGAGGGCGCCCAGCGCAGCACCAACCGCGCCACGTGTGCCAGCGGAACGCCGATGAAGGCCTCCGGCTGCGCCTCGTCCAGGCACTGCTTCAGTGCGCGTTTGTCGATGCCCGGGTCGACCAGCACCGGCACCGCACCCAGTTTGAACAGGGCAAACATCAACAGGAAGAACTCCGGCGACGGCCGCACCATCACCACCGTGCGCACCCCGCGACCGATCCCGTAGCCGGCCAGGCCAGCCGCCATGGCGTCGCTGCGGGCGTCCAGCTGGCGGTAATCCAGCGTCACGTCGTAGGCGGCCATGCCGTTGCCGGCGCCACGGCGGCCCGGGCAGCGGATGGCGATCTGGTCGGGCCGTTCACGCGCCAGTTCAGGCAAACGGGCGGCAATATTGCAGGGTCGGTTCATCCGTTCATTGTCGCCGCTTACGGAATTTCTTGCGCGGCGGCCAACTTCGTGGAAAATCCGCACCCTCGTTCCTGATTCCGACTGCCGCCCGAGGCGGCTTGCCCATGCAACATCCCTGCATGACCTGTGGCGCCTGCTGCACCCAATACCGCGTGGCCTTCCACTGGATGGAATCGGACGAGGTCACCCCCGGCGGCGTACCGCACCAGCTGACCGAGGTGCTGGACCCGCATCGCCTGTGCATGCGCGGCACCCACTCCAAGCCGGTGCGCTGCGTGGCGCTGGATGCGCAGATCGGCGTGTATTCACGCTGCACCATCCACCCCAACCGGCCCAGCGTGTGCCGTGAGGTGGATGCATCGTGGGAGTACGGCAAGGCCAGCCCGCAGTGCGACAAGGCGCGCATTGCCTATGGCCTGGATCCGTTGACCCTGGCCGACTGGCGCTGGCGCGACGAAGCGGGCAACGACGACGACCACCCGGACGACAACGGCAACAGCCCGTCACCGCAGGCGCCGATCGCGGCGTAGTGGTAGTGCCGGCCGCTGGCCGGCAACCTCATGAACCCTTCGGGTGTGCCGACCAACGGTCGGCACCTACCCATTTCCTCTTCCGGTGGGTGCCGACCGTTGGTCGGCACACCTCAGATCGGGTTCTTGTCCAGGAACGCGCGGATTTCCGGCACCAGCACTTCGTGCTTGTCTTCCAGCACGTAGTGGCCGGCGTCCTCGAACGCATGTACCTGGGCCTGCGGCAGCGCGGCCTGGAAGCCCTTCAGGAAGTGGTGGTCGAACACGAAGTCGCGCAGGCCCCAGCCGAGGAAGGCCGGCCGGTCGGCGAACGACGGCAGCGCCTTGCCGGCATGCTCCAGCAGCGACCACGCCTTGTCGGCCGGCGACAGCGGGATGTCCTGCATGAAGCGGATGGTGCTGATGCGGTTGGCCCAGCTGTTGTACGGCGACACGTAGGCGCGGCGCACGTCGGCCGGCATCTTCCGCTCCACGCCCAGCCACGAGGCACCGGAGGAGAACGCGTTGAAGGTGCGGATGATCCACTCGCCGATCTTCCAGTGGCGGCCCAGCGCGATCTGCCACGGCATCTTCTTCGCCGCCGGCATCGGGAATGCAGCGGTATTGAGCACCACCAGGCGCTTGACCTGGTCGTGGTGCGACAGCGCCCAGCCGAAACCGATCATGCCGCCCCAGTCGTGCACCGCCAGGGTCACCGGGCCGGTTATGCCCAGATGCTTGAGCAGCGCATCGAGGTCGTCAACGCGCGACTGCAGCGTGTACTCGTAGCGGCTGTCATCGGGCTTGTCCGACAGGCCCATGCCGATGTGGTCCGGCACGATGCAGCGGTACGTGTCCGACAGGCCGGCGACCAGCGTGCGCCAGTAATAGCTCCACGACGGGTTGCCGTGCACCATCACCACCACTTCGCCATCGCGCGGGCCTTCGTCGAGATAGTTCATCGACAGGCCGGGGCGTACCTCGAAGCGCTGCGGGTGGGCGGGGTAACCGGGAAGCTGGGACATCGGATCGCACCTGTAGAAAGGGCCGGTAGAACCGGCCCTTGGACACTTGGAAGATCATCGCTGTCCGTCGCGAGCGATTGGCGAGGCAATCGCGCAGCAGGTCAGCGGTGACTTTGTTACCAGACCACTTCAGCCATCGAGCAGTTCAGGCCCGAGCCAATGCCCAGAAGCGCGATGCGATCGCCCTTCTTCAGCTTGCCCAGCTGCTTGAGCTTGCTCAGCACGATCGGCACCGAGGCCGGGCCGATGTTGCCGTGCTCGCCGAAGATGGTCATGACCTTCTTCGGGTCGATGCCGAAGTTCTTGATGAACGCGGCGGTGTGCGGCTGGCTGACCTGGTGGATCACGAACTGGTCCAGTTCTTCCACAGCCCAGCCGAGTGCGATCTTGGCGGCGCTGAAGGTCTTCTGCGCCAGCTTGATGCCTTCGATCAGCAGCAGGCGGGTGTCGGTGACCATGCGGTCCAGGTTGCCCAGGCACAGCTGGTTCCACTCGGTGGCCGAGCGGGTCACGCCACCCTTGTAGCGCGGCGCATCCGGCACCAGTTCCGAGCGCGCCATCACCATCGCGGCGGCGCCCGAACCCGTGGTCAGGGCGGCCAGCTCGTTGCGGAAATCGTCGGCGGTGACGTCCGGGGCGGTCATGCGCTCCAGGGTCTTCTCGTACACCAGGTTGGCGGTCTCGCCATCCACCACCAGCGCGTAGTCGATGTCGCCGCGCTCGATCATGCGCGCCGCGATATCCATGCCGTTGATGAAGGCCAGGCAGGCATTGGCGACGTCGAAGGTCATGCACTCGTCGCTGACGCCGAGGTTGCCCGACACGATGGAGGCCGTGGACGGCTCCAGGTAGTCGCGGCTGACCGAGGTGTTGACCAGCAGGCCGACCTGCGTCGCATCGATGCCCGCGTCTTCCAGCGCCTTGCGGCCGGCCATGGTGGCGGCATCGGACGCAAGCACGCCGTTGTCCCACAGGCGGCGGGCATGGATGCCGGCGATATCGCCGAGCACGTCGGTGCGGATACCGAGGCGATCCAACGTCGGCTGCAGCCGCTCGTTGATTTCCTTGGTCGTCAGCGTATGCGGCGCATCAACGTGTGCCAGGCCGGCGATCGAGACATTCTTGAAGAGCATCGAGGTTAGCGCCAAGGCTCAGGCAAAAGGGGGCGCTATTCTATAACCCCCGGGGCCTTCACCGCATCTTTACGAATTCAGGCTTGGCCGTATGGTGAAGCGTTCAGCGCGGCGGGCACTGGAAAGCGGCGAAGCGCTGGCTGCCATCGGCCGGAGCGGCGGCGGCCTGTACGGCGTTGGCGCCGGCGCTCGGGGCCTCGTTGCGGGCCAGGGTTTCCAGCTCTTCCTGCACACGCAGCGGGTTGCGGTTGTAGAAGCCGACCTTGCTCTTCACGGTGACCACCACCTCGCCCTTGGCGATGCAGCCAGCGGGAACCGGGCCTGCCGGCAGCACGCGGGTCGCCTTGCCGGCCGGTTCGATCGGCACCCAGGTACAGGCGGTGACGGTGAGCAGCAGGGAGGAAAGCAGCAGAACGCGCATGGGCAGATCCTGGAAGGGTATGGGGGGATTCTGCCTGAACAGCCTGAATCGGGGGTAGCCGGTGGGTGGGGTCAGATCCCCCGCAGGGGGTCCTGACCCCGCCTTCGGGTCACGGAGTTGCCAGGCAGCGGCCGGCACTACCACGGCAAGGTTGCCGGCCAGCGGCCGGCACTACCGGAGGAGCCGGCCCGCCCCATGGCGGGCCGGGTAGTGCCTTACTTCTTGACCGGGTTGCCTTCGGCATCGATCACCGTCACCTCGCCCAGGTTCAGCGCGCGCACGGCCGCTTCGGTCTGCTTGAGGTCACCCACCACCACCCAGGTCAGCGCCTGCGGCTTGATCTCGGCGGCGGCCTGCTGCACCTGTGCCGGGGTCATCGCCTCGATCTCGGCCTTGCGGCGCAGCACGTAGTCATCCGGGCGCTTGAACTGCACGATCGAACCGATGGTCGACGCCACCGCGCTGGCGGTCTCGTAGGCACCGGGCAGGCTCAGGGTCTGGATGTTGCGGATGCGGTTGACCTCGGCGGCGGTGGCCGGCTTGCTGCCGTCGGCGAACGCGGCGATTTCCTTGCGCATTTCCGCCATCGCCGGGCCGGTCTTGTCGATCTGCACCGGCGCGCTGGCCATCCACGGGCGCTGGCCCACCGAATTGATCGCGCTGCTGCGCGCACCGTACGACCAGTGCTTGTCCTCACGCAGGTTCATGTTCAGGCGCGAGGTGAAGTCGCCACCGATCACGCCGTTGGCGATATCGAAGCGGGTCGAGCTGGTGGCGCTGGACGGCGCGACCACCTGGCCGGCGAACAGGTTGGCCTGCACCGCGCCCGGCTGGTCGATCAGGAACACACGCGGGCCCTTCGGCAATGCGACGTCGGTCGCCGCCTTCACCTGCGGGGCATCGCCGGCAGCCTTCCAGTCGCCCAGCTGCTTGTCCAGCAGCGGCACGATTTCCGCCAGCGTGGTATCACCGACCACGATCAGGGTGCCGTTCTGCGGGCGCAGCCAGTCGTGGTGGAAATCAACCAGATCTTCGCGGGTCAGGCCGCTGATCGCCGCCTCATCGCCACTGCCGGTGAACGGAATGGCATACGGGTGGCCCTTGCCATACAGCAGTGGCGGCAGCACGCGCATCGCCACCGCACCCGGGTTGACCTTCTCCTGCTGGATGCCGGCGATCCAGGTCGCCTTGACCCGGTCGATCTCACCCTGCTCGAAGCGCGGCTCGCGCAGCAGGTCGCGGTACAGCGCCAGCGACGGTGCCAGGTTTTCCTTCAGTGCCGACAGGTCCACGCTCATCGAGTCCAGGCCGGCCGAGGCATCCAGGCTGGCGCCCAGCGCATCGGCAGCATCGGCGAAGGCCAGCGAGCCGAGCTTGCCGGCGCCTTCGGTCATCAGGCTCATGGTGAAGTTGGCGGTGCCCGGCTTGCGGCCCTGGTCGGCGCTGAAGCCGCCCGGGAACTGGTAGCTGAACTGCACCACCGGAATCTCGTGGCGTTCGGCCAGGATCACCTGGGTGCCGTTCTTCAGCGTGGCGCGCTGCAGCGCCGGGAACTTCAGCTGCGGGAACTCGCGGGTCTGCGGCACGCCGGCCTTGCGGTCGACCTGCTCCGGCAGGGAGCTGTACTTGGGGTCCACCGCGGGAACGTTGAACGGCTTCGGTGCCTGGCTCGGGTCTTCCTTCAGCGCCACACGCTCACCCGGTGCGATCACCAGGGTGTGGCTGCCCTTGTCCAGCCACTGCGCGCCCAGCCGGCTCAGATCAGCGGCACTGGCCTTCTCGATGTTGGCCAGCGAGGTGCGGAAGCAGCCCGGGTCGCCGGTGAACACCGCGCACTCGGCCAGTGCGTCGGCCTTGCCGCCGAAGCCGCCGATGCGCTCGATGCCGCGGATGAAGCCGGCGCGGGCACCGGTCTTGGCGCGCTCCAGCTCGGCCGCGGTGGGACCCTGCTTGATCAGGCGGTCCAGTTCCTCGTCGATGATCTTCTCGACCTTGGCCGGGTCCTGGCCCTGCTTGACCGTCGCCATGATCACGAAGTTCGAACCCAGCTGCGAGGTCGAAAGGCCCGAGGCGATGCTGTCCACCAGCTTGTCCTGGTGCTGCAGGCGCTGGCTCAGGCGCGAGGACTTGGCACCGCCCAGGACCTGCGCGAACAGCTGCAGCTGATCGACATCGGTGGTGCCGACCTGCGGCACGTTCCAGGCGCGGTAGATGCGCGCCTGCGGCACCTTGTCGGTCATCGTCTCGCGCGTGTCGGCGTTGCGCTTGGCCACGTTCACTGCCGGCTGCGCCATGGTCGGGCCGGCCGGGATGCTGCCGAAGTACTTGCCGACCTTTTCCTTGGCAGTGGCCAGGTCGATGTCGCCGGCCAGCACCAGCACCGCATTGTTCGGGCCGTACCAGGTGCGGAACCAGGTCTTCACGTCATCCAGCGACGCCGCGTTCAGATCGTTCATCGAACCGATCACGCCGTGGTGATACGGGTGGCCTACCGGGTACAGCGCCTTGTTGAGCTGGTCCCAGGCCTGACCGTAGGGCTGGTTCTCGCCCTGGCGCTTCTCGTTCTGCACCACGCCACGCTGCTCGTCCAGCGCCGCCTGGTCGATCGCACCGACCAGATGGCCCATGCGGTCCGACTCCATCCACAGCGCCATGTCCAGCGCGGTGGTGGGCACGTTCTCGAAGTAGTTGGTGCGGTCGGTATTGGTGGTGCCGTTCTGGTTGGTGGCACCGACCTGCTTGAACGGTTCGAAGAATTCGCCGTCGTGGTTTTCGCTGCCCTGGAACATCAGGTGTTCGAACAGGTGCGCGAAGCCGGTACGGCCGGCCGGTTCGTCCTTGCTGCCCACGTGGTACCAGACGTTGACGGCGACGATCGGCGCCTTGCGATCGGTATGCACGATCACGCGCAGGCCGTTGGGCAGGGTGAACTGCTCATACGGGATATCGACCTTGGCCGGTGCGGCCGGCTTGGCCGCCAGCGCATGGGAAGGCACAAGCGTGCCCAGGGCGGTGCTGAGGGCGACGGCCAGCAGTGCAGCGCGCGGGCGAAGGGCGAGAGACATATCCGGATCCTTGGTCACATAGGTGAACCCCGATCCTAGCCTGCGCACGCAGCGGCAGGAATCGGCCAGCAGTCACTGGGGGTGTTTGCCCCTGTGCCCCATCCGCAGCGCCGATCTGCGCTGCCTGACCGGTCACAAGCGCCCGCCAGGACCGTCCGGACAGTGTCCGCAGCACATCGAATGGACAGGTGTCCGCCTACCGGACACTTCTCGACCAAACAAAAACTCTTGCAAATCAACAACTAAAAGTTGGCACGGGGATTGCTTGGTACTTCCTGCGCCAGGAAGGGCTTCAGATGAAAGCTGACTGAAGACTGAACACATGCAGGAAACCGAAAATTTTCCTTGCAAGCCCAGAATCGGTGTACTACCTTACTACCACACCACTGATCACCAACACTAAACAGGCCCCGTCATGAACGCCAAGACCATTGCCATCGCCATCGCCCTGATCGCCGGCACCGCGGTTGTTTCGTCGGTGCAGGCCTCCGAATCCATCCCGACCCTGGCCACCGTGCAGGTCCGCCCGGCCGCCGACCAGCTGGCCCAGCAGGCCTGGGAACAGGCCAGCGGCATCCCGACCCTGGCCACCGTGGAAGTGCGCCCGAGCGCCGACCAGCTGGCCGAGCGCAACGGCTACGTTGCCGCCCCGGTTGCTGCCGCGATGCCGATCACCACCCTGGCCTCGGTGGAAGTGCGCCCGAGCCTGGAACAGCGCGTCGCCCTGGCCGCCGAAATGGAAGCCCAGCGCTACGCCGCCACCCTGGCTGCTGCCGCCACCAACGTCGCCAACTCGGTCATCGTCAACCTGCCGGCCCTGCAGGTGCGCCCGAGCGCCGCCGACCTGCAGGCTCTGGCCACCGAAACCGCCCAGGTCCTGCTGCGCCCGTAAGCGGTGCCGCCCTGCCCAGCGCAGGGCGTGCGCCGTAAAGGCGGCGGTCGTCGCAGGTACACTGCGCCGATGAATGCCGCGCCCCAGTTCCACGTGATCCTGTTCCAACCGGAAATCCCGCCCAACACGGGCAATGTGATCCGGCTCTGCGCCAACACCGGCGCGCAGCTGCACCTGGTCGAGCCGCTCGGCTTCGCACTGGAAGACAAGCAGCTCAAGCGCGCCGGCCTGGACTACCACGAATACTCGCGCCTGCAGGTGCACCCCGACCTGGACACCGCGCTGGCGCGGATCGCACCGAAGCGCTTGTTTGCCCTGAGTACGCGTGCCAGCGTGCGCTACGACAGCGTGGCCTTTGAAGATGGTGATGCCTTCCTGTTCGGCCCGGAAAGCCGCGGCCTGCCGCAGGACGTGCTCGATGCCTTGCCCGATGGCCGCCGCCTGCGCCTGCCGATGCGGCCGGACAACCGCAGCCTCAATCTTTCCAACACCGTTGCGGTGGTGATGTACGAAGCGTGGCGGCAGCACGGGTTTGCTGGCGGCGCGTAAACCGCCTCAGGTGGGTGTGGACCTGCTTCTGGTGGGTGCGGACCCTGGTCCGCACCGATGCCCGGTCGCGCGCTGAAGGAATGTGCCAACCAAGGTTGGCACCTACCAAAGGCAGGTCCAGGCCGCCGCCGAGAACCTCTGATGGCTGTGGATCGCTTCTGGTGGGTGCGGACCTTGGTCCGCACCGATGCCCGGTCGTGCGCTGAAGGAATGTGCCAACCAAGGTTGGCACCTACCAAAGGCAGATCCAGGCCGCCGCCGAGAACCTCTGATGGCTGTGGATCGCTTCTGGTGGGTGCGGACCTTGGTCCGCACCGATGCCCGGTCGCGCGCTGAAGGAATGTGCCAACCAAGGTTGGCACCTACCAAAGCACATCCCAGGTGGCCGTGGCAGGTGCCATGTGCAGCAGATCCACGCCATGCGTGGATGGTGTTCCCCGCACCGCCTAGAACGCGTTGATGCCGGTCAGTTCGCGGCCGATCACCAGCTGGTGCACGGTCTCGGTGCCTTCATAGGTGATCACCGATTCCAGGTTCAGCGCATGCCGGATCGCTACATGCTCGGTGGTGATGCCGGCCCCGCCCAGCAGATCGCGACACTCACGGGCGATGTCGATGGCCATGCGGCAGTTGTTCCACTTGGCCAGGCTGACCTGCTGCGGCTGCAGCTGGCCAGCTTCCTTCAGGCGGCCCAGCTGCAGCGCCAGCAGCTGCGCGGTGGTGATGCGGCGGGCCATTTCGGCCAGCTTGATCTGCGCGCTCTGCGTGGCCGCCAGCGGGCGACCGAACAGCACGCGTTCCTTGGCATAGCCCAGCGCTTCATCCAGGCAGGCAATGGCAGCGCCGATCGGGCCCCAGCTGATGCCGTAGCGGGCCTGGGTCAGGCAACCCAGCGGTCCCTTGAGGCCCTTCACGTTCGGCAGGCGGTGGCTGTCGGGCACGCGCACGTCGTCGAAGAACAGCGCGCCGGTCAGCGATGCGCGCAGGCTCATCTTGTGCTTGATCTCCTGCGTGGTGAAGCCGGCCATGCCCTTTTCCAGCACGAAGCCCTGGATGCCGTCTTCGGTCTGCGCCCAGACGATGGCCAGATCGGCCACCGGGCCGCTGGTGATCCACATCTTGCTGCCGCTGATGCGCCAGTCGCTGCCGTCACGCACCGCGCGGGTCTTCATGCTGGCCGGATCGGAACCGCCGTGTGCCTCGGTCAGGCCGAAGCAGCCGATCAGCTCACCGCGCGCCATCGCCGGCAGCCACTGCTGGCGCTGTTCCTCGCTGCCGTAGGCATAGATCGGGTACATGCACAGCGAGCTCTGCACCGAGACGAAGCTGCGCAGGCCCGAATCACCGCGCTCCAGCTCCTGGCAGATCAGGCCATAGCTGACCGCACCCAGGTCGCCGCCGCCGTACTCGGCTGGCAGGGTGGCACCGAGCAGGCCCAGCGCGGCGATCTCCGGCACCAGCTCTGAAGGGAAGCGGGCCTGGTCGAAGGCATCGCCGATGATCGGCAGCACGCGCTCGTTGGTGAAGCGGGCGACGCTCTCCTGCACCGCGCGCTCTTCCTCGTTGAGCAGGGAACGGACATCGAACAGATCGTACGGATGCAAAGCCATGGCACTCACGCGCAGTCAGGACCCGGCCATTGTCGGTCATCCGCAAGCATCGCGTCTGGCAGGTGTGGACCTTGGTCCACACGGAAGCGGGTCCGGGCGGTGAAACAATGTGCCAACCAAGGTTGGCACCTACCCGGCCACGTGCATTACGCTGCACCGCAGCAATCATGACGTGAACATCGTCGATCTAGCTCGATCACGCGCGGCCCGGTACCCTGACACATTCAAACAACCGTTTCGCTCGTGGCTGCACGCGCGATTCCCAGGCACCGCCGGTGGCCCCGATGCCGGCCCTACCCACGAGTCATGCAATCGATGAGCGCTGAAGCCAACGCCCTGCCCCCGCGTGAAGTAATGGAGTTCGACGTGGTGATCGTCGGCGCCGGCCCCGCCGGCCTGGCCACCGCGATCCGCCTGCGCCAGCGCGCGATCGAAGCCGGCCGCGACCTGTCGGTGTGCGTGCTGGAGAAGGGCTCCGAACCGGGCGCGCACGTCCTGTCCGGCGCCGTGATGGATCCGCGCGCACTGACCGAACTGTTCCCGGACTGGGCCGAGCGCGGCGCACCGCTGAAGCAGAAGGTCACCCGCGACGAATTCCTGTTCCTCAGCGAAACCGGCGCACGCAGCACGCCCAATGCGCTGCTGCCGGAGTGCTTCCACAACGAAGGCAACTACATCATCAGCCTGGGTGAAGTGACCCGCTGGCTGGCGCAGCAGGCCGAAGCGCTGGAAGTGGCGATCTTCCCCGGCTTCGCCGCAGCCGAGGTGCTGTACGGCGACAACGGTGAAGTGATCGGCGTGGCCACCGGCGACATGGGCATCGAGAAGGACGGCAGCATCGGCCCGGCCTTCGAACGCGGCATGGCGCTGCAGGCCAAGTACACGATCTTCGCCGAAGGCGCACGCGGCCACCTCGGCCGCCAGCTGATCGCGCGCTACAAGCTCGATGAAGGCAAGGACCCGCAGGCCTACGGCATCGGCATCAAGGAACTGTGGCAGATCGACCCGGCCAAGCATGAGCCGGGCCTGGTGGTGCACGCCGCCGGTTGGCCGCTGGACAGCGACACCTATGGCGGCGCGTTTCTGTACCACGCCGACGGCGGCAAGGTCGCCATCGGTTATGTGGTTGGCCTGGACTACAGGAACCCGTGGCTGAGCCCGTTCGAAGAGTTCCAGCGCTTCAAGACCCATCCGTCCATCCGCAAGCACCTGGAGGGTGGCACCCGCATCGGTTACGGCGCGCGTGCGATCACCGCCGGTGGCCTGCTGTCGCTGCCCAAGACCGTGTTCCCCGGTGGCGCGCTGGTCGGCTGCGAGGCCGGCTACCTCAACGCCAGCCGCATCAAGGGCAGCCATGCCGCGATCAAGACCGGCATGCTGTGCGCCGATGCCGCGTTCGACGCGCTGGCCGCCGACCGCCAGCACGACGAACTGAGCGCCTATCCAAAGGCCTTCGAAGCCAGCTGGCTGTTCACCGAGCTGCAGCAGGCCAAGAACTTCAAGCAGTGGTTCAAGAAGGGCCAGACCGTGGCCACGCTGATGACCGGCGTGGAGCAGTGGCTGCTGCCGAAGCTGGGCGTGCGCAATCCGCCGTGGACCCTGCACCGCACGCAGCCGGATCACGTCTGCCTGGAGCCGGCGGCCAAGCACACCCGCATCGCCTACCCGAAGCCGGATGGCGTGCTGACCTTCGACCGTCTCAGCTCGGTGTTCCTCAGCAGCACCAACCACGACGAGAACCAGCCCAGCCACCTGACGCTGAAGGACCCCAGCATTCCGGTGAAGGTGAACCTGGCCGAGTACGCCGGCCCGGAAGCCCGCTACTGCCCGGCGGGTGTGTACGAGTTCGTCGGTGAAGCCGATAACGCGCGCCTGCAGATCAACGCGCAGAACTGCGTGCACTGCAAGACCTGCGACATCAAGGACCCGACCCAGAACATCGTCTGGGTGACCCCGCAGGGCGGTGGCGGCCCGAACTATTCGGGCATGTGATTGCTCCGGGCTGCGACCGCGTGTCGCAGCCCACCTGCCCCGCTGCGTCGCTATCCTGCCCGCCCATGCGTGCTTTCCGCCTGCTCATCACCATTGCTTTGACCCTGGCGGCCACGGCCTGCCAGCGCCCGCCTGCGGCACCGGCCACGCCGGAACAGGCGCAGCAGCAGGCCATGCAGCGCGCGTTCGAGCTGTGCGCCGGCTGCCACACCGTGCAACCTGGTGGCATCCACCGCTTCGGACCCAATCTGCACGGCGTGATCGGCCGCCGCGCTGGCAGCCTGCCGGACTATGGCTATTCCGACGGCATGCGCCGCGCCGATATCACCTGGACCGCGCAGACCCTGGATGCGTTCCTGCAGTCGCCCACCCACGTGGTGCCCGGCACACGCATGTACAACGCCTTCCCCAGCGCCGAACGCCGCGCGCTGGTGATCGCCTACCTGCAGCAGCAGTCGGCTCAGTGAGCCAGGCGCTGCAGCTGTTGCTGCAGCCGGGCCACAAATTCCGCCACTGCCGCGAACAACGGCGCCACATCGGCTTCCGCCGAATCCTGCAGACGCTCCACCAACGCATTGGCCTGCCCGGCCAGCACTGTCGCTCCCACCGCGCCCAACCCACCGGCCTGACGATGCAGGTGCAGTGCGGCCGCCTCGCGATCTCCAGCCTGCAGCGCGCGCTGCACGGCGGCAAGATCGCCCTCGCTGGCCTGCAACAGGCTGTCGCGCAGCTGCTCGGCCACCGCACGTGAGCCGAAGCGCCGCTGCAGGCTGTCCAGATCGGGCAGCGTCCCAGCATCGTCGGCGGCGGACCCGGCCTGCGGCTCCTCGAACGACTGTCCCTGCGCCTGCGGCAACCAGCGCAGCAGTGCGGTGCGCAGCGTGGCCAGTGACAGCGGCTTGGCCAGCACTTCGTCCATGCCGGCCTCGCGGCAGCGCCGTGCATCGTCATCCAGCACGCTGGCGGTCAGCGCCAGCACGGTCAGCCGCGGCTGGCCGTTGCGGCCCTCGCGTTCGCGCAGCAGGCGGGTGAAACCGAAGCCATCGAGCACCGGCATCCGGCAGTCGGTGATCACCAGATCGAAACTCTCCGACGACAGCCGATCCAAGCCCTGCTGGCCGTCACCGACCATCACATGCGGCACCCCCAGCTGCTGCAGTCGCCAGGCCATCATCGCCTGGTTGGTCGGGTGGTCTTCGATCACCAGCACCCGCGCCTGGCGCAGCGCCGGCGGCAGCAGCGAGGCCTGTTCCTGCTCGGCGACCAGCGCTTCCACATCACCGCTGCCGGCTTCCACCAGCGACAGCCGCACCTCGGCGCGGGTCCCTTCGCCCAGCGTGCTGTGCAGCTCCAGCTCGCCGTCCATCATCTGCACCAGGCGCTGGCAGATGCTCAGGCCCAGGCCAGTACCCCCATGGTCGCGCTGGATGTAGGCACCGGCCTGGGTGAACGGCGCAAACAGGTGCTGCAGCTGTTCCGGCGCGATGCCGATGCCGATGCCGGTGTCGGTGACGCTCAGGCACAGCGGCTGGCTGCCGTCTTCGGCGGTCGGCCCCAGCACGTCCAGCTGCAGCCGCACTTCGCCGCGCACGGTGAACTTGATGGCGTTGCTGAGCAGGTTGAACACGATCTGGCGCAGGCGCACGCCATCCACTTCGTGCGCGGCCGCCAGCTGCGGGTCGATCTGCACGTGCAGGTCCAGCCCACGTGCACTGGCCTGCGCCGACAACAACCGGCACACGCTTTCCAGCAATGGCCGCAGCGGCTGCGGCACCGGTTCCAGGCGCAGTGCGCCGGCCTCAAGCCGCGAGTAGTCAAGAATATCGTCGAGGATCTGCCGCAGCATCTGCGCCGCATCCTCGATCACCCCGAGGATGCGCTGCTGCTCGGCATCCAGCGGCGAATGCGCCAGCACTTCCAGCATGCCCAGCACGCCACTCATCGGCGTTCGGATTTCATGGCTCATGGTCGCCAGGAAACGCGACTTCGCCTCCGCCGCCTGTTCGGCGTCAGCCTTGGCCGCAGTCAGGGCCTCGGCCTGTGCACGCGCCTCGCTGACATCCACCCAGTATCCACTCCAGGTGACCACGCCCGCTTCCGCCGCATAGGGATGGGCCTGGCTGCGCACCCAGCGCGCGCCGGTGCCTTCAGGTCGCAGCCGGAACTCGAGAACAAGCGGTGCGAACTGGCGCGCCGCCTGCTCGACCGCATGCAGGATGTGCTCGCGGTCGTCTTCCTCGATGCGCTCCAGCAGGCACATTGCATCCTGTTCGGCCTGCTGCCGGCTGATCCCGAACAACGCCTGCAGGTCACCGGCAATGAACGGGAAGCTGAGGGTTCCGTCTGCCGCGCGGCGAGCCTGATAGACCACGGCGGGCAGGTTGTCGGTGACTTCGGCCAGGCGCTGTTCCAGGTGACGCCGTCCGGCCACCTCGCGGCGCAGCCGCCAATGCCCGATGGCGTGCACCAGCAGCGCGGTGAGCAGCACCAGCAGCAGCGGCACGCCCCAGCGCATCGCGCTGTTCCAGTCCAGGCCGTTGCGGTACTCGACGGCCAGCCAGTCCCCGCGCAGGGCCTCGCGCTTGCGCGGCGTCATCTGCAGCAGCAGGCGGTCGAAGGTGGTGGCCAGGGCGGCATGGCGGCGCTCAACCGCCAGCACCAGCTGATCGTTGAAACCTGCCGGTGCCGCCACCTGCAGGCGCCCCGGGAAGCGGCTGCGCAGCAGATGGTCAACCAGTGCCAGGTTGCCTACGTAGGCATCGGCGTCGCCATTGATCAGGCGCTGCAGGGCCTGTTCCGCGCTGCGTGCCGCGATGATCCGCGCCTGCGGCGCCTGCTGCAGCACATAGCCACGCACGCGTTCCGGATCGGACAGCAGCACCCGTTTGCCCTGCAGGTCGGACAGGCCCAGCAACGCCGGGCTGTCACGCCGGCTGACGATCACGTTCGGCACGCTGATGAAGGGCTGGCTGAACACCCAGTCCGGGCCCAGGTAGCGAGAATCGGCAGGAATGCCCATCACCGCCTGCAGCTCGCCGCGACGCGCCTTCTCGCGCACCTCGTACCAGTCATGGCTGTTTTCCACCTGCAGGTTGGCGCCAGCCTGCAGCAGGCGCCGCAGGTATTCGCTGGCCAGGCCACTGGGGTTGCCATCCTGGTCCGCGAACGACAGCGGCGCCGCGTTCGGCGCGAAGCCGATCTTCAACGGCTGCTCCAATACCCGTTTCTCGGCCTGGCTCAACGCCAGCTGTGCCGATGCCGACCACTGCGGAGGTGGCAGCCAGCGCTGCACCAGCGCATCGCGCTGGGCCTGGCTGGTCGCAGCCAGTGCCAGGTCCAATGCTTCGGCCAACGGCTGCTTGCTGTTGGGAACACCGAAGTGCAGCCGTTCGGGCGGCAGATCGCTGGGGCGCAGCAGCACGACCCCCTGCAGGTCCTCGCGTGCGATCAGTTCGGTGGCCACGTAGGCATTGCCGATGTAAACGTCTGCCTTGTCGTCTCTGACCATCTCCAGCGCCGCCAACGAGCTGTTTGCGACAAGCTGTCGTGCCCGGGGAAAGCGCGCCCGCACCTGCGGGCCGGTCAGGAAGTCCTGCTCGATCACCACCCGCAGTCCATCCAGGTCGGGGATGTCGGAGGCACGCAGGTCATCCGGGCGTCCCACCAGGGCCAGCGGTGCCTCGCCATAGGCGGCGGTATAGACCATGCAGCGGGTGCGGTCGGCACTGAGACCGACATTCATCACTACATCGATCTCGCCACGACATGCCGCATCCAGCACGGATGTCCAGTCGGGATAGCGCCGTGCCTCCACCTTCACGCCCAGCTGACGGGCGAGAAGCGACAGATAATCCGGGCCCAGGCCGACCTGCTGGCCATCACGGAGGGACTCGAACGGCGGCCAGCCACTGTCATACTGGCCCACGACGATGCTCGGATGCGCGGCAAGGTACTCGCGCTGCAGCGGGCTGAGCGGCAAAAGCCCAGGCACCGCCTGTGCCAGCGCCGCAGGCAGCACCAGCACGGCCAGCAGCAGGACCAGCCCGCGAACAGCCCAGCTACGCATCGGCGTTGATCTCCTAGAATCTGCCAGGAACCGCGATGGTCGCGGTCCGGCGTGCCCGGTGGCCATACTAGAGCATGAGCTTGCGCATCATCATCGCAGACGACCACCCGGTGGTCCGTATCGGTACCCGTGCCGTCATCGAATCGAGCGGGGTGGGCCGCGTGGTCGGCGAAGCCGACAGCGCGCAGGCGCTGATGGCCCTGCTCGGCAGCCAACCCTGTGACCTGCTGGTAACCGACTACTCCATGCCGGGCAGTCCCCAGGCCGACGGCTTCGCCATGATCGGCATGATCCGCCGCCGTCATCCCGACCTGCCGGTGCTGATGCTCAGTGTCTCCAACAACCTGGCGATCCTGCGCATGGTGCTCGACAGCGGCGTGCTCGGCCTGGTCGACAAGAGTTCGTCGATGGACGAACTGCCACAGGCCATCCAGGCGGTCTACCGGGGCCAGCCCTACATCAGCCGCAGCCTGCGCGAGCGGGTCGAGGCCGCTGGCAGCTGGCGCATGCGCGAGGGCGACGGCAAGCCACTGTCGCCACGCGAGGTGGAGGTGCTGCGGCTGCTGGGCACCGGCATGACCGTGAAGGAAATCTCGCTGCAGCTGCACAAGAGCGTCAGCACCATCAGCCGGCAGAAGGGTGACGCCATGCTCAAACTGGGCCTCAAGGGCGACGCCGAGCTGTTCGATTACCTGCGCGACGGCAAGATCTGAGAGCCAGATCACACAAGAAGGTCAGCTGCCACCGCCCTCTTTGACCGGCCGCCGATCTGTGCCAAGATGGTCCGGCATGAGTTCTCAATGCGAGGTCGAAGGAATCGACCGGCTCATGTCCTCGCTCCCGTTCCTGGTGGACGTGGCGCGGTTTCCTGCCGGCCGTCTGGCCCGGCAACGCTGACCATGGAGAGGCGCATGCATCATCCCCCCAAGCTATGTTGGACCCTGCCGTTGCGGCCTCTGCGCGCATTCGCGGCGTGCCTGCTCGTCTCTCTTTCCGCTGCCGCCTGCAGCGCCGCCGATCCGGCCCCCTCGTCCTCCCAGCCCGGCGCCCCTGCGCAGGCTGCCAATGCGCCCCGACAGGATGTTGCCCCGATGCAGACCCCCACCCCCGATGCCGCCGCCACCCCGCCCGACGCGCCGACCGTGATGTATTTCACCTACCAGGTGGACGGCGATGGCGCGACCTCCTATGAGGTCCAGAACGGCAGCGTGGCGACCTTCTGGTTCGGCCACACCTTCACTCTCGATGGCACCACGTACTACACGGGTTTCTCCTGGGATACCCGCGAGCACTACGGCAAGCCGGGCGAGCAGACGCCGGCCGGTCCGGATGACCGCGCCAACCTTGCCGAGGCCACCTTCGTGCTGGCCGGCACCGACGCCAGGAAGCCATGGAAGTTCCGTGGCCAGGAATGGACCATCGGCGCACTGGGCGCGTACGACAAGGCCGACGATGTCGATACCCGGCGCAAGCCGCTTGAACATCGCACGGCCGATGGTCGCCTGCTGCTGGCGGTGCCGACCAGCAGCTTCGACCGCGGCATCAGCAGCACCGGCTATGCGCTGCTGCTGTTCAACCCCAGGCGCAGCGAAGACGACGTGGACAGCAAGGTCTGGCGCTATGTCGGTTCAGTGCGCACGGGTGAGGACAACAGCGCCGCCTGCGACGACGGCAACGTGATGCCCTGCACCGACAGCGATGGCGAACTGACCTTCGCTGCCGACGGCGACGGCCTGCCGCGACTGACCGTGACCTTCAAGGGCACCACCATCGAAGGCCCCGGCAAGACCCGCGCACTGGGTGCCGGCGACGCCGTGCACTACACCTTCGACAGCGCGACCCAGCAGTACGTCGCGCCCTGATAGCACCCGCCACGCGCGGGTTCCCTGTTGACCGACATGTTCTTGACTCACGGATGAGTCCGGTTGGCGATTCGCGGCACGCGCCGCTCCATCAACCCCGAGGAAAACGTCATGGCACAGCATGACTACAGCAGAAAGGAAGTCCTGGACATCGTCGAGCAGGTCGCCAGGCAGAAGGGCATCCCTGTGGATGACTTCATGCGTTTCGCGCACATCGAGACCGGCGGCACCTTCAACGAGCGCGCCCACAACACCTCATCCGGCGCCAAGGGCCTGTTCCAGTTCGTGCCCGGCTCCGCGCGCCAGTACCACCTGACCGGCCACGAGTTCGACCCCACCCGCAACACCGAAGCGGCCGCGCAGATGTACCAGGACAACCTGGACTCGATGGCGCGCCGCAACGAGCGCACCGGCAACCCGTACCTGTCCGGGGGCAACACGCCCACCGGGCTGGACCTGTACCTGGCCCACCAGCAGGGCAGCGCCGGCTACGGCTCGGTGCAGACTGCCATTGCCACCGGCACCTTCGGTGTGGTCCGCAACAGCCACGGCGACGAGATCAACATGCGCCGCAACGTGCTGAACCAGATCGGCTCCGACGCGAAGGCGCTGACCGGCCACACCCTGGCCGAGATGCGCGGGATGAACGACGGCGACCTGGCGCGGACGTTCTCCAGCTATTACATCCACAAGTACGCAGCGATCAGCATTCCGGAAAAGAACATCGAACCGCAGGCGGTAGTGCAGGGCCAGGGCCAGACCCCGGCAGCACCTGCGCAGGCCAGCGCAGCCGTGGCGGCGGGTGCAGCCACGCTGGCGGCAACCGCAACGGCAGCTGCCACACCGAAGCCAGGCATTGAACTGCAGGCCGCCTACGAGGCCGGCGTGAAGTACGACGACGTCAAGTACGCCATCAACATTCCGGGCCACGCACTGTACGTACCGGGCAAGACCGGCAAGAACGTGGAGCAGGGTTACATCGACTGTTCCGGCTGGGTCGGCACGCTGCAGAACCGGACCATGGACGAGATCAACCAGAAGGCCGGGCACGCGGTGTTCAGCAAGGCTGATCGCATCGACCTGGGCAACCTCGGTTCCGGTGGGATCGTGCGCAAGGCGTTCGACCAGTCCGGCGTGCTGCTGGACCGCGACGCGATCCTGAAGCCCGATGCGCTGAAGGAAGGCATGATCATCGGCCTGGATACGGCCAGGACCCGCCATGAGCACTGGAACGGCATCGACCACATCGTGATGGTGGTGCGCGACCCCAACACCGACAAGCTGCTGATCAGCCAGTCCACCGGCAGCAAGGGCGTGCACACCATGCCGGTCGAGGACTACCTCAAGCAGGTGAAGGACCACCCGAACTGGAAGCTGTACGCCTCCGATCCGCTGTCCAAGGCGCGCGACCTGCTGGAAAACCGCACCCAGTCGCACGAGCAGACCCAGGGCAAGCCTGCGGCCGAGTACAAGGCCGCTGCCACGCCGCACGCCGAACTGTACAAGCAGGGCGCGCACAGCGAGGGCGTGCGCAAGGTGCAGGAGCAGCTGGGCCACCTGGGCTACGTCGGCGCCGACGGCAAGCCGCTGGTCGAAGATGGCCGCTTCGGCCGCAACACCGACGCGGCAGTGCGCCAGCTGCAGAAGGACAACGGCCTGGTGGTCGACGGCATTGTCGGGGCGAAGACCCTGGAGGCAATCAAGGACGCACGCGAACGGCCGTTGCTGAACGACGAGCGGCACCCGCGCAATCCGTTGTTCATCCAGGCCAGCAAGGGTCTGGAACTGCTGCCGGCCGGGACCTTCAAGGACCGCCACACGCTGGAAAGCGCTGCTGCGGCTTTGACCAAGGAGGCGCATGCCGCCGGCCTGCAGCGCATCGACTCGGTGGTGCCCAGCCCGAACGGTGAGCGCCTGTTCGCCGTGCAGGGCACCATCGGCGACCCGGCCGCCATTCGCGCGGCGGTGGAGACCCGTACGGCCAGCGAGCAGAGCCTGGCACTCAGCAGCGGTGCCGTGCAGGGCGCGCCGAACGTGCTGCACCAGCAGCAGGAGACGCAGCAGGAGCAGGCCCGGCAGGCGCAGAAGGCGATGGGCGTCTAGGCCCGCGGCGCCTTGGGAGAGAAGGGAGGGCCACGTTCGCGTGGCCCTTTCCCTTTCTGCCAGCTGAGCGGCCGGGGCCGCTTTCAGCCTTGCTTCATGCCGCCTGCCGCTAGATGAATGCGCAAGCCGCACGGTGGACCAGGCAATGTTCCGGCAATGTTGGAACGCCAGCGTGGACATCACGGCAGCCGGGGCGCCCCGCGCCCTCCCTGCCCAGCGTGGCATGCACCTCACAGGAGAACGAACATGCTCAGTACTTCCGCACTCAGCTTCCGCGGTCTGGCGATGGCTCTGGCACTGGTGGCCGGTGTGGCCGTGGTCAGCGATGCCAGCGCGATGTCGAGGAAGGACAAGCGCACCCTGGTCGGCGCCGTGGTCGGTGGCGTGGCCGGCAACCTGCTCTCCAACGGTGATCCCGCTGCCACTGTCGGCGGTGCCGTGGCCGGCGGCGCGATCGGCAACCTGACCACCTCCGACCGCCGCGATCGTCGTTACTACGACAATCGCCGTTACGACAACCGCTACGATCGCCGTTACGACCGTGGCTACTACCGCAGCGGCTACTACGACCGCGGTGACGACCGTCGCTGGCAGCGCGAGCGCTACTACGACAACCGCTACTACCACGACCGCGGCCGCCATCGCGGCTGGTAAGCAGCGCGGCATCCCCCATGCCGATGCACGGACGGGCGGGTCGATGACCCGCCCGTTTGCGTTGCGGGCGGCCATGGCGTTGAATTCGCACCCTTGGATGTGACTTTCCCCATTGGGGCTGCGGCATGACTTCTTCTTCCCACCGGGTGCAGGGCCTCAACAACGACGAGGTCGCTGCCGACTGGCCGCCGATCAGCACCGCAGACCTCGCGTGGCTGCGCCAGCGCTTTCCGCAGCTGGATGCGGGCAGCCAGCCGCACTGGCACAGTCCTCGACCGTTGTCGGCCGCCGCCATCGTCAATGGCACGCGCGGACCGGTGTTCATCAAGCGCCACCACCACAGCGTTCGCAGCGCCGCCTGCCTGGAAGAAGAACACCACTTCATCGCCCATCTCGCTGCCGCCGGCGTACCGGTGGTGCAGGTGCTGGCGGCAACCGATGGCCACACCGCAGTAGAGCACGGCGAATGGACCTTCGAACTGCATGCCGTGGGCGTGGGCGAGGACCTGTACCGCGATGCCGTGTCGTGGTCGTTGCTGACCGATGTCGCGCAGGCCCGCGAAGCCGGCCGCATGCTGGCCCGGCTGCACCGTGCCGCCGCCAGCTATCACGCGCCACAGCGCAGTACCCATGTGCTGGTCGCGCGCGACGATCTGATCCGCGCCGACGATCCCATCGCCGCGATCAAAGCCGAACTGCCCACACGACCGGGGCTGGCCCGCTACCTCGCGCGCATTCCATGGGAAACCCAGCTTCGCCGCGACGTGCTGCCGTGGCATGCCGGCCTGGCCGAACGCCTGCGCGACGAGCCACGGCTGTGGGCGCACAACGACTGGCATGTCTCCAACCTGCTGTGGCGCGACGGGCAGGTCAGCACCGTGCTGGATTTCGGCCTGGCTTCGCCCACCAGCGCACTGTTTGACTTCGCCACCGCGATCGAGCGCAACGCAGTGGCGTGGCTGGAACTGGAGCGCGGCATGGAGGCGGTGCGCATCGACATCGCACTGGCGTTGCTCGACGGCTACCGCCAGCTGCTGCCGTTGTCGGCAGCACGCGTGCACCTGCTGGCCGACCTGCTGCCGATGGTCCATTTCGACTTTGCACTGTCCGAAGTGGAGTACTTCGAAGGCGTCACCGGCTCGACCGCGAACGCGGATGTGGCCTGGCAGCCCTTCATGCTGGGGCACCCGGCGTGGTTCCACAGCGCGCCGGGGCAGGCACTGCTGCAGGCGCTGCACGCGGCAGCCTGAAGGGCACCGGCTCGCAAATCCGTACCATTTGTAGTGAAATGGTCACCTGAAGCGGGGGTGCCTGGATCTGCCAGGCTGAGAGAGTCCCTTGGAACCTGATCCGGTTTGCACCGGCGTAGGGAGCTTTGAGCCGCAGCCACACCCCCGTCATGGGCCGGTGCACCTGCGCGCCGTCGCTTCGTCTCCCTTGTTGTCCGAAGACGAACCGAATGAACCGCTGCCTGCGCCCCACCCTGCTCTCCCTCGCCCTCTGCGCCGCCTTGCCGCTGCATGCCAGCGAGGCCGACGCTGCCACCGATGCGGCTGCCACCGGCGCCGAGCGCTCGCCCACCGAACTGGCGGCAGTGCGCGTGCAGGCCGGCAAACCCAAGGCCGATACCTCACGCGTGAACGCCTTCGGTGGTGGGTCATGGAAGGACACCCCGGCCTCGGTGAACGTGCTCGAGCGCGACTACCTCGACCGCCGCCAGGTGCGTTCGCTGTCCGAGCTGGCCAGCAACGATGCCTCGCTGGGTGATGCGTATGCGCCGGTGGGTTACTACCAGAACGTCGCCATCCGCGGCTTTGCGCTGGACGCCGCCACCGGCTACCGCTTCAACGGCCTGTCCATCGCCGGCGAACAGCGCCTGGCGCTGGAGAACGTGCAGTCGGTTGAGATCCTCAAGGGTGAAGCCGGCCTGGCCGCGGGTGTGATGGCGCCCGGCGGGATCATCAACTACATCGGCAAGCGCCCGGCCGAAGTGCGCACCGCCACGCTCGGTACCGACTCGGAAGGCTCGCGCTACGTCGCCGTCGATGTCGGCCACTGGATCACCCCGCGTTTCGGCCTGCGCCTGAATGCCGCATGGGATTCCAGCAATTCCTACGTCGAGCACGCCGATGGTCGCCGCAACTTCTACTCGCTGGCCGCCGACTGGCTGATTGGCGAACGCGGCAAGCTGGAAGTGGATGCCAACTACCAGACCAGTTCGCAGCGCTCGGTGTCGGGCTACCAGCTGCTGGGCGCGCGCGAGCTGCCGCACGGCGTGGATCGCGAATTCCTGCTCGGCTACCAGCCCTGGCAGCGCCCGGTGGATATCGCCAGCACCAACATCACCGCGTTGCACACCTACGACTTCAACGATGCCTGGCAGTCGCGCGTCTCGGTCGGCCACAGCCGCTCGGTGATCGATGACAACGTCGCCTTCGCCTATGGCTGCTACTACGCCACGCAGTGCGCCGATGGCAGCGTGCCGGGCAACTACTTCGCGCCCAATGGCGACTACGACGTCTACGACTACCGCAGCCCGGACGACACCCGCCGCAACCAGCAGGCCCGTGCCGAGCTGCGCGGCCGCTTCGAGACCGGCAGCGTCGGCCATGAGTTGACCATCGGTGCCGACTACTTCCGCCGCACGGTAGACAAGCACCCGAGCGTCAACGAGTACGTCGGCACCAGCAACATCCACGACGCACAGGTGCCGGTGTTCGAGCCGTCGCCGAAGATTCCAGGGCCGTCCGCACGACGCCTGGACAGCCGCCAGACCGCGTTCTTCGCGCTGGACCGGATGAGCTTCGGTGATGACTGGCAGTGGCTGGCCGGCGGCCGCTTCGTGCGCCTGGACGAGCGTGCCTACGACAAGCGTGGCACCCCGCAGCGGCACAGCCGCCTGTCGCGCTTCCTGCCGCAGACCGCCGTGGTGTGGAAGGCTACCGACCAGCTCAACGCCTATGCCAGCTACGTGCGCGGCATCTCGCTGGGCCAGGAAGCGCCCTTCTGGACCAGCAACGCCGACACCTTCCTGCCGTCGGTGCAGTCGCGGCAGCTGGAAGTGGGCGTGAAGTACGTGCCGGTCGAGGCGCTGACGCTGGGCGCAGCCGTGTTCCGCATTTCGCAGCCGTACCAGTACGCCAGGCCGGACAACAGCGAGGTCGGCTACACCTTCGTCGAGGAAGGCACGCAGACCCACACCGGCCTGGAGCTGACCGCCAACGGCCAGCTGACCGATGCGCTGCAGATCGTGGCCAGCGCCAGCATGCTGCAGGCACGAGCGCGCGACACCGGCACCCCGGCCTATGAAGGCCATCAGCTGGTGAACGTGCCGAAGGTGCGCGCCAGCGTGCACGTGGCCTACGCGCTGCCGTTCGTGCAGGGCCTGGATGTGACCGGCGGCTGGCGCTATGCCGGTGCCAACGTTGCCCGCGCCGACGGTGGCGTGCGCGCACCGGACTACTCGCTGTTCGACGCTGGCCTGCGTTTCCAGCATCGCCTGCACGAGCGCGCGGTGACCTGGAACCTGTCGGTGGACAACGTGTTCAACCGCTTCTACTGGCGCGACACCGGCAGCAGCGGCGGTGACTACTACCTGTTCCCCGGCGCACCGCGACAGGCCCGCCTGTCGGTGACGTTCGCGCTGTGAGCGGCGTCATGCTCGAGTGGACCGCCGCGCTGTGCAGCATCCTCGGCGTCTGGCTGATGGCCAAGCGCCGGCTGGTGGCGTGGCCGGTCGGCCTGCTGTCGGTGACGCTGTATGGCCTGGTGTTCGCCGAGGCCAAGCTGTACTCGGACACCCTGCTGCAGGTCGCCTTCGGTGGCTTCCTGGTCTATGGCTGGCTCAACTGGCGGCAGCACGCCGCCGACGAGGGCAGCGTCCGCATCGTGCCACTGGCGCGCGGCAAGCTGCTGCGCGACCTGGCCATCGGCCTCTGTGGCGGCGTGGCACTGGGTGCGGCCATGCACACCTTCACCGATGCCGCGCTGCCGTGGCTGGACGCGATGCTGACCGCGCTGAGCCTGGTCGGCCAGTGGTGGCAGGCGCGCCGCCACGTGGCCTGCTGGTGGGTGTGGATCGCGGTGGACGTGGTCTACGTGGGTGCCTACCTGTTCAAGTCGCTGCACGTGACCGCCGCGCTGTACGTGTTCTTCCTCGGCCTGGCCGTGTTCGGGCTGCGCGCATGGAGCGCGGCCGCGCGTGAACCGCAGGTGGCAACCCAGTAGAGCCACGCCATGCGTGGCCGGGGCCTACCGGTAGTCGCCAACCTTGGTTGGCGCACACCTGCCGACCAAGGTCGGCATCTACCCAACACATCCACGCAGGGCCTGAATCTACTGCACCCGCAAGATCAGTAGAGCCACGCCATGCGTGGCTTGGGGCTACCGGTAGTCGCCAACCTTGGTTGGCGCACGCCTGCCGACCAAGGTCGGCATCTACCCAACACATCCACGCAGGGCCTGAATCTACTGCACCCGCAAGATCAGTAGAGCCACGCCATGCGTGGCCGGGGCTTACCGGTTGTCGCCAACCTTGGTTGGCGCACGCCTGCCGACCAAGGTCGGCATCTACCCAACACATCCACGCAGGGCCTGAATCTACTGCACCCGCAAGATCAGTAGAGCCACGCCATGCGTGGTTTGGGGCTACCGGTAGTCGCCAACCTTTGTTGGCGCACGTGCCGACCAAGGTCGGCATCTACCAGGCGCATCCACGCATGGCGTGGATCTACTGGGTAAGCAGCAGGCCCAGCCGCAGCGGCTGGCGCATGTCGGCTGGTGGCGCGGCCTGCAACGGCGCGGACTGCAATGTCGCGCGCAGGTCGGCGTCGATCTGGGCGTCGCCCAGGCTGTCGAATTCGAGTTTCGAAATGCGGCCATCCGCCGCGATCCACACGCTCACCGGCAACGGCGTCGGCGTATCCGGGTGTGCCTGCATCCATTCCAGCACGCGCTGCGCCTGCGGGTCCTGCTCCTGCTGCAGGCGCTGCTGCAGCTGGCCACCCACGGCGGCGGCATAGGCCATCCAGTGTGCGGGAGCCTCCTGCGCGGAAACGCTGGCACTACCAAGTGCGAGCGCACCGAACAACGCGGCCAGCGGCCGCCACCAGCGGCGTGCGCCGGTTGTGTTCCTTGCCATCGCCATCGCCCGCCCCTGCGCTCTCATCCAACGTCTGATGGTCGGCGCGGTAGATGACAGGCAGATGGCGGGCGGCGCTGGCCGGCGCGATCAATCGCCCAGGTCGGCCAGCACCTTGCGCGAGGGCGCGAAGAAGGTCACGCCGGTGGTGGCGGTGGAGAAGTCGAGGATGCGGTCATGCAGCGGCGCAGGATTGCCGATGAACATGCGCTCGAGCATCTTCTCGATCACCCACAGGCGGCGGGTATAGCCGATGAAGTAGGTGCCGTATTCGCCACGGCCCGGGTTGGCGAACGGCATGTTGTCACGCAGGATCTCGTGCTCGCCGTCGGCGTCCTCGATGGTGCACAGGGTCTTGTGCGATTTCTGTGCATCGGCCGGTGCATCGTCCAGCTCGATGTTGTCGTGCTTGGTGCGGCCGATGATCGCTTCCTGCGCCTCGGTCTTCTGCGCGCGCCAGGCATCAAGATTGTGCAGGTACTTCTGCACCACGACGTAGCTGCCACCGGCATGCTCCGGATCTTCATCGCCCACGATGGTGGCTTCCGGCAACGACAGCCCTTCCGGATTGGCGGTGCCGTCGACGAAGTCGAGCAGGTCACGGCCATCGAAATAACGGAAGCCGGCCACATCATCGACCGTTTCCACCGCGTCGCCGAACGCCATCAGCAGGTTGCGCTCGAATGCCACGATCAGGTCCATGGTGCGCGCACGGATGTGGTACAGCAGGTCACCCGGCGTGGACACCGCGGTGTGAGTCGCGCCCTTGATCTCGCGGAACGGCTTCAGTTCACGCGGCGGCGTGGTGCCCACCAACGGCTGCCACACGCGGTGACCAATGGCCACATTGCAGGTGAAGGTGCGCTCGATTTCACGGATGGCAGTGTTCTTGATCAGGTCGTCGGTGCTGGCCAGCACCTCGCGTGCCTTGGCGATCGACGCCTCGTCATCCTTCACTTTCAGCACCAGGAACGCCGCCGAATGGGTGAGCGGCGCGGTGATCTGCTGCGGCTCGTTGTCGAGCGTGTGGTTGAGGGCGGTGATCGGTGCGGGCTGGGAGTTCACGGCGGTTCCTGCTGGCTTGAGGCGGGCGCATCGCGTGTGGCGATGTGCGGGCGATCATAGCGGAACCGCCTGACCGGGGACGGAGCGGTTCTCGTTCCGTCCACCGGCGAAGGTACGAAGACCTCAATCCATATCACTCCAGACCGCCAGCTCGTAGCCATCCAGATCGCGGAAGTGGAAGCGGCGGCCACCGGGGAAGGCGAATACCGCCTGCACCACCTCGCCACCGGCGGCAATCACGCGCTGCTGGGCGTCGGCAAGGTCCGCGCAGTAGAGAATCACCAGTGGGCCGCCCTGCGCACGTACCGGTGTGTCGGACACGAAGCCGCCTTTCAGGCGGCCGTCGTCGAACTCGGTGTAGGCCGGGCCGTAGTCCGTGAATTTCCAGCCGAATACCTCGCCGTAGAAGCGCTTGCTGCGGGCGATGTCGGCGACGTTGAATTCGATGTTGTCGATGCGGCGCTCGGCATCGCGGGGTGCGGCGTGGCTCATGGCGTGACTCCTGGGTGGGAGCCCCAGCTTCGGTCAGCGCGGCACGGCGGTCTTGAACAAAACGGCCATCATCGGTCCCATTCCAGGCGCAGCTGCCGTGCGGTCATGCTGGCAAGCTCGCGCGCCTCACGGCTGAGGTGGGCCTGGTCGGCATAGCCGGCATCAGCGGCCAGCATCGCCAACGAGTGCTGCGGCAGCGCGCGGCTATGGCGAAGAAAGCGTTGCAGGCGCAGGATGCGCTCCAGCGTCTTGGCGCCGTAGCCGAACTGCGACTGGCTGAAACGCCGCAGGCTGCGCGGGCTCAGACTCAAGTGCGCCGCCAGCGTATCCAGCGTGGCGTGACCCCCGGCGAGCGCCTGGAACAGGACATGTGCACGCTGCGCCGGGGTGTCGAGTGCGGCCGCGCCCATATGCTGCTGCAGGCAGTACGCCATCCGCTGCAGGCGCTGCGCAGGCGCGGTGTCACCGATGGAAGCCGCAGCTTTCTTCGCCCACGTGCCCTTCAGATCGGCCAGTGGCACCGCCTGGCCGATGATCTCGGCCAAGGGCAGGTCAAGCGCGGCCAATGCCTGGCCAGGTCGGAAGCGTGCACCCAGTACCTGTGCACCGGGTGCCAGTGCCGGATGTGCAGCCACCCGATCCGGGCCGACCACGAACAGCGCGCCGTCGCGCCAGAGGATATCCACGCAGCCATCGGGCAATACGGTGATGTGCCCATCGGCATCGGCAGGGAGCTGGCTCTGCCACAGCTGGCCGAAGTGGCCACGCAGCGGCGCAGGCGCCAGATGCTCCTGGTAGGCCATGCCAGTACCTGCGAGGGAGGAAGGGTCGCCCATGCCGCATTGTGGCGCCACAGGGCCCATAAAAGTGAAGCCCGGCGCGAGGCCGGGCTTCGGTTGGCGTGTGGGAGAGAGAGAGAGTCACACGCCAGCACAACACGCACTAACGACAGGCGTTTGTTACCAGGTGAAGCGCGGGCCCACGAACCACTCGCGGTCGCCGGCCTTGGCCAGCTTCACTTCGCCACTCAGGCCCCAGTTCTGGTTGAACTTGGCGGTGGCGCCGACGCGGCCGTAGAACTCGCCGTCCGGGTTGTAGCCGTGCTTCTTGCTGAAATCTTCGTAGCCGGCCATCACGTAGCCTTCCACGTACGGGTTGAACGCGGTGCGCACGCCCACTTCGGTGGAGTAGCCGTTGAAGTCCAGGCCGCGCTTCTCGTCGTACTTCTGGTACGCAACACGGGCCACCAGGTCGGTGTTCGGTGCGATGCCGTAGTTGTAGCCGACACCCAGGCGCCACTGGTCGACGTCATTCTTGAACTTGTCGGTTTCCTGGGCGCTGTAGTCGCCAAAGACGTGGAAGTTCGGGTGCACCGCAACGGAACCCTTCACCTTCCAGCCATCGGCGTCGCCGCCCTTGGCATCGGTGTTCACGTAGCCGCCTTCAACGTAGTTGTACGACAGGCCATCGGTTGCCGATGCAGCGAACGGCAGAGCAGCCAGAAGACCCAGGGCAAGCAGCGAATTCTTGTTCATCGGGACACACCTTTAATTATTTTGGTTTCGTCGACCGCCTCCCGGGAGGGGGAGAGAGGAGGCGGTCGACAGGTGTGAATTATCCGTTAGGGGGTCTAATCAACCCTGAATATTGAACTGACTGGTGTATAAATAAGGCTGGCGTTCAGGGAACTCCGCATGGCATTGCTGTCGGCTTCTTACGCGCATCACGCTCGATGCTTGATGCGGGCACTGATCCTGATCGCCTCGCCGATCGCGCTGCTGCAGGCACAGGCGGCTGAGCGTGTCGGTCCTGCCGGGCACATCGTCGTACAGACAGACGATGTCACGCGCTTCTTCAAGGTGCTGGACGCCAACCATGGGCGCCCAAGCGCCGATGATCTGCAGCACGGCTATCTGGATGCGGGTACGGATGCCCTGCGCAGCTTCACCGACAGCCGTATCGGCTCGATGGAGCGGCTGGCCAGGGCCATCCAGGACAAGCCGGCATTGTTTGCGAAAGCGAGAACGTGCGCGACCGCATTGCCATCGATCCGCACGCGCGTCGCCGCTGCCGTCGATCAGCTCGGCGCCTTGTTGCCGTCTGCGCGCTTTCCTCCGGTCACCGTACTGGTGGGCCGCGGCAACAGTGGTGGCGTTACCACCGAAGCAGGTGTGGTCATTGGACTGGAAGCGCTGTGCAATGCCGACTGGATGCAGGCCGATGCAAGCGACCGCTTCGTGCACCTGATCGCCCATGAGTACGTGCACGTGCAACAGCCCGGCGCACGCGTTGATGTCGAGCAGCCCACCCTGCTCTATCAGACGCTGCTGGAAGGCGGCGCCGAATACGTGGCCGAACGGATCTCCGGGCAACCGGCCAACGCGCATCTGCAGCGTTGGACGCAGGGTCGCGAGTGTGCGCTGGAGCGCGCGTTCCTGCAGGACAGCATGGGTACCGATCTTTCGAGGTGGCTGTACAACGGCCCCGGCGACGATACGCGCCGCGGAGATCTCGGCTACTGGATCGGCTACCGCATCGCCCATGCCTATGTTGCGCGCGCCCCCGACACGCCCAACGCCATCGCCGAACTGCTGGATGTCCAGCCTGGAAACGCTGCAGCGCTGCTGGAAGCAAGTGGATGGCAGCCTGCGTGCGGAGCAGGCGAAAGCACACAGACGCACATGCCGTGATGCCGGCTTCATGCAGGTGAATGGGTGATATTGAACAGGCACAAGGCGATACGCCGGTGCAGATCAGCTCGCTTGATCCCGCTTGTTAAGGTTCGTTGATTTACAGGCCTTCACAGCCCATCCACGTACTCAAATTCCAGCTGAAAGCGCTTGGTAGCGCCGGGAACAAACGCCGCTATATTCCAGCTTCCCCAGACGAAGGAGGGAGTGGAATGAAACTGACCTCGCAACACATGAAGATGGCCCGTGCACTCAGCGTGGCGCTCATCGCCACCGTGAGCCTTGGCGCTTGCGCCTCTTACAAGAACGAGTTTGCAACGATCAACTCGCGTCTCGACCAGCTCGATGTAAAGGTGCAGGGCGCCGCCCAGAGTGCCGAGTCCGCCAACCAGTCGGCGCAGCAGGCCAACCAGCGTCTGGACCAGATCGAAGGTCGCGTGCAGCAGCTTGAAAGGGCACCAGCGGGCCGCAAGCCGCGCGGCTGATCGCTCCCTCACCGTTTGAACTGATCCACATCTGTATCGGGAACCAGTGGCCTTCGCCGGCCACTGGCATCCTTCCACCAAGATTGCACTGCAAGGAGCCGTCCCATTCGTACCTCCTCCTCCCCTGCGCGCCGCGCCCTCCATGCCGCACTGGCCATGGCACTGGCCGTTGCGTGCAGCGGCGTAGCCAACGCCAGGGACAAGGACGCACCTGCACCCCCGGTCGCCGCAGTCGATGAACTGCCCGCTGACCAGAGCGTGTCCGAGACGGTGATCGAACTGGCCGGCTGGGTAGTCGCCAGCAAGGACAACCAGGGTTATCCGTTCGCGATCATGGACAAGGCGGCTGCGCAGGTACTGGTCTTCGGTGGAGACGGCAAGCTGCGTGGCGCGGCACCGGCGCTGTTCGGTTCGGCCATCGGCGATCACTCCGCACCCGGCGTCGCCAAGCTCGCGCTGAGCGCGATTCCAGGCTATGACCGCACCACCCCGGCGGGCCGTTTCATTGGTGGCTACGGCCCCTCCGACGATGCCGGTCGCGTGCTGTGGGTGGACTACGATTCCGCCGTTTCGATGCACCCGCTGCCGCCAGGCACTCCGAAAGAGAAGCGCGCCGAACGGCTGGCATCACCTTCGCCGGACGACAACCGCGTTACGCACGGCTGCATCAACGTCACGCCTGCGTTCTACGAGCAGATCGTGCAATCCACGTTCGAGAAGGGCGGCGTGTTCTACATCCTTCCGGACAAGGATTCGATCGCGAAGACGTTCCCGGAGTTCGCGCAGAGCCGGGGCGATGCAAAGGACGAAGACGAGAAAGGCGCGCGGCGCGCGAGCAAGTAACAGATGCTTTGCCTGCGGCCTGTTGACGATTTGAGCCTGCGCTGCAGGCAGAGGTTCCCGGGTACGCTCCTGGCAGGCCCCACCTGGACCCCACTCATCGCGGACGTCCCACCCTCGTGGCGCTGCCCATATGGACCGGATGAGGCATCGCGCTCCCACGACGTCAAAGAATCCTTGAGTTCATGAGGATTTTTTGGGGGACTGGACGCCTTTGCAGATAAATCCTTATTTCAATGAGGATTTTCTTGCATCCAGCTCTTTTGCCAAGAAATCCTCAAGATCGAAAGGATTCTGAGGAATCCTGGGCTTTGCGCGAAGAATCCTCACTGCAGTGAGGATTATATGGTATAGACGATGGGTCGAATCCAGAGCGTCAGGCTCTGCTGGGGGAGTTCCCATTGAAGATCAGGCTTGAGAAGGCTGAGGCCTTGGGACCACTGGTGAGAGCCGCCCGCAAGCATCAGGGACTGCGCCAGGATGCAACCGCCGAAGGCATCGGGGTCAGCGAAAATTTCCTGGCCAAGGTCGAACGCGGCGGTACCACGGTGCAATGGGGCAAGTTGTTCACCGTGCTTGACGAGCTGGGGCTGCATGTCGAAATCGACGTGCCGGACGAAGCGATGGCCCTGCTGGCCAAACGTGCCAACGGGAAGGTGCCATGAGCGCCCCCCGTATCGACCTCAAGGACGTCATTACAACGACCGTCCTGTCTGGACTGCACTATCCGCTTCCACCACGCGAACTGCAGGTCAGCATCGACGAAGCGCCGGTGGGCCGCCTGACCGAAGCAGCAAACCTGTGGCGCTTCACCTATGCGCCGGAGTGGCTCGGCAGCGCACATCGGTTTCCACTGGCGCCTGCGTTACCACTGCAAGACACCGCCATCCTCGATGGCTCCAGCCAACGCCCCGTGCAGTGGTACTTCGACAATCTGCTGCCGGAAGAGCAGCAACGCACGCTGATGGCAACCGATGCCAGGGTGGATGGCGCGGACGCGTTCGCATTGCTGGCTGCCTATGGCGCGGAATCGGCTGGCTCGTTGACGCTGCTGCCTCCAGGCCAGCGCCTGCCACCCGGCGGCAGAAAACCACTGCCCGATGCGGAACTCTCCACGCGTATCCAAGGCCTGCCACGCACGTCGCTTGCGGCGGGTGCCGCCAAGCGCATGTCACTGGCAGGTGCCCAGCACAAGCTGGCAATCATCGAGACAGGGGGAGAACTCTACCAACCTCTGGGCGCCGAGCCCTCGACCCACATCCTCAAGCCTGACAGCACCAGCAGCAGTTATCCCCACAGCGTGGCCAACGAGTGGTTCGTGATGCGCCTTGCACAGCGCATGGGGCTGCAGGTGCCGAAGATCGAGCGCCGCTACGTACCGGAGCCGGTCTTCATCATCGAGCGCTTTGATCGCGAAATCACCGCCGATGCCATCCATCGCCGTCATGCCATCGACGCCTGCCAGCTGCTCAACCTCGACCGGCAGTTCAAGTACACGCTCGGCAGCATCGACACCCTGAAGGTCATCGTCGAGCAATGCAGAAGCAAGCTCAAGACGCGCGTCCGCCTGTTCGACTGGTTGATCTTCAATGTACTCACCGGCAACAACGATGCGCACCTGAAGAACCTGAGCTTCCTGGTCGACAGCAGGGGCATCGAACTGGCCCCCCACTACGACCTGCTGTCCACCGCATGTTACGAGACCCGCGCGTATGCCGACGAGGGCGCACGTTGGCCGGAACGCTCGGAACTGTCGTGGCCCATTCTCGGTGTCGCGCGCTTCCACGACCTTCGTTTCGAGCATCTGGTTTCTGCCGGTGAAGCGCTGGGCCTGGGAAGGCCGGCTGCCACCCGGCAGCTGCGCCATCAGATCGACCGCATCACGAGCGAAGCCCAGGCGCTTTACGCGCTGGTGCTGCAGGAAAACCAGCAATGGTCGACCCGTTTCGACATCGGCCCAACCCTGGAAGGCGAAGTGCATTTCCTGAGAACACTGGTCCACGTGATCATCGCCGACATGGTGAGGCAGCTTTCACCGGCATGATGCGGCCGCCGGAACATCATCCGGCGTCACCACCGATTACTCGCAGGACTCGCCTTCTTCCTTCAGCATCGCTTTGTCCACCGGCTGCTCGCGCTCGATCAGCGCGCGCTGCTCGTCGCTGGGTTCACCCAGCCACCAGATTCTGCAGCGCGCGGTAAGGCGGCCGACCATCTTCGACTGATCGGGCGAGTACAGCATCGCCAATGCGGTGCCGGGGCAGTCGTGGGCCTGGCAGGCGGTGTAGAACCACCATGGCTCGCCCTGCAGCACCACCAGCTCGCCGGGCCCGCTGGGCCCGCTCAGCAGGCGTTCGCGCAGCGATGGGATGTCCTTGTCGGCGGATTCGGCCGCCGCCGTGTTCTTCATCAGGGCGTTGAACGCGGCCAGCACCTTCGGGTCCTTGCGGCCGCAGTCGTCCACGGTGTTGCCGCCCACCAGGGTGAAGAAGTGGGTCGCCAGCGGATTGTCCGCGCAGGTGAGTTCGCCGCCAGCACCCGGGTCTTCCGGTTCGCCTTCGTTGTCCCACACCGAGGGGTCCACGCCGTCTTCGATGGACGGTTCCTTCTCGACCACCGTTGCCGTGGCCGCAGGTGCTTCGGTGGTTGGTGCCGGTGCGGTCGGTGCTGCATCCGGCGCTGGTGCCTGTCCGCAGGCGGCCAGCAGTGCGACCGTCAGTGCCATCCCTGTGATTCGAATCTTCATTCCTTGTCCTTGTCTGATCTGCGGTGCATGCCGCCGCGCGGGCGCCTGCGTGATTCTAACCAGCAGCGCGCTAGGATGCGTTCGCACGTTCCCGTCATCGCCTGGAGCCGGACGCATGCACCGCACACGACTCGCCGTGATTTTCTGCAGTGCCCTGCTGCTGGCATCGCCGGCCATCGCCCACGATGCTGAAGGCGCGAAGCCCGCACAGCCTCTTCCTGATGCGGCCCTGCCCGCGACGCTGGATCGCGTACTGCGCGACTACGAGCAGGCGTGGCGCACGGGCGATGCCAAGGCACTGGCTGCGCTGTTCGCCGAGGATGGTTTTGTGCTGCAGAGCAACCAGCTACCGGTGCGTGGGCGCAGCGCGATCGAAGCCGCGTATGCCGGCCAGGGCGGCAGCCCGTTGCGGCTGCGCGCGCTGGCGTACTCGGTGGAGGGCAGCACGGGCTACATCATTGGTGCCTACCGCTACGGCAACAACGTGGGGGACACCGGCAAGTTCACGCTGACGCTGAAGCGCGTGGGCGACGGGCCGTGGTTGATCTTCTCGGACATGGACAACACCAGCGCGCCGCCACGGGCGCGGTGATGGATTCCGCCGGGCATGGCCCGGCGCTACCGGGCGCCAATCAAGGTTGGCTGCTACCAGAAGCGGATTCCGGAGTAGATCCACGCCATGCGTGGATGGGCCACACACATAAAAAACCCCGGCACGTGGCCGGGGTTTTTCGATTCACTTGAACAGTGTGTCCGGATATTCCGGTTTCTGTTCCCGCGCCAGCAGCGCGCGCAGGCCTTCTTCCGGCGTCTGCTCGCCGTGCAGCACGGCACGCACGCGGTCCGAGATCGGCAGGTCGATGCCATGACGGCGTGCCTGTCGCATCACTTCGTCGGCGGTCTGCACCGACTCGACCACCTGGCCGATTTCGCGCACGGCATCCTGCAGCGTCTGGCCGCGGCCCAGGGCCAGGCCCAGGCGGCGGTTGCGCGACAGATCGCCGGTGCAGGTCAGCACCAGATCGCCCAGGCCCGCCAGGCCCATCAGCGTTTCCGGCTTGGCGCCGATCGCCGCGGCCAGGCGCAGCATCTCGTTGAGGCCACGGGTGATCAGGCCGGCACGGGCGTTGAGGCCCAGCTGCATGCCGTCGGCCACACCGGTAGCCACGGCCAGCACGTTCTTCATCGCGCCGCCCAGCTCGGCACCGACCATGTCGTCGCCGGTGTAGGCGCGGAACGCCGGGCCATGCATCGCCTCGGCCACCGTCTGCGCGAACTCGGGCACGTCGCCGTGCACGGTGATCGCGGTCGGCAGGCCCTGGGTCACTTCCTTGGCGAACGACGGACCGGTGACGACGGCCAGCGGCACGTCCTCACCCAGCACTTCGCGCGCCACTTCATGCAGGAAGCGGCCCGAACCAGGTTCGAAGCCCTTGGTGGCCCAGGCCACGCCGGCACCGGCCGGACGCAGCGGCGCCAGCGCACGCACGGTTTCACCGAAGGCATGCGACGGGGTGACCACCAGGATCCAGGCGGCGCCCTCCACTGCCGACGCCAGGTCGGTGGTGGCACGCAGGCTGTCCGGCAGCGGGATGCCCGGCAGGTAGCGCGGGTTCTCGTGGCGCTGGTCGATGGCCTCGACCACGGCAGCGTCGCGCCCCCACAGCACGGTCGGGTGACCGTGCCGTGCGAGCAGGCTGGCCAGCGCGGTTCCCCAGGAACCGGCGCCAAGCACGGCGATCTTGTCAGCGGTAGTGCTCATCCGTGACGTCGCGGCAGGAATCAGGCGTTGCCAGCCGGCTCGGAGTCAGCCAGCGACGGTGCGTCGCCCTGCTCCTGGCGCTGGCGCAGGGTTTCTGCGTACAGGCCTTCGAAGTTGATCGGCTGCAGGAAGAACGGCGGGAAGCCGCCGGCCTGGATCAGGTCGCTGATCAGCTGACGCACGTACGGGAACAGGATGTTCGGGCACTGGGTGCCGAGCAGCACGTCGATCGACTGCGGGTCCAGGCCGACCAGGCCGAACACGCCGGCCTGCTTCACTTCGGCCACGTAGGCGGTGCGCTCACCGGCCTGGCAGGTCAGGGTCACGGCCAGCACGACTTCGAAGGCGTTCTCGCCCAGGCGCTGCACCTGCTGGTTCAGGTTGAGCTGCAGTTCCGGCTGCACCTGGTCATTGAAGATGGTCGGAGCGTTCGGCGACTCGAAGGAGACGTCCTTGACGTAGATCTTCTCGACGGTGAAAGCAGGGCCGGTAGCGGCATCGACCGGCGCAGCGGCGCCGTTGGTGATCTCTTCGGACATTTCCAGTAACTCCAGGTGAATGCAATGAAAACGATGGTCGAACTACTGCGATGGGGGCGGGATCAGGCCCATACAAGGCCGGATCCGCCACCTGCGGCAATCAGTTGCGGCCCTTGACCAGCGGCAGCTCGGCCTGCTGCCAGGCGGGAATGCCGCCGTCGAGCACGTAGACCTTTTCGAAGCCGGCCTTCTTCAGCGCCTTGGCGGCGGTTTCCGAGGCGTTGCCGCTGCGGCACACCAGCACCACCGGCGACTGCTTGGCGTTGGCCACCAGCTTGTTGTCCGGGCCGAAGGCACTGGCCTGGGCATTGCGGCTGCCGGCAATGTGGCCCTTCTCGAAGTCACCGCTGGCCGACAGGTCGACCACCACCGTGCCACCCGCGTTGATCAGCTGGGTCAGTTCGGCGGGCTTGATGCCCTTGAAGCCCCGGAACAGGCGGCGGATCTCGGTGACGATGATGGCCACGGTCAGGCCGACCAGGGCCGCGGACAGCATCGGGTTTCGGCCTGCAAAGGCCAGCAACTCTTCGTAATTCACTCAGGTCACGGGTCGATTAAGCGGGCGCCGATTGTCGCACAAGCCGGACGCGGCCCGTCACTGCCCCTTCCACAGGTCCGGCAGGCCGGCGGTCTGCCACCAGCGCTTGGCCTCGGCATCCCAGCGCCAGCGCTCAACCACCACCACGGTGCGTTCGGCCTGGGTGTTCTGGTTGATCACCCCGATTTCGACCCGGCGCTCGACCAGGCCCCCGTCCAGCGCGGCGCTGCTGCGCTCGCGGTAGGACGACACGCGCAGCTGCGCGTAGCGGTTGAGCTCGAACTCGGTGGGCGGCTTTTCCTTGCGCAGCTTGGGGTCCAGATAGCCGATGGCATCGTCCATGCTGCCCCAGCGGATGGTGGCGCCGTAGGCGATCTGGGTCTCTTCCAGCAGCTTGCGCTGCTTGCGGCTCAGGTCGTCGGCCGAAGCCACGGCGCTGGCCAGCAGCAGGGAACACATCAGGAACTGGATGAGGCGGCGCATCGGTGGTTTCCCCAGAACGTCAGCCTGCCATCCTACCCTTTGGCGAAGGCAACGAAGCGACCGCTGAACTCGGCGGCGGGCTTGCCATCAGCACCGGGCTGGGTGGCGATGATGCTGATGCGGGCCTTGCGGCGCTGGCGGAAGGTGTTCAGGAAGGCATCCCAGCCAGTGGCCTCGGCCGCTTCGGCATGGGCGTGCAGGTCTTCGTAGACCGGTGCCAGGTAGCGCAGGTTGCTGTCGGCCACGTAGACCTCGGCATCGTGGCCGGCCAGGCGCAGGCGCAGGCTGACCAGTGCCCAGCCGGACAGGGTCAGCACCGAGGCCAGGCTGCCACCGAAGGCGTTGCCCTTGTCGTTGACGTTGGCGGCCAGCGGCGCGGTGATGCGCAGCACGCCATCGGCATAGCCGTCGAGCTGGATCTGCATGGCGCGGACCGCCGGCATGCAGTCAAGCACGTCCTGCAGGGCGGCCAGCGAGGAAGTCAGAGCATCAACGGACATCGGAGCAGGGACCACGACAACGAAGGGCCCGCATAATGCAGGCAATGGCCGACCATACGATACCCACTGGCGCCGCCGGTTCCGAGCCGGGCTGGACCTTCATTTCGCTGCGACCGCAGGGCCAGAATTCCGCGCTGCGCCGCGCCGTTGCTGGGCTGGGCGGGCATGTGCTGGCCCTGCCACCCTGGCGCCTGCAGCGCCTGAACGGCACGCCAGTGGTGCACCAGCTGCAACGCGCGCTGAACTGCGATCGGGTGGTGTTCACCAGCCCGGCCGCCGTTACCGCAGCCGCCACCCTGTTGCCACTGGCCGAGGCACAACGCAGCCCGTGGCTGACCGTGGGCGAAGGCACCGCGCGCGCGCTGCGGGCGCAGGGTGTCGCCGAGGTGCATGCGCCTCAACGGATGGACAGCGAGGGCCTGCTGGCGCTGCCGGTACTGGCGGACGTACGCGGCCTGCGCATCGGGCTGGTCACCGCCCCCGGCGGACGCGGCCTGATTGCCGCGCAACTGCAGGCGGCCGGCGCCAGCATCGAACGCGCCGATGTCTATCAGCGTCGCCTGCTGCGCCTGTCGCCACGCACGCTGGCTCGATTGGCGCATTCAGCGTATCCGTGGGTGCTGGCGGTCAGCAGTGGTGAGGCGTTGCTGCATTTCTGGCAGCAGCTTCCGCCGGCATTGCAGCAACGCTGTCAGGCACATGCCACCGCCGTGGTGGCCAGCGAACGGCTGGGCGAACAGGCGCACGCATTGGGGCTGCAGCGCGTGGCGCGCGCGGCCGGGCCCACCACCGCGCAGCTGGTGGCGGCTGCACACGCCACGCTCACCGTCCCGGCAGCGAACTGAACAGGGACGTGGGTCACGCTTGCCGCTGTGGTCGGCAACAGTGATGCTGTGCACAACGCGGCCTGCCGGTACCTGACCGGCGACGGTGCCGACAAGGAAGCCCCATGAACGAGACTCCGCCCGTTTCCCCGCCCCGTCGACCCGTGCGCTGGCTGCTGCCGCTGGCCGGGGTGGTCGTGCTTGGCGTGGGCGGCTATGCCGGCTGGTACGTCTGGCAGCAGCAACAAAACGAACAGGAAGCGCAGGCGCAGACCACGGCCGTACAGCTGCAGGGCCTGCAGGCGACGCTGGATGCATTGCGCCGCGACCAGCGCGCAACCAGCCAGCGCCTGCAGGATGCGGCGACCACCAACCGCGTGCTGCGCGACGAGATGCTGGGCCTTTCCCAGCGCAGTGCGCTGCTGGAAGAGAACCTGGCCAAGCTGGCCGACAGCGCCAACCAGGGCCGTCAGGCGGTACAGCGCGATGAGGCCGAACTGCTGCTGACCCAGGCGGCGCAGCGCCTGAACTACGCCGACGACGTGGAAGGCGCACGCCGCCTGTATGCACAGGCCGCCACCGCGCTGGCCGATCTGCCCGACAGCGACGGCCTGAACCTGCGCCAGGCCCTGGTACAGGAACGCGATGCACTGGATGCGCTGGGCACCGGCCCGCGCGTGCAATCGCTGCAGCGGTTGGATGCCCTGGCCAAGGCCCTGCAGGGCCTGCCCTCGCAGGTGACGGGTAGCACCGCGCCCGGCGCCGGCAAGCCCTGGTGGCAGGCCACGCTGGCACCGTTCGTGGACATCACCCCGAGCCGCCAGAATGGCCCGCTGACCGCCGCCGAACGCCGCAATGCCGACGATGCGCTGCAGCTGGAACTGACCCTGGCGCGTGCCGCAATCGAACGTGGCGACCGCACCGGTCGCGATACCGCGTTGGCGCGCGTGGAACACTGGGCACAGCGGCGTTGGCCGGATTCACCGGCCCTGCGCGCGCAACGTGCTGAACTGAAGGCCTTGCGCGAGCTTCCGCTGCAGGCCAGCAACAGCGTTCTTGGCAGCACCCTGCAGCAACTGCGCACCCAGACCGACCGGAGGTAATCCCCCATGAAACCCCTGCAATCCCTGGTCGTGCTGTTGCTGGCCGTGGCCATCGGCGTGGTGGCCGCGCAATGGCTCGGCGCCGATGACCTCAACCGCTTCGGCGAAGTGACCCTGCGCTACGGCGGCTACGACTACCACAGCAACCTGCCCAAGGTGGCACTGCTGTCGGTGATCGCGGTGCTGGTGCTGTGGCTGCTGTGGAGCCTGATCGCTGCACCGTTCCGCGCCTGGGGCCGCTACCGCCGCAAGCAGGGCCGGGTGCGCCTGATCGACGGCCTGCAGGCCTATGAGCACGGCCAGTGGCAACGCGCGGAAAAGCTGCTGGATGGTGCCGCCAAGGATCCGGAAGTGAGCGCGGTGGCGCTGGCCAATGCCGTGCGCAGTGCGCAGGCACGTGCCGACGGCCCCGCCGGTGAAGCCCTGCTGCAGCGCCTGGGCGAGAGCGATGCCACCCTGCAGGCGCTTCTACGCGCCGAACAGCTGCTGGCGCGCGATCTGCCGGTGGATGCGATCAACGCGTTGGATGTGGCGACGATCCAGCCGCTGCCGCCGCGCGGCCTGTGGCTGCGTACCGAAGCGCTGGCACAGGCCGGCCGCGCCCACGAGGCGTATGGCCAGCTGGGTGCACTGCGCCAGAGCAAGGTGCTGCCGGCCGACGCAAACAGCGAACTGGAAGCACGCCTGGCCGCACAGGCACTACTGGAAGCGGCCGACGTCAATGCGCTGGCCGCGCAATGGGAAGCCACGCCGAAGGCGCTGCGGCCAACCCCGGACGTGGTGGGTGCGTATGCCAGCCGTGCGGTTGCATTGAACTGGGACGAACCGGCGCTGCTGGCGTTGGAACAGGCACTGGACCAGCGTTGGGATGACGAACTGGTGGCGCTGTATGGCCGCCTGCCGGCCGAGCGCCTGGCCACGCGTCAGGCCAACCTCGCGCGCTGGCGCAACGTGCACGACAGCTCGGCTGCGCTGCGCCTGGCACAGGGCCGCGTGGCCCTGGCCCAGCAGCAGTGGGATGCCGCCGATGCGTTCCTGCACGAGGCCATCGCCGCGGGCGCCGGTGCCCCGGCGTGGGAGGCACTGGGTGAGCTGTTCGCACAGCGTGGCGAGCACGCGCTGGCCGCGCAGTGCCTGGCCAATGCGCTGCGACTGCAGCGTGGCGAGGACAGCGTGGAACTGGTGCGCGGCACCGAAGCGCCGCTGCGTGCCACGGTGGAGGAGCAGCCGGTTACGGTGCAGCCGCCGGTGTATGACGCCAACGAAGAGCGCGACGAATTCGGCAATCCACGGTTGCCGTGAAGCGTGCCGACCAACGGTCGGCACCCACCGGAGCAGAAAAACGCCGCCCATTGGGCGGCGTTTTCATCTGTGGAACCCGGTAGTCGCCAACCTTGGTTGGCGCTCTGACATCTTCCGAACGATGGCATCGCATGGCCGACCAAGGTCGGCATCTACCGCAGCAGATCCAGCGCATATTCCGGGTAGTCGCCAACCTTGGTTGGCGCGCGGTCGCAGCAATCAGCGTTCGACGATCGCGACCACGCCCATGCCGCCGGCGGTGCAGATCGACACCAGCGCACGGCCGCCGCCACGTTCGGCCAGCTGCTTGGCTGCGGTGGCGATGACGCGTGCGCCAGTCGCCGCGAACGGGTGACCAGTGGCCAGCGACGAGCCCAGCAAGTTGATCTTGTCCGGGTCGATGCGACCCAGCGGTGCATCCAGGCCCAGGCGATTGCGGCAGTAATCCTCGCTCTCCCACGCACGCAGGGTGCACAGCACCTGCGCGGCAAAAGCTTCGTGGATCTCGTAGATGTCGAAGTCCTGCAGGGTCAGGCCGTTGCGCTTGAGCATCTCCGGCACGGCCACGGTCGGCGCCATCAGCAGGCCTTCGCCATGCACGAAGTCCACCGCCGAGACGTGCGCGTCACGCAGATAGGCCTGCGGCTCATGGCCGTGGGCACGCGCCCACTCTTCGCTGGCCAGCAGCACGGCGGCGGCGCCGTCGGTCAGCGGCGTGGAGTTGGCGGCGGTGAGCGTGCCGCGGCCGGAGACCTTGTCGAACGCCGGCTTCAGCGTGGCCAGCTTCTCCAGCGAAGTATCAGGGCGCAGGATGTTGTCACGCTCGACACCACGGAACGGTGCGATCAGGTCGTTGAAGAAACCGCGCTCATAGGCAGCAGCCAGCTTCTTGTGCGACGACACCGCCCACTCGTCCTGCGAGTCACGCGAGATGTTCCATTCCTTGGCCATGTCCTCGCAGTGGTCGCCCATGCTCTTGCCGGTGCGCGGCTCGGCCACGCCCGGGAATTCGGGCTTGAGCTCGGAGAACTTGAAGCCAGCGGTGAGCGCGCGGATCTTGTCGCCGGTGCTCTTGGCACGGTTGGCCGCCAGCAGGCGTGCACGCAGCTTCTTGCCGTAGACGATCGGCACGTCGGAGGTTGTGTCTGAACCGCCACCGATACCGGATTCGATCTGGCCCAGCGCGATCTTGTTGGCAACCGTGATGATGCTGTCCAGCGAAGTGCCGCAGGCGCGCTGCAAAGTGATGCCCGGGGTCAACGGCGACAGGCCGGAGGACAGCGTGGCTTCGCGGCCCAGGTTCCAGTCGCTGGAGTGCTTGATCACCGCACCCATCGCCACTTCACCCAGCTGCTGGCCGTGCAGGCCGAAACGTTCAACCAGCGCGCCCAGCGTACGGACCGACATGCCGAGGTTGCCGACATCCGAATACGCGGTGTTCTGGCGGCAGAACGGAATGCGGACGCCACCGAGGATGGCGACGGGACGAGCGTTGGGCATGGAGATACCTGGCATGGATGAGGGTGTCTGCAACATGGCCTGCACGACGGAGCAGGCATAATGGAGCCAAGTGTAGCTGCCGCCCTGTGATGGGCCAACCGTGGAACCATGAGCAAACCCGACCCCGCGATGAATGCCCTTGGCGTGCTGGCCCTGGAACTGGCCGGCGGCGAAATCCCCCGCCAGGCGGTGCTCAGCGCCGAACAGGCCGGTGAACTGGCCGATCGCGTCGGCCGCGACCTGTCCAAGCTGGTGCCGCAGGTGGCCGAGCTGGACCTGGTGTTCGCCGCCGCCCATTTCGATCCGGCCGAAGTACTGCGTCCGGGCTGGCCGATCCACCGCCGTCTGGAAGAACTGCAGATGCGTGCGCCGGGCCGTAACCAGGGCCCGCGCCTGCTGGCCTTCGGTACCGATGCCAACGGTGACGTGCCGCTGCCGTTCCAGGCCGATGCCAGCCTGGTGGGCGGTGGCCTGCGCGTGGTGCCGTTCCTGCTGACCGGCAGCGACGTGGCGACGACCAATGCGGTGGCCGAGGCGCTGGAAGACACGCTGCTGGCCAACGGCATGGCCCATGCCGACACCGCATTGATGGCGCAGAACAGCTTCGGTGCCCGCATCGAGCATGCGCGCTATTTCACCGTGAATGATCTGGCCGCCATGATGTCGATGCAGTACGACAACCAAGGCCTGGCCGCGCTGTGGCCGCTGATCGAGACCGCGATCATGGCCCCGGGCGAGGACGAATGGCTCAACGCCGCGCCCGAGCCGCTGCTGCGCTACACGCACGGCGAGGCACGCATGGCGCTGTTCGATCCGGCCGGCTGGTGCGCGCACTACAACCACGGCAAGAACGACTGCGACCGCCTGAAGGGCATCTACGAGCAGTTCCTGATGCGCCAGCGGCAGATGGCCGCGGTGCTGGAAGCGCACGGCGTGCCGGTGCTGTTCGTGCACTGCGAGGCCGGTCAGGACGCGCGCGAACTGCTGGCGCGCTGACCCGGGTGGCCTGTTGGTAGTGCCGGCCGCTGGCCGGCAACCTCCGGATCTGCGATTGCCGGCCAGCGGCCGGCACTACCGATAAAGAAAAACGCCGGCTTGCGCCGGCGTTTTCCATTTCCAGCAAAATGGCCGCGGTGCTGTTCGTGCACTGCGAGGCCGGTCAGGACGCGCGCGAGTTGCTGGCGCGCTGATGCGGGTGTTGGTAGTGCCGGCCGCTGGCCGGCAACCTCCGGATCTGCGATTGCCGGCCAGCGGCCGTCACTACCGATAAAGAAATACGCCGGCTTGCGCCGGCGTTTTCTGATGGCTTACTGCACCTTCTGGATCACTGCGCAGGCCAGGCGCGCACCGGCGTTGCCGGTCGGCTGGGTCTTGTAGTCATCCGCATCGGCGTGGACGATCAGGCCGCGGCCGATGATGTCGAAGTCATCACCCTTGCCGATGTTGACGTTGCTCGACACCGGGCCGTCGATGGTGGCCACGCCCTTGTCGTCGGCCTTGATGTTGGGCATGTCGCCACCGTGGTGCGGATCGGCGGACACGCTGCCGTGATCCTGCTTGCCCGGGTTGAAGTGGCCACCGGCGCTCATGCCGTCCGGCGCGCTGCAGTCGCCCTTCTCGTGGATGTGGAAGCCGTGCTCGCTGCCCGGCTTCAGGCCGCTGATCTGGCCGGTCACGTGGACCTTGCCGTCAACCACCTTGAAGGTGACGCTGCCCTTGGTCTCGTTGCCCTGGGTCGGTGCCAGCTCGGCGGTGGCCGAGGCGTCGGCCGCCGGGGCGGCAGCGGGTGCCGGTGCTGCGGCCGGTTCAGTGGTTGCGCCCTCGGCCGGAGCGGCCGGCGCGGTTTCAGCCTGCGGCGCGGCCGGCTGCTGGTTGCAGGCCGCCAGGCCCAGTGCAGCAATGGCTGCGAACAGCGAAGTGTGGATCAAACGCATGGAATCTCTCCCTGGATGATGCCTGCAGTGATCAGCGGACAACCCGGATCACGCCACAGGCGATGCGGACGCCGGCATTGCCGGCGGGCTGGCTGCGATAGTCGTCGGCGTTGGCATGCACGACCAGTGCACGTCCGGCGATATCGGTGGCGGCGCCTCCGCCAAGGGTAACGCCCTTGAGGTGGATATCGACGTTGGCGCGGCCCTGGGCGTCGGCACGCAGATTGTCCATGTCGCCCAGGTGGTGCTTGCCGGTGCCGGCGCGACCATGCGCAGCGCCACCGGGATTGAAGTGATTGCCGGCACTGCTGGCATCCACCGCGCTGCAGTCACCGCGCTCATGAATGTGGAAACCGGCCTGCTGCATCGGCTGCAGGCCACCGATCAGCCCAGTGATGTGGATGCCACCGGGCTCCACCATCAGCGCGATGCGGCCACTGACGATACTGGCCGAGGCCGGCGAGAGATTAGCCTCGGCCTGCTTGGCGGCGCTGACCACGGTCGGCGGTGGCGGGGTGGGCTCGGCCTTCTTCGGCGCACTGCCACAGGCAGACAGCAGCGCGGCGGCGGACAACGGCAGGATGGCAAAGGACAGACGCATCGAAGACTCCTTGCAGGTGACACTACGGACGGCATCGTCCATGAACGATCAACGGTTCGGCAAGCGGGCGCGAGGATCGCGTGCAGGGACCGTTCAATGGCCCCCGCGACGGCGGCCAGCGCCCAGCTTGCGGGTAAGGGTATTGCGGCCAAGGCCCAGGCGGGCCGCGGCTTCAGCACGGCGGCCATGGGTGATCTGCAGCGCGGCCTCCAGCAGGGCATGGTCGACCCGCTCACGCACCTGCGCGTGCAGGCCTTCGGTGCCTTCGGCCAGCTGCCGGCGTGCCCATTCGGCCAGCAGCGCCTCCCACTGCCCCGGATCGGCGCTGGTGGTGCTGCTGCGACGACCGCGCGTACGGTTGAGCGCGGTATCGACGTCGGCCACGCCAATGGTGTCAGCGGCGGCCAACGCCGCCATCCGCCAGCACACGTTTTCCAGCTCGCGCACGTTGCCCGGCCAATCGTGTTCGCGCAGCGCCTGCAGTGCGGCAGCGGTCAGGCGCTTCGGCGGCGTATCCAGCTTGCGTGCGGCGGCGCCCAGGAACGTACTTGCCAGTTGTGCGATGTCCTCGCGACGCTCGCGCAGCGGTGGCAGCTGCAGGCGCACCACGTCCAGGCGATGCAGCAGATCGGCACGGAACTTCCCCTGCGCGACCAGGCCTTCCAGATCCTGGTGGGTGGCGGCAATCACCCGCACGTCGACGCGGATCAACTCGCGACCACCGACGCGGAAGAACTCGCCCTGTGCCAGCACGCGCAGCAGGCGGGTCTGCAGCGGCAACGGCATATCGCCTATTTCATCGAGGAACAGCGTGCCGCCGTTGGCCTGCTCGAAACGGCCGATATGGCGGCGCTGGGCACCGGTGAAGGCGCCGGCATCGTGGCCGAACAACTCGCTTTCCAGCAGCTCGGACGGGATTGCAGCAGTATTGAGCGCGACGAACGGCCCCTGCGCGCGCGGCGATTCGCGATGCAGCGCATTGGCCACCAGCTCCTTGCCGGTGCCGGTTTCGCCGGTGATCAGCACCGCCAGCGGCGCCTGCGCCAGGCGGCCGATGGCACGGAACAGCGCGCGCATCGGCGGGGTATCGCCCACCAGTTGCGGTGGCTGGTCGCTGGGAGTTTCAGCTGTGGGGCTGGGGGCAGCCAATGCCGGCGCCACCGCCGGCAGCACACGCTGCGCCAGCGCCACCGCGTCGTCCAGGTCGAACGGTTTGGACAGGAATTCATGCGCGCCACCGCGGAACGCACCGGCCGTGCTGGCCACATCGGTGTAGGCCGACATCACCACCACCGGCAGCTGCGGCAGCGCGGCCTTGAGCTTGTCCAACAGCACCAGGCCATCGTCACCCGGCATGCGCACATCGGTGAACAGCAGCGCCGGTGGCGGGCCTTCGCTCAGGGCCTGCAGGGCGGGAGCGGCACTGTCGAAATCGACGACCTGGTAGCCCGCTTCGCGCAGCGCAGTACACAGCACGAAGCGCACGGCACGATCGTCATCGACCACCCAGATGCGCTGTGCGGCGGTGGAAGGTTCAGACATCGCGCGGGGCCTCCTCGGCCGGGACGGCGCCGCTGATGATCGGCAGCAGCAGGGTGAACACGGTATGGCCCGGGCGCGAACGGTAGGTCAGCGTACCGCGATGCTCGCGCGCGACCTGCTGGGCCAGCGCCAGGCCCAGGCCAGTGCCTTCGGCGCGGCCACTGACCAAGGGCAGGAACAGATGCTCGGCCAGCTCCTCGGGCACGCCACGGCCGTCGTCGGCGATTTCCAGGCGCAGCGCCAGCGTGTGCAGCTGCTCGGCGATGCGTACGCCATGCTCCACGCGGGTGCGCAGGGTGATGCTGCCGGCGCCGGCCTGGATCGCATTGCGCACCAGGTTCCACACCGCCTGGGTGAGGCGGTCGGCGTCGCCGTGGAATTCGGGAATGCTGGGGTCGTAGTCGCGCTGCAGGCGTACCGCCCAGCCGGCCTCGTTCTCGGCCAGGCGCAGCACGCGTTCCAGCGCGGCGTGGATGTTCAGCTCGGCATGCGGTGCAGCCGGGGCCGGCGACAGCAGCTGGTCGAGCAGGCCGTTGAGGCGCTCGATCTCGGACCCGATTAGTTCGATCAGCTCACGTTCGCTGGCATCGCGTTGGGCCGCGCGGCGGGCCAGCAGCTGGGCCGCGCCCTTCAACCCGGCCAGCGGATTACGAAGCTCGTGGGCCAGTCCCTTCAGCGCCGCGCTGAGCGCGCTGGGCAGGGCCTGGGTCGGGTCGAGCCCGGGGAATTCATCGACCGGATGCGCCTCCAGCAGCCAGCCGCCATCATCGCGGCGGCTCATCCAGCCCTCGGCGAAGCGCGGGGCCTCGCCGGGCACCGCCAGCGCCAACCGGTTCAGGCGCAGGCTGTCGCGCTCATCGCGGGCCAGGAAATGAGCCAGGGCTTCGCCCTGCACTTCCAGTGCAGCCAGCGGCCGCCCCAGCAGGCGCCGGACGCTGACGCCCAGCCAGCGGGCGAAGGCCGGATTGCAGCCGACGATGCAGCCATCGGCCCCGGCCCAGGCCAACGGCGTGCCCAGGGCATCGAGGGACGGTGGGGGTGCGGGGTCGGACATTGCACCAATGTAGTGCAAAACGCGGGTCCGGGGTCGGATCCCTTTCCGTCAGGAAAGGGCCCTGACCACTGCCGCAGGGCGAGCAAGCTCGCCCACTTCCGGATACGTGAGCGGGTCACAGTTTCATATTGAGGCCGACGAACACGCTACGGCCAGGGGCCGGCGAAAACATCGGGCGAGCGCTGTCCCAGAAGAAGCTGTCGTACCAGGCGTAGGCGTACTGGCGTCCGGTAACGTTCTTCAGCTGCAGGTCCACGCTCCAGCGTGGGTTGATCTGGTAGGCCGCGCTGAGGTCGAGCACGGCAAAGCCACCGAACTTTCCGGCCACATTGCGCTCCTCAAGGTAGTAGTCGCCCTGCGCGCGTGCCTGCAGGCCGAGGCGAAGCGCGTCGCTGGCGCGGTAATCCGCCCCCAGGTTGCTGATGTATCGCGGGGTGGCGGCCACTTCGCGGCCCTGCAGGGAAATGCTGGCGTCGCGGTCGTCGCGGGTGATCTTCGCTTCCTGGTAGGCGTGCGACGCCCATACCGTCCAGTCGTCGCCCAGCTGCAGGCTCAACTGCGCATCCACGCCGCGTCGGCGGGTCTTGCCCAAGGTGACCGTGGTACCGGTGGCCGGCATGTTGGACACCTCGTTTTCCGCATCCTGCTGCCATACCGCCAGACGTGCCTGGCTGCCCGCGAACGGCTGGAACTTCAGGCCCAGCTCCATGCCGGTGTTGGTGGACGGACGCATCCGCGCCTGGCCCGGGGCGAGGTAAGCCGGCGCGGTGGATCCAGTGAGCACCTGGAAGGTGCGGCCCCAGTTTGCGTATACGTGGGTGTTCTCGCCCAGGCTGTGGATGACGCTCAGTTTGGGCTGGCCGATGCTGCCGTAATCCTGCAGCCGAGCGCTGAGGCCGTTCATCAGGTGGGTACGGCCACTGAAGCGGTCCACACGGTAGGCCGGCACGATCTTCCACGCCTCGACGGGCTGGTAGATGGCCTGCACGTAGGCGCCCCAATTGTCGAAGCTGTGGCGGTCGTTGTTCTGCACCCGTGCCGGGGCACGGCTGAAGTCGGTGGGTTCGGCGTAGGCGTAGCGCTCGCGGATATAGCCGTTGTCCTGCTGCTCGTAGTTCAAGCCGCCTTCGAGGGTAAGCGCTGGGCTGGCCTGCCAGGTCAGCGTGCTGAGCAGGCCAGTCTGGCGCTCATCCCACACGCGGCGCTGACGCGGCAGGTTGCCGGTGGGCAGGTCGCTGAAGGTCACGCGGCGGTCGTCTTCGTAGCGGTTGTAGTAGAGCCGCATGCCGAACGTGAGTGCGTCGGACAACTTCAGGTCGACGTGCGCGGCGATCTGCCGCATGTCGCGGTCATCGCCATCGTTGCCGTTGCGCAGCTCGCTGCCACGGCGGTGCGTGCGCAGTTCCTCGGCGGTCATGAAGCCGGGTTCGTCGGCTTCATGGTGATAGGCGCGCGCGGTCAGGCCCACGCGCAGCCCTTCGTCCAGCGTGCCGAAGAACCACTTGCCGCCCAGCGAGTACTTCCTGGAGGTGTCGTGGTCGCGATAACCATCGCTGGCCTGGGTGCCGACGAAATAGTTCTGCGCGAAGCCATTGGCTTCGCGGCCAACCGCCAGCTGTGCATCACGGGTGTTGTAGCTGCCGTAGGCCAGCCGCGCATCGGTGTAGCTGCCGCCTTGGCGCGTACCGAAGTTCACGTTGCCACCGATGTTGTGCAGCCCATAGCGCGGGTCGTTGGTCCCGCGCACCACTTCGATGTAGCTGATGTCCAGCGGGAACAGCATGTCGATGAAGCGCTGGTTGCCGCTGTTGACGTTGCTGGGGATGCCGTCGATGAGGGTCTTGATGGCGTTGAGGTAGCCCTCGCCGTTGAAGGCGCGGAAGCTGACCTTGCCCGATTCGGCACCCTGCCGCGTTTCGGTGAGCTGGATGCCGGGCATCTGCCCCAGCAGCTCCCAGCTGTGCGAGACGTTGCGGTCTTCGATCTGGTTCGCGCCGAGCACGTCCACCGAGGTCAGCACCTGGTGCGCGCTCAGCTGGCCCTCCCCGTGCTGGTGTACCTGCACCCTGCCGAGGGTGAGTGCGGCGTCGGCCGATTGTGCGAGTGCTTCAGGGGCGAACGGAGCCGCCGCGAGGGCGGCCACCAGCGTGGAGGTTTTCATGGGGGTGGACGGGCGCAGATGAAATGTAATTATATAACATTACATGCGTCTGCCATGTGGAGCCGAGCCATGCTCGACTGCTCCTGGCAAACAGCAGTCGAGCATGGCTTGTATGTTCCTCCCGGCTCCTACGAGGTATGTAGGAGCCAGGGTGGAGGGACCGTCAAGCATGCATCTGCGGATACTAGCCGACAGACGAGTCGAGCGATCCCCATCCCGCACACGAACGTCGATAAAGGATCGTACGGCCCCCAAAGGGGATCGTCGATGTAGGCAAGCTAACGTCGGTGCGGTACCACCCCAGCCCCTTAAAGATAGCTGGGAGCCGTACAAATGTCTGATTCTCTCGATATTGGCGTGGACGTGGACTCCAAGGAGTTCGTACCGGCAGTGGCCGACCGCAAGGCCGGCGACAGGATCGCCAACACCCGGGCCGGCATAGCCCAGTGGCTCAACACCTTGCCCCAGCGATGCCGGATTGGCATGGAGGCGACGGGGCGGTACTACGAGTTGTTGGCTCGGATGGCTGGCCAGGCAGGCCACGTTGTCTATGTGATCAATCCACGTCTGATCAAGCACTACGGCCGGGCGACGGGCTCGCGTGGCAAGACGGACGCCATGGACGCCGAAGCGATCGCCCGGTACGTGAAGAAGGAGAACGATCGCCTGCGTGAATACGTACCGCGTACCGATGAGCAGCAGCAGATGCACGATTTGCTGCGCAAGCGGCAGACGCTGGTAAAGACACGCGCGCGCCTGGAGCAATCCTTCGGGGTAAGCAAAAGTGCCCCCGGGGAGCTGTCAGATCTGTTCTGCGCTCTGGCTGGGACGCTGTCCGAGCTGGAAAGCGAACTGCAGCGCTTGGGTCGCGATGGAGAGCATGGCACGCTCTACAAGCGCCTGTTGACCATCCCTGGTGTCGGCCCTGCCGTCGCCGCTCACCTGATCTACTACATGACGCGCTGGCCGTTGGCCAGCGCCAACGCGTGGATCGCCTGCACCGGCCTGGATCCCCGGCCTAACGAGTCTGGCGGCAGAACGGGACGGCGTCGGCTGTCCAAACAGGGCGCGCCAGTGCTGCGCCAGATGCTCTACATGGCCGCCATGGGGCTCAAGCGGTGTCGTCGGGGGCAACCGCTCTACGACGAGCTGTCAAAACGCGGTCACCCCAGCACCGCCGTCTTCAACATCCTGGCCAGAAAGCTGGCCAGGATCGCCTGGGGTGTCTTCAAAAGCGGCCGGGACTTCGATCCGGCCATGCTGAAGGTGGGTCAAGCCTGCTTCCAGCAGGCTTGACCACGAACATAGGATCTCGACTCTACAAAAACGGGGTGGAGCGGTGGCTTACACCGGGTAGCCGGTAGCTTCCCGGGCCTTCTTCCAGGCACTTTCGAATTCGCGCGCGGAGATTTCGTCGTCTTCGTCGAAATCCAGGAACGACACCGACTGGTCGGCCAGCAGGAAGCGGTCATCGCTGTGGGCGTGCTCGTCGGCCCAGACCATCTTGGTGCCGTAGATCTCCACCTGGCGCACGATCTTCTCGCCACGGGCTTCCATCAGCACGTTGCCCTTGCCCAGGCCCGATTCGGCCCAGTGCTTGTAGTACTTCTTCGCGGCGGATTTCGCGCCGGGTTTTGCGTTGTGCTTTGCGTAGGTCATTGCAGAGGTCCTGGCCGCATGCGCGGTCGGAAAGTTCGGAATGGCGCCATTATCGCCCGACCTCGCAGCGCGCAGGTGAGTGCTTCACCGGGCCGACGCAGGCAACGCCACGCCCTTCGGCCACAGCATCCAGATGTTGCCCTTCTGCTTCATGTCGCCGGCCAGCTTGCCTGCGGCATCGCCACTGCCCCAGTACAGGTCCGCGCGCACTTCGCCGGCAATGGCGCCGCCGGTGTCCTGCGCGGCCACCGGGCGCACCACCGGGGTGCCGTCCGGGCGCGTGGTGGACAGCCACAGCAGGCTGCCCAGCGGCACCACGGTGCGATCCACCGCCACGCTGTAACCAGCGGTGAGCGGCACGTTCAGTGAACCACGCGGGCCTTCCGGGCTGTCCGGGTTGCGCACGAAGAACACGTAGCTGGGGTTGCTGCGCAGCAGTTCCGGCACGCGCGCGGGATTGGCCCGGGCCCAGGCGCGGATCGCATCCATGGTGACGTCTTCCTTCTTCAGCTGGCCCTGGTCGACCAGCCAGCGACCGATCGCGCGGTAGGGGTGGCCGTTCTGCTCGGCATAGGCCAGCCGTACCTGCGTGCCGTCGCCCAGGCGCACCCGGCCCGACCCCTGGATCTGCAGCAGCTGCAGGTCCATCGGGTCGGTCAGCCAGGCCAGTACCGGCGCCTTGGCGCCCTTGGCCGCGATGGTGCCGGCGTCGTCATAGGGCTTGAGCACCTTGCCCTCGACGCGCCCGCGCAGGCGCTTGCCCTTCAGTTCCGGGTAGACGCTGTCCAGCTGCACCACCACCAGATCATCGGGCGTGCCGTACACCGGTACAGTGGCAGCAGCCGTGCGGGTGAGGCTGCCGGGGTAGATCGGCTCGTAGTAGCCGGTAATCAGCCCGTCGGCCTGGTGGCCGCCGGCACGCAGCGCATAGACATCGAGGTCGCGCTGCAGGAACTGGCGGATCGCCGCCGGGTCCTTGTCCGAAACCGTCGCGGCGGTGGCGCAGGGTTTGGCCCAGACCGCATCGTTCTTCAGGCGGGTGCAGCTGCTGCGCCAGGCGACGAAACCGGCCTGCAGGTCGCTGTCGGCGACTGGCGGCAATGCGCTCCATGTGGCCTTGGCGTAGGTGGCCGTGGGCGGGGTGACCGGCGTCGGCACTTCAGATCCGGTGCGGGGAGCGGTGGTGGAGCAGCCTGCGAGCACGGCCGCTGCCAGCAGGATGCAGTGCTTGCGCTTGAAGAAGATGGCGGAATCGATCATGCCGCCATGGTGGAGTGCCGGCCGCTGGGCGGCAACCCAGCGCTGGGCCAAGCGTTCATGCGCCGGCTCACGGCGTCTGCAGCAGCAGGGAATGCAGAATGCGGGCGTCTTCAGCATCCAGTGTCTTCGGCAGGTCGTCGCGGCCACGGAAACGGCGGTGGAAGGCAGCGACGGCGGCGTCCCGGTTGTCGAGCGGATAGCCGAAGCGGGCCAGCGCATTCCACGCGTCGAAGCCTTCCGGCGCAGCCCCGTCGGCGGCGCGTGGCCATACGCCGAATCCAGCCTCGGCCAGCTGCTGCCACGGGAAGAAGCGGCTCGGGTCCTGCTTGCGTGTCGGCGCCAGGTCGGCATGGCCGATCACCTGCCGCGGCGGAATGTTCAGGCGGGTGGTGAGATCGCGCAGCAGCACGATCAGCGATTCGATCTGCGCCGCACTGAACGGGCTGCGGCCATCGTTGTCGAGCTCGATGCCGATCGATGCCGAGTTGAGGTCGGTGATGGTGCCCCAACGCCCGGCGCCGGCGTGCCAAGCACGGCGCTCATCGGCAACCAGCTGATAGCGATGGCCATCGGCACCGATCAGGTAGTGCGCGCTGACTGGTCCACCGCTGTTGGCGGTGCGCAGCGTGCGCAGGCTCTGCTGCACCGATTTCTGTTCGGTGTGGTGGATGACGATGATGACCGGCGTGCGCGCATTCTGGTTGGGTGACGACACCCAGGTGGCGAGCGGGTTGCGGGTTTCCTGCGGCGCGGAGGCACAGGCGGCCAGCAGCAGGCAGGCCGAGAGCATCAGGGCGGTGCGGATCGGGTGCATGGCCCGATTGTGCGCGATCAGGCGCGATGATGCATGCTGCCGTGCCGACCAAGTGGTCGGCACCCACCAGAGCAGACCCAGACCCAGTGCCAAGCAAGCTTGGCACCTACCAGACCAGTAGAAGTGCCGACCAACGGTCGGCACCCACAACATCAATGCAGCAGCTCGGCCGCTATTTCAGGCCTCGTACGCGGACTCGCCGTGCGAGGTCACATCCAGGCCGGTGCGCTCGGCTTCCTCGGTCACGCGCAGGCCGACCACGCTGCGCACCACCAGCAGGATCAGCGTGGTCACTACCGCCGACCAGACCACGGTCAGGCCGACGCTGACCACCTGCACCCAGACCTGATGGGCGATATCCAGATCGGCCTTGGTGCCGCCCAGCGACTGCGCACTGAACACACCGGTGAGAATCGCGCCGACGATGCCGCCGACACCATGCACACCGAACACGTCGGCGGTGTCGTCCACCTTCAGCAGGCGCTTCAAACCGGTCACACCCCACACGCAGACCACGCCGGCGACGAAGCCGATGATGATCGCGCCGAGCGGGCCGACGGTGCCGCAGGCCGGCGTGATGCCGACCAGGCCGGCGACTGCGCCCGAGGCCGCGCCCAGTGCCGACGGCTTGCCCTTGCTGATCGCTTCCACCAGCGTCCAACCGAGTACGGCAGCGGCCGTGGCCAGCACGGTATTGAGGAAGGCCAGCGAGGCGACGGTATCGGCGGCAGCGGCGGAACCCGCGTTGAAGCCGAACCAGCCGACCCACAGCAGCATCGCGCCGATATAGGTAAACGGCACGTTGTGCGGCTTCAGCGCGGTCTGGCCATAGCCCAGGCGCTTGCCGACGAACCACGCGGCGACCAGACCGGCCACACCGGCGTTGATGTGGACCACGGTGCCACCGGCGAAATCGATCGCGCCCATCTCACCCAGGTAGCCGCCACCCCAGACGATGTGCGCCATCGGGATGTAGCTGAGGGTGAACCACAGCGCCGAGAACAGCAGCACCGCACGGAACTTGATGCGCTCGGCGAACGCGCCGACGATCAGCGCGGTGGTGATGCCAGCAAACGTCGACTGGAAGGCGACGAACAGGTAGTCCGGCAGGCCCTTGATCGGGGTGTTGCCGACCGACTCCGGAGTGAAGCCCTTGAGGAAGGCGAATTCGGTGAACGAGCCGAAGAACGGGTTGCCGGCGCTGAACACCGCGCTGTAGCCATAGGCCACCCACAGCAGCAGCACCAGCGAGAACACCACCAGGATCTGGCTGAGCACCGACAGCACGTTCTTCGAACGCACCAGGCCGCCATAGAACAACGCCAGGCCCGGCACCACCATCAGCAACACCAGCAGGGTGGACGTCAGCATCCAGGCCACGTCGCCATGGTCGTAGGTCGCGGCGGCTTCAGCCGCGGCCGGTGCGGCGGCCGCAGCGACCGGATCCTGCAGCGGTTCGACCGCCACGCTTTCGCTCGGCAGCGGCGAGATCTGGGCCTGAGCGTGGGCACTGCCCGGCCACGCACCGGCGGCCAGCGCGCTGAGCAGCATCAACAGGCACACGAAGTGGAACCGGGCTTGCCACCCGGTGAGAAGGCGCATCTTCATGGGGGAGTCTCCGGAAAGGGGTTACAGCGCGTCGGCACCGATTTCGCCGGTGCGGATGCGGATGACCTGTTCGACGGCGGTGACGAAGATCTTGCCGTCACCGATCTTGCCGGTGCCTGCCGACGACTGGATCGCTTCGATCACCGCGTCGGCACGCTCATCGGTGACCACGGTTTCGATCTTGATCTTGGGCAGGAAGTCGACGACGTACTCGGCGCCGCGATACAGCTCGGTGTGGCCCTTCTGGCGGCCGAAGCCTTTCACTTCGGTCACGGTGATGCCCGACACGCCTGCGTCGGAGAGGGCCTCGCGGACCTCGTCGAGCTTGAACGGCCGGATGATGGCGGAGATCAGTTTCATGCGCATGTCCCGAGGGTGGATGGGGCCAGCGCGCCAGCGCGCGATGGCATCAGGCAACCAGCGGCCATCAGGATGATGGCCGTGGCTGTTGCACCGGACACGTACAGGGCCGGGACGGCCGTGCCTCTCTCCTTGCACGACCGACGCGGGAGGGAGGGCGGCCCTGGTCGCGTATCCGGTCTCTCTTGCCCCTGTTTCAGCGGACCAACAGTCCGCTCTACTGCAGCGGGCCAGCGGCCCGCTCTACCACGGCGGGTCGGGGTCCGCTCTACCACGGCGGACCGGGGCCCGCCCTGCGGCTCCCCAGCCGCGAAGACGGAAGCGATGGCGGCGGGTGGGAGGGGGAAGCCCACCGCCATCGCCACCGGTCAGCTGGCGTAGTACAGCTGGTATTCCAGCGGGTGGGTGGCCGCGCGGAACTTGGTCACTTCCTGCATCTTCAGCGCGATGTAGCCGTCGATGAAGTCATCGCTCATCACGCCGCCGGCCTTCAGGAACTCGCGGTCCTTGTCCAGCGCTTCCAGCGCCTGGTCCAGCGAGGAGCAGACCTGCGGGATCAGCTTCTCTTCTTCCGGCGGCAGGTCGTACAGGTCCTTGTCGCTCGGTGCGCCCGGGTCGATCTGGTTCTTGATGCCGTCCAGGCCGGCCATCATCAGCGCGGTGAAGGTGAGGTAGCCGGACTGGATCGGATCCGGGAAGCGCATTTCGATGCGGCGTGCCTTCGGGTTGGACACCCACGGAATGCGGCACGAAGCCGAACGGTTGCGGGCCGAGTAGGCCAGCATTACCGGTGCTTCGTAGCCCGGCACCAGGCGCTTGTAGCTGTTGGTGCCCGAGTTGGCGAAGGCGTTGATGGCCTTGGCATGCTTGAAGATGCCGCCGATGTACCACAGCGCCAGCTGGCTCAGGCCACCGTAGCCGTCACCGGAGAACAGGTTGGTGCCGCCCTTGGACAGCGACTGGTGCACGTGCATGCCGCTGCCGTTGTCGCCGACGATCGGCTTGGGCATGAAGGTGACGGTCTTGCCGTTGCGGTGCGCGACGTTCTTGATCACGTACTTCATGCGCAGCAGTTCGTCGGCCTTCTGCACCAGGGTGCTGAACTTGGTGCCGATCTCGCACTGGCCGGCGGTGGCCACTTCGTGGTGCTGCACTTCCACTTCGATGCCGACCTGTTCCAGGGTCTTGCACATCTCGGCACGCAGGTCGTGCAGGGTGTCGGTCGGCGGAACGGGGAAGTAGCCGCCCTTCACGCCCGGACGGTAGCCGCTGTTGGCGCCGTCGTACTTGGCGCCGCTGTTCCACGCCGCTTCTTCCGAGTCGACCTGGAAGAAGGTGTGGCCCATTTCATTGGCGAAGCGGACCGAATCGAAGATGAAGAATTCCGGCTCCGGGCCGAAGAACGCGGTTTCGGCGATGCCGGAGGACTTCAGGTAGGCCTCGGCGCGCTTGGCGATGCCGCGCGGGCAACGGCCATACGGCTGCATGGTGGCCGGATCGAGGATGTCGCAGCTGATCACGATGGTCGGATCGGCGTAGAACGGGTCGACGTAGGCGCTGGCGGTATCCGGCAGCAGCACCATGTCCGATTCGGCGATGCCCTTCCAGCCGGCGATCGAGCTGCCATCGAACATCTTGCCTTCTTCGAACAGCGACGGCTCGACGATGCTGACCGGGAAGGTCACGTGCTGCTCGACACCACGCATGTCGACAAAGCGCAGGTCGACGAACTCGATCTGGTTGTCCTTGATCAGCTTCTCAACGTTTTCCACGGACATCGGTACGACCTCGGATGGGGATGAATGCCTGCTGAGGTACAGCAACGACCGTGCCAACTTTTCGTAGGCTGCAAGTCATTGATTTCAATAAGGCCGCCCCGCAGCGGTGCAGAACCGTGCGCACCAAATGGGTGCAGCCGACAGCGGACGCACCCGTTTGGTGCGGCAGTGATCGTCTATCCTCTCGACCTTCTTCCTTCCTGCCGCGCGTGCCCGCACCGTCCATGTCCGACCTGCTCTCCGCCCTGTTGCTGGGCATCCTCGAAGGCTTGACCGAGTTCCTGCCGATCTCCAGCACCGGCCACCTGCTCATCGCCCAGCACTGGCTGGGTGCCCGTTCGGACTTCTTCAACATCGTCATCCAGGCCGGCGCGATCGTGGCGGTGGTACTGGTGTTCCGCCAGCGCCTGCTGCAGCTGGCCACCGGCTTCGGGCAGCGCGAGAACCGCGAGTACGTATTCAAGCTGGGCGCGGCCTTCCTGGTCACCGCCGTGGTCGGCCTGGTGGTGCGCAAAGCCGGCTGGTCGCTGCCCGAGACGGTCAGCCCGGTGGCCTGGGCACTGATCATCGGTGGCATCTGGATGCTGCTGGTGGAGGCCTACACCGCGCGCCTGCCCGACCGCGACCAGGTGACCTGGACCGTGGCGATCGGCGTCGGCCTGGCACAGGTGGTGGCCGGCGTGTTCCCCGGCACCTCGCGTTCGGCCTCGGCGATCTTCCTGGCCATGCTGCTGGGCCTGAGCCGCCGCGCGGCCGCCGCCGAGTTCGTGTTCCTGGTCGGCATTCCCACCATGTTCGCCGCCAGCGCCTACACCTTCCTGGAAATGGCCAAGGCCGGACAGCTGGGCAGCGAGAACTGGACCGAGGTGGGCGTGGCCTTCCTTGCCGCGGCCGTCACCGGCTTCGTCGTAGTGAAGTGGCTGATGGGCTACATCAAATCGCACAAATTCACCGCGTTCGCGCTTTACCGCATCGCGCTGGGCGCCGCGCTGCTGCTGTGGTTGCCGTCCGGCAGCTGAACAGCGCCGGGGCACGGTAACCCCGTTGCCGGCCCCACCCCGTTTCCCCCACGGTTCCCCAAGGAGAATCACCATGAACCGCAAGCTCACCCTGCTCCTCCCGCTGGCCCTGCTGGCCGCCTGCAGCCAGACCCCGGCCCCGGCCGGCACCGGCGGCGACGACGTGGCCCCGGCCGCGGCCAAGGCAGCAGACCAGCAGACGCTGGCGCACCTGGACGCGCAGCGCCTGCAGAGCCAGCACTGGCTGCTGCAGCAGGCCACCGCCGCCGACGGCAAGCGCATCGACGCGCTGTTCGCCCGCGAAGACAAGCCGGTCACCCTGGACTTCGCTGATGGCCGCCTGTCGGTCAGCAACGCCTGCAACCACATGGGTGGCGGCTACACCCTGGCCGACGGCAAGCTGACGGTCAGTGCGATGGCCTCGACCATGATGGCCTGCACCGACAAGGCGCTGATGGCGCTGGACGAGGCCGTGTCGAGCCGCCTGCAGGGCGAGCTGAAGGCCGAGCAGGATGCCGATGGCAAGCTGACCCTGACCAACGCGAAGGGCGACGTGCTGGTGTTCAACCCGGAACCGACCGCTGAAACCCGCTACGGCGGCGCCGGCGAGACCGTATTCCTGGAAGTGGCCGCCAAGACCGAGAAGTGCTCGCACCCGCTGATCCCGGACTACCAGTGCCTGCAGGTGCGTGAAGTGAAGTTCGACGACAAGGGCCTGAAGCAGGGTGAGCCGGGCAAGTTCGAGAACTTCTACGGCAACATCGAGGGTTACACCCACGAGGACGGCGTGCGCAACGTGGTGCGCGTGAAGCGCTACGAAGTGAAGAACCCGCCGGCCGATGCGCCGTCGCAGGCGTACGTGCTGGACATGGTGGTCGAGTCGGCCATCGAGAAGAAGTAAGACGACAGAAGGGCGGCCGCGAGGTCGCCCTTCTTCGTTGTGTAGAGTCGAGCCATGCTCGACTGCTTCTACGGTGAGTCGAGCATGGCTCGACACTACAGAAGCAAAGCCGGCCAGCGGCCGGCTCTACCCATCGTGCCGCTCAGCCCAGCGCCGGGTTCAACGTGTAGGTGCCATGCAGTGCGGCTTCGGCCAGCACGTGGCCGTGCATGGCGCGATATGCGTCGGCGGCGGTGAAGCGCGCCGGAAGCTCCAGCGAGGCCACATCCAGCGCGAACACGCGGAAGAAATAGCGGTGCATGCGCTCGTCGTTGAACGGCGGATAGGGGCCGTCATAGCCCAGGTAATCGCCGGCCATGTCCGGGTTGCCCGCAAACCAGCCGGTGAAGTCGTTCAGGCCCTGGCGGCTGCCCGCCGGGCCAGCCGGTGCGGTCTTGCCCTTCACCACGAAGCCATCGCTGCAGCTGCCGGCGGCGATCTCCTGCACCGAGGCCGGAATATCGGCCATCACCCAGTGCACGAAGTCGCAGCGCGGCTGGTCGCGCGGCACGGTCATGTCGCTGCGGCCGACCGTTTCCGCAACGGTCGGCACATCCGGGTCCACGCACACCAGCAGGAACGAACGCGTGCCTTCCGGTGCGCCGTTCCAGGCCAGGTGCGGATTGCGGTCCGGCGCGAAGCCGGTGGCATCGCCGGCGGCGAACGCGCGGTCGATCGGCGCGCCGTTGGTCAGGCTGTGGCTGCTCAGTTGCATCGGCTTCTCCTTACTCTTCCGGGTAACCCAGGCGCACCGCAATCGGGGTGAGCTTGGCAAAGGCGGCGCTCATCACGTCGCGGTAGTTGCGCCAGTGGCCCGGCGGGAAGCGCGGTGCGCCCAGCTGTGCGGCCGGCGGCATCTGCCGCTCGAACAGGCGTCCCAGCAGCTCGGCCATCGCGTGCGGATCATTGCCGATCTGGTCGATGCGCAGCAGCACGTGCGGATACAGTTCTTCCTCATGCAGGGTGGCAACCTGCGCCAGCCCGCGCGCCAGCCATTCGCTGGCTTCAGCCAGCGAGGTCATCGCCAGCGGAGCGGCAGCGCCGTAGGCCACCCAGTCCAGCAGCATGTCGCGCGGGTCACGCAGCACGAGCACCAGTCGTCCCTGCGGCAGCTGCGGGCGCAGCGCCCACAGCAGGGCGTTGTCCCACCACAGCAGCCAGTCGATGACGGCATCGCCCTGCAGGCCACGCGCCGGCAGCTGCTCGCGCCAGCGCTGCACCAGCCGCTCCGGGGTCAGCACGCCGGAGGCGAGGTCCTGCAGCGTGTGGTAGTTCTGGAATGCATCATCCGGCGGATTGCTGGTGTAGCGGTCGCTGCGCAGCACCGGGCTGGCGGCCGCCAGGCCGGTCGCAACCCGCTCCACACCCGAACCCGGCGCACCCCACAGGAAGATCGGCGCGGAGCTGGCATCACTGTCGATCTCGCCCTTCTCCGGCCAGCTCGGCGGCGCCTTGGCCTGCGGTGGAAGCGGCAGGCGCTGCGGTGCCTGGTCGGCCTGCAGCGCCATCCACGTCTGCAGCGCCTGTTCCGGCTGGCCAGCGCGGTCCTGGATTTCACCCAGCCAGGTACGCAGGTCGGCGCGATGGCCGTCCGGCGCCCTGTCGATCAGCGCCTGCACGCGCGCGATCGCGGCAACCGGATCACGCTGCAGCAGGCCTTCGACCAGGCGTGTTTCGCCACTGACGCGGCCCGGTTCGAGGCTGACGATACGTTCGGCGATGGCTTCGGCCTGTTCGTGTTCGCCCACCATGTCATGCAGGCGCAGGCGTGCTTCCAGTGCCGGCAGATGACCCGGCATCGCGTCCATCCAGCGCTCCACGGTCGCCGCGGCGGTCGGGCTGCCGACTTCTTCCACGGCCAGGCGTGCCAGCCACAGGTCGTGCAGCTGCGGATGCTGTTCCAGGGCCGCGTCCAGGCGCGCGCGCGCCTCGTCTTCGCGGCCCAGGCGCTGCCAGGACATCAGCAGCAGCTGCAGCACCTGGCGGTCGTCGGGGATCGATTCCAGCAACGGCAGCAGATGGTCCAGCGCCTGCAGCGGCTGGCCGCCGCGCAGCGACAGTTCACCGGCCAGGCGACGCATCGACGGCGTATCCATGCCTTCCTGCTGAAGCGCGATCTGCATCGCTTCGGCAGCCGCCTCCAGGTTGCCCTGGCGCAGCGCCAACTGCACTACCAGGCCATGCAGCGAGCTGATGGCCGGGTTCAGCTCCAGCACGCGGCGGAACGCCTGCTCGGCGAAGGCCAGCATGTCCTTGCCCAGGTAGGCGAAGCCCAGTGCGTACAGCACGCGGGTGTCGTTGGGCTGCGCCTGGTTGGCCGCCGACAGCAGCGTCAGCGCACGATCCGGGTCGTCGCGGCGCAGCGCGATCATGCCGTCGATGGTCAGCAGTTCCGGGTGGTCCGGCTCAACGCGCGAGGCCAGCGTGGACAGGCGCTGGGCTTCATCGAAGTCGTTGCGGCCGATCGCCAGGTGCGCCTGCATCAGATAGGCGGCGAATGAGTTCGGGTCAAGCCCGGTGGTACGTGCCAGCGCTTCGTCAGCGCCCTGGTACTGGCGCAGGGCGAGCAGCAGGCCAGCGTGCTGCAGGTGCAGCTGGGCATCATCGGGGGCCAGCTGCAACGCCTGCTGCAGCGCCTCCATCGCATCCTCGGCCTTGCCCTGCTGCTGCAGCGCAAGCGCCAGCCAGCGGTGGGCTTCGGCCTGGCCGGGTTCATCACGGGTCCACGCCTGGGCCAGCTGCACGGCCTGGTCGGCCTGGTTCTGGCGCAACGCTTGGATGATCTGGTCTTGCATGGCGGTCCGGTTCAAGTGCAAACCCGCATTGTAGCGGTCCACGCACCGGTGCCGGTTCAGCCCGCCAGCACCCGCTGCAGGCGCTGTGCCACCCAGCGCTCGGAGAAGCCGTCACCCCGCCAGTTTTCCAGGAAGCCGCAGTGGCCTCCCCAGCAGGCGGTTTCCAGGTGCGCCTGGCGCGGCAGCTGCCAATCGCTGAAGGTCGCGTACGGGATCACCGGGTCGTCCTGCGCCATCAGGATGTCGGCCGGCACCTGCAGGGTGGACAGGCGGTCACCGGCAATCGAATAGCCATCGAAATAGGCCTGCAGCGAGCCGAAGGTGGTGTGCCGTTCGACCAGCCAGGCAGTCAGTGCACGGATGTCCAGCTTCAGCACGCGATCGTCGCAGTCGCTCAGCTCGGGAAACAGATCGCGCTTGCGGCGCAGCGAGCCGGCCCATTTGCGGCGGAAGTACCAGTCGTACATCGCCGGGCCGTTTTCGATGCTCTCCATCGTCAGCCCCGGGTCCAGCACCGGGCACACCGAGGCCACCCGCAGCAGCGGCACGCCGGCAGCCGGCGCGCGCAGGGCCAGGCGCAGCACGAAGTTGCCACCCAGCGAATAGCCGGCGGCCACCAGCGGCAGCTGCGGCCAGCGCTGGGCGATGTCACCCGCGGCATGCACCACTTCATCGATCAGGTTGGAGTGGAAGATGCCGGGGTTCAGATGGTGGGTGTTGCCATGGTCGCGGAAGTTCAGCCGCACAACATCGAAACCCTGTTCGATCATGCGCGCGGCAGCCATGCGCATGTAACTGGATTCGGCACTGCCCTCCCAGCCATGCAGCAGCAGGGCCATGCCCTTCGGTTCGCGGCCTTCGACATGGCTGTGCCAGCCCTGCAGGCGCACGCCATCACCGCCGTCGAGGATCAGCTCTTCGCTGACCGCACCGGTGGCGGCCAGCAGCAGCAGGCCGCGCTGCAGGCGCATGCGGCTGGAGCTGAGCATCGACTGCAGGTGCGGATTGCGCAGCCAGCGCGGCGGCTGGTAGTCAGTCGCATGCAACGTCGGTGTACCGGCGTCCAGGACGGGTGGCGGGACCAGGGCCACCGTGCCCTCAGCCGGTGCTCATGGCCGCCACGATGCGCGCGCGCGAGGTTTCCGCGATGCGTCGACGGCCTTCCAGGTCCTGGGTACCGATCGGCTCCAGGAAATGCACTTCGGTATGCCGCGCCGGCTCACCCAGCAGGCGCAGGAAATTGGCGGCGAAACTCTCGCCCGGGCCGAATGCCACGATGGTCTGTGCGTCACCCTTGAACCCATAGACCAGCGCCACAGGCTGCACCGGAACACCGGTTTCGACCGCGGCCTGGAAGATGCGGGCATGGAACGGCCCCACTTCATGGCCACCGCGGGTGCGCCCTTCCGGGAACACGCCTACTGCCTTGCCGGCACGCAGGCGATCGGCCATCACCTGCATCACGCCACCGAGCGATTCGGTATTGCCGCGCTGGTGGAAGATGGTCTGCCCGCGCGCGGCGAGCCAACCGACCAGCGGCCAGCTGGCGATTTCGCGCTTGGCGACGAAGCCCATCATGCGCTCGCTGTGCAGGATGCTGATGTCCACCCAGCTGACGTGGTTGGCGACGAACAGCACGGCACCGGGCAAGGGCTGGCCCACCCGTGACAGGCGGAAGCCGAAGATCCACATCAGGCCCCCCTGCCACCAGTTCACCACCTTCGCCCCGAAGGTATCCTCGCCCACGCGCAGCTCGCCCCACGGCGGAAGCATGCCGATCAGGATCAGCGGCAGGAACACGATGATGTGGACCAACAGCAGCGGTACGCGGTACAGGTAACGGCACACACGCGCCACGCCGCCACGGGGGGCCGGAGTGGGGGAAGTCATCCGCGCACGATACCGGAGCGCCGCAGCAGCTGCCAGCCGATTTAGGCCATAACCGCCATTGACCGGGGCAATCGGCGGGGAACGCTGGGTTCTGCCGCCGTCAACACGCCCGCCGGGGGCTCAACCGTGGCCGGCGGCCACCACCGCCAGGGTCAGCCGAGAGATGCACACCAGCCGGCCCTGCTCGTCTTCGATGCGGATCTCCCACAGCTGGGTGCTGCGGCCGACGTGCAGCGCGCGGGCGGTGCCGGTGACCGTGCCCGAGCGCACGGCGCGCACGTGGTTGGCGTTGATTTCCAGGCCCACGCAGATCTGCTTGCCGGTATCCACGCACAGGTTGCCGGCGCTGCTGCCCAAGGTCTCGGCCAGCACCACCGAGGCACCGCCGTGCAGGATGCCGTACGGCTGCCGGGTGCGCTCGTCCACCGGCATGGTGGCCTGCAGCCAGTCTTCGCCCGCAGCGCTGAAGACGATGCCGAGGGATTCGATCGCCGTGTTGCGGCTGAGCGCGTTGAGCTGCTCGATGGAAACGGCTTCGCGGAATACCTGGGTCATGCGGGCACCTTCAGAGGATGGGAACGAGGCCGGCGCCGAATGCAGTCAGCATGCGCACCAGCAGCCACTTCGGGCCGACGTTGACTTCGGGGAAGTCGCCGACGGCGACGTAGCAGTTGTGGAACGCCGGGTCCTGCCGTGGCAGCGGCTGTGGGCAGTCCGGACCGGGCTTGAACTCGTAGTCGGTGGCGTAGCGCCACGGCCAGAAGTCGAGGATCGGCAGCGCTTCGGAGGCTTTGCCGACGCTGTAGTTCAGGCCCGACAGCACTGGCGGCTTGGCCCGCGGCGCCACTGTCCACGAGTTCTGCGGATGGGTATCGCGCAGGATGCTCTCGGCCAGCTGCTCGGCAAACACCGGATCGTCGATGATCACCGCGCCTTCGGTGTTGTAGTTCTCGCTGCGCGGATCGAAGTTGTGGGTGCCGACCACGCCGATGCGGCGATCGACCACCAGCGACTTGGCGTGCAGGCCCATGCGGGCGCCCTTGCGGGTGACCGGCAACGGCTTGTTGACCGCCTTGCTGCCCAGGAACGACGGACGCGTCTCGGTGCGCAGCAGGCGCGTTTCCACCTCGCTGCCGGCGGCGCGGCGACGTTCGCGCGCGTTCTGGTAGGCACTGCCGGTACGCGGATGATGCACCGCCACCTGCTTGCGGGGCGCGGCCAGATCCCCTTCGCTGCCACCACCGGCATTGCTGCCAGCGGCGCTGCCGCCGATCAGCGGATTGCGCCCGCCGTCGTCGTCGCCTCCGGGCGCGGCGATCGGGTCGGGCAGCAGATTGCGGTAGTCGACCGGTGCATCCAGCGGGAACGGCTTGTACTCGAAGATGTTGAAGCCCAGTTCGCGCATGTTGCGTCGCTTGTACTTGTACGACAGCGCATACACGATCGGGTTGTCGGTGGCCGCCAGGCTGTTGCTGGACACCACCACGCGCGGCGGCTGCGGGCGCTTGCGCAGCTCGCGGAACAGCTTCTGCGCCGGCTTGGACAGCACCAGGTACGGCGTCTGCAGGATCACTTCCTTCTGCGCACCGGCAATGAGTGCGTCCAGCTGCGGCTCGGTCACATGCTGGCCGGCCAGCGGGGCATCGGCCTTCTCGCGGCGGTGCTTGCGCGGCAGGTCGGCGACGTAGCGCACCGAGGCCACCGGCAGCGCGGTATCCACGAAGGAACGGGTGACGAACTCCATGTCATTGGCTTCAGCGCTGACCCGCTGCACCCGCTCCGGGCGGCGGAACGTGGCGGGCGGCAGCACCGGCACGCCTTCGCGCAGCAGGGTGCGGCCCACGTCATTCAGGCGCTCGGCCGGCACGCTGCGCTTGGCGCGCCAGAACGCATCGAAGTTGGCCGCCATCGCCCGCGCTTCCGGGCCGGCGATCATGACGTCGCGATCGCGGAAGTTGTACTCGCGATCCCAGTCGTAATAGTCGTCCTGGTAGTTGCGGCCGCCGACCACGCCGATCGCATCGTCGATCACCAGCAGCTTGTTGTGCATGCGCTGGTTGAAGCGACGGAAGCAGCACAGCACGCTGCCGGCGTAATCGAAGTAGTTCAGCCGGGCCTTGCCGAAGGTCGGGTTGTAGACCCGCAGCTGGAAGTTCTGGTGGGCGCCGGACAATGCGCCAAGGATCTGCAGGTCGGAGATCGCCGAGAGCTGGTCGATCAGCACGCGCACCTTCACCCCGCGCCGCGACGCGGCCAGCAGTTCGTCGATAACCAGCCGCGCGCTGTCGTCCTTGTCGAAGATGTAGGTCTGCAGGTCGATGCTGCGGGTGGCACTGCGCAGCAGGTTCAGGCGCGCCACCAGGGCGCCCTCGCCCTCGTCCAGCAGGGTGGCGTAGTGGCGCGGCTGCTCCGGGGTGGATTCGGTGAACGCCCGGCCGGCCAGCGCCCGCAGCGGCGAATCCTGTGCGCAGCGGTCGGCGCGCTGACAGTCGACCTGGATCGAGCGCGCCTGCACGGCGATCGCTTCGGCGCGGTCGCGCTCGGCATTGGACAGCGATGCACAACCGCTGCCCAGCAACACGGTTGCCAGCGCCAGTACACGCAGCAGGAGGTTCACGGTTTCGGCGCCTCGCTCAGGCGCGCTCGCAATACGAAGGTCACTCGGTCACTCAAGGCAAGCTGCCAGCTGTCCATTCCATACCGGCCTCGCTGCACGGTACCGCGGCTGACGACGTCGCAATCATAGCCGGGTCGGGCGCAATCCGCCTTCTCGACCTTCAGTGTCTCGGGGTGGCTGATCCCGCGCAGGGTCAGCCGCCCGTTGATGTCGCCCCCGTCTTCCACGGTCTCCGGCCAGTACGGCAGCGAGTCGAACTCGACCACCGGGTGGCGGCCTGCGTCGAAGAACTCCTCGCCGCGCATCCAGCCGGTGTAGCGCGCCTTGCCGGGGATCTCGACCGAGCGCGTGAACATCTTCAGGTGCACCTGGTGGCGGCCGTCGGAGAGGATCTCGATGCGACCCTCGAAGTGCGGGAACAGGCCTTCGATGCGTTGCCCGAAGCGGGTCCGCACCTCGAAACCGATCTGCGAGCGCTGGGTATCCAGGTGCAGGACCCGGTGCGCTTCAGCGACCACCGGCGGCAAGGGCGTTGGCGGTGGCGCGGCAGCCCAGGCCGCGCCGGAAGCCAGCAGCACGGGCAGCAGAAAGCGGCTGCGCCGCGCCAGGCTCATTGGATCACGGCCACCAGAACGCGTTCAGGCTGGCCACGCCCGGCTCGATCGAGGCCTCGCGCGGGAAGCCGAGCACGGCAATGCCGGCCGGCGGCATGCCGCGATAGTCGCTGCTGGTGCCTTCCGTCATCAACGCCACCAGGCGCTCCAGGCCGGGGTTGTGGCCGACGATCAGCACCCGGTCGAGGTCACGGCGGTCGTCCACCAGCGCCGCCAGGGTGCCGGGGGTAGCCTCGTAGATGCGGTCTTCCAGGCGCTTCTCGACATAGCCGATGGTGCCGAGCACGGCTTCCAGGGTCTCCCGGGTGCGCCGCGCCGGTGAGCACAGCACACAGTCCGGCAGCAGGTTGTTCTCCTTCAGCCACTTGCCGGCGGCTTCGGCTTCGGCGAGCCCCACCGGCGACAACGGCCGGTCGAGGTCGGCCTGGCCGGGGGTAGCCGGTTCGGCATGGGCATGGCGCAGCAGGATCAGTTCACGCATCGCGGGTTTCCATGAAGAAGAGGATGCAGCAGAAAGAGTGACGCAGGCATCAAAGCTTCAGCCAGGACAGCAGCGGCTCCCAGTCGGCCTGGTGCTCGCGCACCTGGGCCGAGCGGTAGTCGAACAGGCTGCGGCCCAGGCCGGTCATGACCACATAGCTCTGGCTGTCGCGCAGCTGCGCGACCACCGGGTACGGCCATTCACCCAGCATCTGCAGCGCCTGCTGCGAGGTCTGGGTCCATGGTTTGGTACGGTTGAGCACCAGCCCCACCGGCAGCTTGCGGCTGTGCACGCGCGGGTTCTGGGCCAGGCTGTTGAGGAAGCCGACGATCGCTTCGATGTCCAGCGCCGAGGGCAGCACCGGTACCACCACCGCGTCGGCTGCATCGAGGAAATGGGGAATATCGTCAGCCAGGGCACCGGCCGGCGCATCGATGATGACGGTGTCGGTGCCGTCGGGCAGCTTCTGCGCCCACTGCTTCTTCCGATACACGTCGATGGGGAGCACCGCGCTTTCCAGCCCGGCACGGCGTTGTGCCCAGCGGGTGCTGGAACCCTGCGGGTCGGCATCGGCAATCACCGTGGCCTTGCCCTGCAATGCCGCGTACGCGGCCAGGTGGGTGGCGACGGTGGTCTTGCCCACCCCGCCCTTGGAACCGGCCACCAGGATCGTCTTCATGCCAGCCTCGCTTCCGGGTACGTGCCCCGAGCGTACACCGGTGATGGTGACGGTAGGTAGCGTCGTGCTGAACCAGCGGCCATCGCCTTTGCTATCGTGGCGCCCCCGAAGGATCGAACCGGCATGAGCGAGCTGCAGGACCTGAGCGCACTGATCCGCGCCAACACCCCCTTGATCGTGATCGAGACCCAGGACGAGGGTCGCATCGTCGACCTGTTCCGGCAGACACTGATGCACGTCTGGCGGGCGCTGCACCGGTGGTCGATCACCGAGGGCCTGCGCCGCATCGACCTGGACAGCGAAGATCCGCCGGCCGGGCCACCCGACGCCAGCGCGGCCCTGCAGATGATCCGCCAGGCCGGGCAGCGCGGGGTCTACCTGCTGCTCGATTTCCACCCCTACCTGGGCTATGCCAGCCACCAGCGCGCCCTGCGCGACCTGATCCAGCGCCGCCACAGCGAGCCGCATGTGCTGGTGCTGATCGGTGCCAAAGTGGAGCTGCCGGCCGAGCTGGAAGCGCTGGCCGTGCGCTTCAACCCGCGCCTGCCCGATGCCAATGCCCTGCTGAAGATGCTGCGCGAGGAGGCCGACGCCTATGCGCGCGAGCATGGCGGCCGCCGGGTTGAAGTCGACAGCGAGGCGGTGAAGAAAATCCTGAAGAACCTGCAGGGCCTGAGCCTGGTCGATGCCCGGCGCATCGCGCGCCAGCTGATCTACGCCGATGGCGCACTGCGCGACGACGACCTGCCACAGCTGGCGCGGCTGAAGTTCGAGCTGCTCAACCGCAGCGGCCACCTGTTCTTCGAACATGACAGCGCGCGCTTCGGCGATGTGGCCGGTGCCAACCGGCTCAAGCGCTGGATCAACCAACGCCGGGTGGCGTTCATTGCCGGCTCCGCCCCGGCCGGGCTGGACCCGCCGCGCGGCATGCTGCTGCTGGGCGTACAGGGCTGTGGCAAGTCGATGCTGGCCAAGGCCACCGCCGCCGGCTTCGGCGTGCCCCTGCTGCGCCTGGACGTGGGCGCGCTGTACAACAAGTACCACGGCGAGACCGAAGCCAACCTGCGCCAGGCACTGGCCTCGGCCGAACAACTCGCGCCCTGCGTGCTGTGGATGGACGAGATCGAGAAGGGCCTGGCCAGCGGAGGCGAGGACGGCGGCGTGTCACGCCGCGTGCTCGGTTACCTGCTGACCTGGATGGCCGAACGCAAGGCACCGGTGTTCATCGTCGCCACCGCCAACCAGGTGCACGAGCTGCCCGCCGAGCTGCTGCGCAAGGGCCGCTTCGACGAGATCTTCTTCGTCGATCTGCCCTCGCCCGACGTGCGCGTGGAACTGCTGCGGCTGCACTTGGGCCGGCGCCAGCTCAACGCCGACGACTTCGCGCTGCCCGCGCTGGCGGCGGCCGCCAATGGTTTTTCCGGCGCCGAGATCGAGCAGGCGATCGTGGCTGGCCTGTATGCGGCGCATGCCGAGGGCCGGCCGCTGGACACCGAGCTGCTGATGACCGAGATCCGCGCCACCCGACCGCTGTCGGTGCTGATGGCAGAGCAGGTAGAAGCACTGCGTGCGTGGGCGTCGGGGCGGACGGTTTCCGCGGACGACTGAGGGGTTTCCAGCGAACGGCGCAGCCCCTCGTGGCGGCTGGTTGACTGTGAACATCAAAAGCCGCGCTTGGCCGGGCGGGATGGATTCGCGGGGGACGCCGTCAACCCGTCCATGGGGGCTTGGCCGCGGCATCCATGCCGCGGACACCCCCGCGAACCCACCCCGCCCGGCCTCTGACAATTTCCGAGTGCGTCCGCCACGGAAAAGAAAAAAGAAGAAGAGCAGAAGCAAAAGCCGGTTGGCTGGCCGCTTCCTGTAGAGCCGAGCCCACACTCGGCTGCATTTCGATCAGATATCGAATAGTCGATTCCGTTACAGATTCATCCACGCATGGCGTGGATCTACCGTGTCGACCAAGGTCGACACCTACCAACAGCTGCCGGAATCTGTCGAAGGCGGGGCACTGTGGGTTTGCGGGGTGTGAGCCGCATGGATGCGGCGACCAAGCCCCCAGGACGGGTTTACGGCGGCCCCGCAAACCCACAGTGCCCCGCCATCCCGCAGGAAGCCCGCTGTTGCTTCGGCTGTTGCTGTTGCTTCAGCTGTTGCCTCTGCGGGTGCCGGGTGCAACCCGGCCGAACCCCTTCCCTCAGGGCCAGGCAGGTGGTGCGGCCGCCCAGGCCTGCTGCACCTCGGCCAGCGACGCGCGCTCATCCTCACGCCACTGCGGCAGCAGCTGCCCATAGTTGGCCGTGGTACTCCACTGCGTCGGCTCGGTGCGTACCGCAGCCGCATACCACTGCACCGCCTCCTGCTTCTGCCCCATCCGCCACAATGCCAACGCATAGGTCGGTGGCACCCAGGTGGGCTTCGTACGGGCGTTGCTGGCCGATACCAGCCACTGTTCCAGCGCCGCCTCCGGCTTGCCCTGGCGCAGCAGGTCCCAACCGTAGTTCCAGCGCACGCTGCGGCCGCTGCTGCTCTGTGCCGGCGCCTCTTTCATCGCCTCGCCATACAGCTGCTCGGCCAGCTCGCCCCGGCCCTGCGCACCGGCCACCGATGCCAGCTGCACCGTCGCCTCCACCGCGCGGCGGCCGCGCTCACGCAGCTTGACCAGCTGGGCCACCAGCTCATCGCCCTCGCCCTGCACCGCCACCATCGGCGTTGCCGCCAGGTCGTTGTCGAAGTAGAACTCCTGTGGTGCCGGCACGGCCGGCGCGGCCCACGCCGTGGCCACTCCCGAGGCCAGCAGCACGCTGGCCAGGATCTTTCCTGGAACTGACATCCCTTCTCCCCAGGCCGCAACTGCAGCCTCCCTCTCTCTCCCCGATCCTAACCCCAGCACCGCCGCGGGCGCGAGTGCCGGGGCCTCGCGGCCCCGCTGCTACAATTCGCGCCTTTCCCGCCGCGTGCCTGCACGCGGCCGGTGCCAGCCGATCCTACCGGGCCAGCCATGACCAGTACCGCGCAACTCACTTCGCCCTCGTCCGCCGACCTGCTCGACCGTGATTACACGCTCGACCACAAGTACACCCGCAGCGAGGGGCGGATCTATCTGAGTGGCGTGCAGGCGCTGGTGCGGCTGCCGCTGATGCAGCGGCTGCGCGACGCCGCCGAAGGCATCGACAGCGCCGGCTTTGTCAGCGGCTACCGTGGCAGCCCGCTGGGTGGCTTCGACCTGGAGCTGTGGCGCGCGCGCAAGCACCTTGAAGCAGCCAAGGTGAAGTTCACCCCGGGCCTGAACGAGGACCTGGGCGCCACCATGGTGTGGGGCACGCAGCAGACCAACCTGTTCCCCGGCGCCAACGTGCAGGGCGTGTTCGGCATGTGGTACGGCAAGGGCCCGGGCGTGGACCGCTGCGGCGACGTGTTCAAGCACGCCAATGCCGCCGGCACCTCGCGCTACGGTGGCGTGCTGGCACTGGCCGCCGATGACCATGCCTGCCGCAGTTCGACGCTGCCGCACGGCAGCGAGGACGAGTTCGTCAGCGCGATGATGCCGGTGCTGAACCCGGCCGGCGTGCAGGACATCCTCGACATGGGCCTGCTGGGCTGGGCGATGAGCCGCTATACCGGCCGCTGGGTCGGCTTCAAGACCATCGCCGAGACGGTGGAATCGTCGGCGTCGGTGCAGGTCGATCCGATGGCGCGCCGCATCGTGCTGCCGGAAGACTTCGAGATGCCGTCGGGTGGCCTCAACATCCGCTGGCCAGACCCGCCGCTGGACCAGGAAATGCGCCTGCACCGCTATGCGGTGAAGGCCGCACAGGCCTTTGCCCGCGCCAACGGCATCGACAAGGTGGTGATGGATGCGCCGCGCGCGCGGCTGGGCATCGTCACCACCGGCAAGAGCTACCTGGACGTGCTGCAGGCGCTGGAGTACCTGGGCCTGGACGAAGCCGCGTGCGCCGGCATCGGCATCCGCGTGTACAAGGTCGGCATGACCTGGCCGCTGGAACCGCAGGGCATCGCGCGCTTCGCGCAGGGCCTGGAAGACATCATCGTGGTGGAGGAGAAGCGTGCCTTCATCGAGCGCCAGATGAAGGAACAGTTCTTCAACTGGCCGGCCAGCTGGGGCCAGCGCCCGTCCATCGTCGGCAAGTACGATGAAAGCGGCGAATGGATCCTGCCGTCCACCGGTGAGCTGACGCCGGCCACCATCGCCGGCGTGATCGGTCGCCGCATCCAGAAGTTCTTCAACAACGAATCGATCGAGCAGCGCCTGCAGTGGATGCAGGAGAAGGAAGCCGAGCTTGCGTTGCCGCGCGCCAGCTTCCCGCGCGTACCGCACTACTGCTCGGGCTGCCCGCACAACACCTCTACCCAGGTGCCGGAAGGCTCGCGGGCGCTGGCCGGCATCGGTTGCCACTACATGGTGACCTGGATGGACCGCAGCACCGACACCTTCACTCACATGGGCGGCGAAGGCGTGACCTGGGCCGGGCAGGCGCCGTTCACCGACACCCCGCACGTATTCCAGAATCTGGGCGACGGCACCTATTTCCACAGCGGCTCGCTGGCGATCCGCCAGGCGGTCGCCGCCGGCGTCAACATCACCTACAAGATCCTCTACAACGACGCGGTGGCGATGACCGGCGGCCAGCCGGTGGACGGCCCGCTGAGCGTGCCGGACATCGCAAAGCAGATGCGCGCCGAAGGCATCCACACCATCGTGGTGCTGTCGGACAACATCGGCAAGTGGACCGGCCAGCGCGAGCACTTCCCCAGCGACGTCGAGTTCCACGACCGCAGCGAGCTGGATGAGGTGCAGAAGCGCCTGCGCGAGGTGAAGGGGGTTTCGATCCTGATCTACGAACAGACCTGCGCCACCGAGAAGCGCCGCCGCCGCAAGCGCGGCAAGCTGGAAGATCCGCAGAAGCGCGTGCTGATCAATTCGCTGGTCTGCGAAGGCTGCGGTGACTGCGGCAAGAAGAGCTTCTGCGTGTCGGTGCTACCGAAGGAAACCGAGTTCGGGCGCAAGCGCGAGATCGATCAGTCCAACTGCAACAAGGACTATTCCTGCGTGAACGGTTTCTGCCCGAGCTTCGTCACCGTGCACGGTGGCCAGCCGCGCAAGGGCAGCAAGCGCGATGCTTCCACCCTGCTGGACAACCTGCCGGCACCGGCCATCCGCGGCACCCTCGAACAGCCCTGGAACATCCTGATCACCGGCGTCGGCGGTACCGGCGTGGTGACCATCGGCGCGCTGCTGGGCATGGCCGGCCACCTGGAAGGCAAGGGTGCGACCGTGCTCGACCAGACCGGCCTGGCACAGAAGGGCGGCGCGGTGACCACGCACATCCGCATCGCCCGTCGTCCCGAAGACATCCACGCCGTGCGCATCGCCGCCGGTGAGGCTGACCTGGTGGTGGGCTGCGACATGGTGGTGGTCAACGACTACTGGGCCCTGTCGAAGGTGCGTGCCGGCCGTTCGCAGGTGGTGCTGAACACCTACGAAGCGATGCCCGGTACCTTCACCACCCGCCCGGACATGCAGTTCCCCGCCGCCGACATCGTGGCCGGTGTGCGCGTGGCGCTGGGCGGCCAGGAGCCGTTGCTGCTGGATGCCACCCAGCTGGCCACCGCGCTGCTGGGCGATGCGATCGCCGCCAACCTGTTCATTCTCGGCTATGCGTGGCAGCAGGGCCTGGTGCCGCTGTCGTTCGATTCACTGATGCGCGCCATCGAGCTCAACGGTGCGGCCGTGGCGATGAACCAGCAGGCCTTCGCCTGGGGCCGCCTGGCCGTGGTCGACCCGCAGGCCGTGCAGCAGGCCGCCGGCCTGGTGCGCAACCGCCACACCGATACCGAATCCACTCCGGGCCCGCTGCACCCGCTGCCGCCGGGCGAGTGGGAGGGCAACGAATGGGGTGCCACCGCCGCACCGCGCAACACCGGCGACGAACGCGAACTGCGTGGCCTGCCCTCGCACGGTGGCGATGTTGCGTTCCTGCCGCTGGACGACGCCCGCCTGTCGCGCTCGCTGGATGAAATGATCGAGCGCCGCGCCGCGTTCCTGGTCGAGTACCAGGACGCTGCCTACGCCAACCGCTACCGCAGCCTGGTCGAGCGCGTGCGCGCCGCCGAAGCCGACCGCATCGGCGGTTCCACCGCGCTGACCGAGACCGTAGCCCGTTACCTGTTCAAGCTGATGGCCTACAAGGACGAGTACGAAGTGGCCCGCCTGTATACCAGTGGCGACTTCCAGCGCCGCCTGCAGCAGCAGTTCGAGGGCGATTACCAGCTGCGCTTCCACCTGGCACCGCCGCTGTTCGCCAGGAAGGACGAGCAGGGCCGGTTGCTGAAGAAGGAATATGGCCCGTGGATGTTCAAGGCCTTCGGCCTGCTGGCCAAGCTGAAGTTCCTGCGTGGCGGCCGACTTGATGTGTTCGGCCGCACCGAGGAACGCCGCATGGAGCGCAAGCTGATCGGTGACTACGAGGCCACCGTGCAGCTGCTGCTGGACGGCCTGGAAGACGGCCGCCTGGCACTGGCGGTGGAAATCGCCAGCGTGCCCGAGCACATCCGAGGCTTCGGCCACGTCAAGGAAGCGCATTTCGAGCAGGCCAAGGCGCGCGAAGCCGCCCTGCTGGCGCAGTGGCGAAACCCGAAGGCGCTGCATATCGTGCAGGTGGCTTGAGCGCCGCTGACGGCGCAAAAGCAACCTATTGATTGCATACTGAGATAGCAATCGATAGGTTGCCTCCAGCGAAGGAAAGAGATAGGTTGCTTGTCGTAATGCAACCTATCCTTTGCGTACACGCTCGCGTACGGTCACTTTCTCGGGGACTGCCGATATGGACAGGCCGCTGCACACGGTGAGGACACCTCAACAACTGGCACCGCTGATGCGTGCGTTCAGGCGCCAGGCGGGCCTGAGCCAAGCGCAGTTGGCGGCACAGCTCGGCATAAGCCGCCAGGCAGTAGGCGCATTAGAGCGCGACCCGGCATCGGCAAGCTTCGAACGACTGATGCGGGTCTGGGCAGTGCTGGGTCTGGAAGTCAGATTGCAGCAGCGAAGTCCCCCGGAGACAACGTCAACGTTGGAGTGGTGAGCCATGGGTACGCTGCGGGTCTGGATGAATGGTGTCGAGGTCGCGCTCTGGGATGATGTCCGGAGCGGCTCTTCCCGGCTTTCGTACGTCGACTCGTGGATCAGCTCCGCCCAGTCCCGGCCGTTGTCACTCTCACTGCCCCTGCTCCCGGAGGGCGAGAGCCATCGGGGCAATGTCGTCAACAACTACTTCGACAACCTTCTTCCCGACAACGGTGTCATCCGCAACCGGATCCGCGACAGGTTCTCCACGCGCAGCAGCGACACATTCGATCTTCTCGAAGCCATTGGCCGGGATTGCGTCGGCGCAGCGCAACTGCTGCCGCTTTCGCATACACCGGGGGACATCCAGCAAATTACGTGCGAAGCGTTGAACGAATCAGGCGTCGCTGCGATCCTGCGTCAGGTGACGACAGGGAACCTGCCTGGCACACCCACCAGTGATGATGCGTTCCGCATATCCATCGCCGGTGCGCAGGAGAAGACGGGACTTCTGCTGCATGCTGGCCAGTGGTGCATTCCTACCGGCAGTACCCCATCCACCCATATCTTCAAGCTGCCGCTTGGCATTGTGGGCAACATGCGGGCGGACATGCACCAATCCGTCGAGAACGAATGGCTGTGCATGCAGCTGCTTTCCGCCTTTGGAATCCCCGTTGCGAATACGCAGATGGGACGCTTCAAGGACGAACGCGCGCTCATTGTGGAGCGATTCGACCGCCGCCTTTCTGCGGATCGCCGGTGGTGGCTGCGGCTGCCGCAGGAAGACATGTGCCAGGTCTTCGGTCTGCCCGCCGCCAGGAAGTATGAATCCGATGGCGGCCCAGGCATCGTGACCATCATGGATCTGCTTCGACAATCCGAGCATTTCAAGGATCGCGAGACCTTCTTCAAGACGCAGATTCTTTTCTGGATGTTGGCTGCAACCGATGGACATGCCAAGAACTTCAGTGTCTACCTCGAAGTCGATGGACGCTTCCGCCTGACGCCCGTCTACGACGTATTGTCGGTGCATCCCATCCTGGGCAGGGGGCCAAACCAGCTCGACCCGCGGAATGCACAGCTCGCCATGTCCGTCCAGGGCAAGAACCACCACCGGAAGCTGCACCTTGTGCGACGACGCCACTGGAACGAAACCGCACGCGCCTGTGGTGTCGCTGATGGTGCAGAGCCGTGGATCGAAGCGCTGATCGCAGCCGTCGAACCCGCCATCGAGCAGGTCACGCGTCAGCTCCCAAGTGATTTCCCCGTAAACGTGTCCGAACCCATTTTCAACGGGCTGCGCGCTGCAGCGGCACGCCTTTCCAGCATGTCGCCGGACGCCTGATCAGCCCAGCCGCCACAGCAGCAGGCGGTTGTTGGCCGGCATCGCCACGTCACCCAGACGGGTGAAGCCATTGTCGGCCGCCAGCGCCTGCACCGCTTCGCTATCGCGGATGCCGCTACGAGGATCGCGCGTCCTCAGCCACGCATCGAACTGCGCGTTGCTGTCGCTGGTGTAGCGGCCGCCGTAGTTGAACGGGCCGTACACCGCCAGCAGCGCGCCGTGGCGCATCACCGATGGCAGCGCGGCGAACAGCGCCTGCACGTGCTCCCAGCTCATGATGTGCAACGTGTTGGCGCTGAATGCGGCATCGAACGTGCTGCCCTCGGGCAACGACAGGCCCGGCGCCGGGGGCAGTTCCACCTGCAGCGCCACCGGCGGCAGCAGATTGAGCAGCGCGGCCTCCGCACGCCAGGCCTCGATGCCGGGCAGATGGTCCGGATGATCGCTGGGCTGCCAGCGCAGCCACGGCCAGCGTTCGGCGAAGAAGGCCGCGTGCTGGCCGGTGCCACTGCCGATCTCCAGCACCCGATGACGGTCGCCCATCCACGGGTCGAGTGCAGTGGCGATGGGTTCGCGGTTGCGCTCGCAGGCTTCTGAATACGGCTTGCTCGACATCAGGACGGGGTCCAGGCGGGGTCGGCCCCATTGTGCACGAGGGGGTGTTGCTCGGCAGGGCTTGCAGCCCTGCACCCGCAGGAGCCGGAGCAACAGCAACAGCCAAAGCAACTGCAACAGCGCGGGCTTCCTGGGGGATGGCGGGGTGGGTCCGGTTGCGGGGGACGCCGTGAATCCCCCTCCGGGGTCCGGCCCAGCCGCTGGCGGCTGTGCGTTCGGGCGCTTGCGAAGCGGTGCTTCGCAAGCAAAGCGCCCTCACCCATGGAGGCTCGGTCGCGCCATCCATGGCGCTCACGCCCCCGCAACCGGACCCACCCCGCCTTCGACAGTTTTCTGCGGTCTGTCGGAACGGCTCTGACCCCGGATACATTTCGATATCTGACAGACGTGTCGACCAAGGTCGACACCTACCAACAGCCGAGTGAACCTGTCGAAGGTGGGGCGGTGTCGGATTGCGGGGTGTCAGCCGCATGGATGCGGCTGCCAAGCCTACAGGGACGTACTTGCGGCGTCCCCGCAGTCCGACACCGCCCCACCAACCCACGGAATGCCGCTCTGGCTTTGGCCGTTGCCGTTGCCGTTGCATTGAGCAGGTGCAGGGCTGCAAGCCCTGCCGAAACCCACCCAACCATGACTGCAGTCACTTGCCCGGACGCGCCGCGCTGGCGAAAGTCGAGGAGTTGACGTGATCGGTCCGGCCCGTTGCCAACCGCACGCAAGCGAGAGAGAGAAACGCTGTGCAACGACGTGAGTTCCTGGCTTTTTCCGGTCTGGGCCTGGCGGGCCTGCTGCTGCCGCATTCCCGTGCCATCGCCGCCGAGCAGCTGCTCGCCCCGGTCGATACCGCCCAGCGCAGACGCCTGGCGGACGTTGCGCTCGCCGCCGCACGCACCGCCAAGGCCAGCTACTGCGACGTGCGCATCGGCCGCTATCTCAACCAGTCGGTCATCACCCGCGAGCACCAGGTCGGCAATGTGACCAACCGCGAATCGTCCGGTGTCGGCGTGCGGGTGATCGTCAACGGCGCCTGGGGCTTTGCCGCCACCCACCAGCAGACCGAGGCTGCCGTGCGCGCGGCGGTCGAGCAGGCCGCAGCGATCGCCCGCGCCAACGCCGGCATCCAGACCCGGCCGGTGCAGCTGGCACCGACGCCGTCGGTGGGCGAGGTGCGCTGGCAGACCCCAGTGCGCAGGAACGCGATGGCGGTGCCGATCCAGGACAAGGTCGAGCTGTTGCTGGCACTCAACGCCGCCGCGCTGAATGCGGGCGCCGACTACATCAATTCCACCCTGTTCCTGGTCAATGAACAGAAGTACTTCGCCTCCAGCGACGGCTCGTTCATCGACCAGGACATCCATCGCATCTGGCTGCCGTTCACTGCCACCGCCATCGACAAGGCCAGCGGCAGGTTCCGCACTCGTGCCGGCCTGTCCTCGCCGATGGGCATGGGCTACGAGTTCCTCGATGGCGATGCGCGCGGCAAGGTGCAGCTGCCCGGTGGCATCACCGCCTACCGCGATTCCTACGACCCGGTCGAGGACGCCATCGCCGCCGCCCGCCACGCGCGCGCGAAGCTGAAGGCGCCGTCGGTGAAGCCGGGCAAGTACGACCTGGTGCTGGACCCGTCCAACCTGTTCCTGACCATCCACGAGAACGTTGGCCACCCGCTGGAGCTGGACCGCGTGCTCGGCTACGAAGCCAACTACGCCGGCACCAGCTTCGCCACGCTGGACAAGCGCGATGCCGGTTTCCGCTGGGGCAGCGACATCGTCACCTTCTTCGCCGACAAGACCCAACCGGGCAGCCTCGGTGCGGTCGGCTACGACGACGAAGGCGTGAAGACCCAGCGCTGGGATCTGGTGCGCGACGGCATCCTGGTCGATTACCAGGCCACCCGCGATGAGGCCCACATCCTCGGCCGCGATGCCTCGCATGGCTGCAGTTACGCCGATTCCTGGTCCAGCGTGCAGTTCCAGCGCATGGCCAACGTTTCACTGGCACCTGGCAAAAAGCCACTCAGCGTCGAGGACATGATCAAGGACGTGGAGAACGGCATCTACATCCACGGCCGCGGGTCGTACTCGATCGACCAGCAGCGCTACAACGCGCAGTTCGGCGGCCAACTGTACTACCAGATCAAGGACGGAAAGATCGCCGGCATGGTCGAGGATGCGGCCTACCAGATCCGCACGCCGGAGTTCTGGAACGCGTGCACTGCCATCTGCGACGAGCGTGACTTCCGCCTGGGTGGTTCGTTCTTCGACGGCAAGGGCCAGCCCGGCCAGGTCTCGGCGGTCTCGCACGGTTCGTCCACCACCCGCTTCAACGGCATCAACATCATCAACACCGCGCGCAGTCTCGGCGCTTGAGCCACCCATCCTTCGACATGGAGAGCAGCCTTGCAAAGACGTGACTTCCTGGCCCTGACCGGGCTTACCGCGGGCGGGCTGATCGTGCCCTCCTTCTTCGGCAAGGCGATTGCCGCCGAGCAACTGCAGAGCACGCTGGACCTAGGGCTGAAGAAGCGCCTGGCCGATGCAGCACTGGCCGCTGCCCGCCAGGCCGGTGCCACCTACTGCGACGTGCGCATCGGCCGCTACCTGCGGCAGTTCGTGATCACCCGCGAGGACAAGGTGCAGAACGTGGTGAACACCGAGTCCACCGGTGTTGGCATCCGCGTGATCGTCAACGGTGCGTGGGGCTTCGCCGCCACCAATGCGCTGGGTACGGCCGATGTAGCCAAGGCCGCGCAGCAGGCCGCAGCAATCGCCAAGGCCAATGCCGGCGTGCAGACCGCACCGGTACAGCTGGCCAAGGCGCCGGGCGTGGGTGAGGTGAGCTGGCGCACGCCTATCCGCAAGAATGCGATGGAAGTGCCGATCAAGGACAAGGTCGGCCTGCTGCTGGACGTCAACGCTGCGGCGATGGGCGCCGGTGCCAGCTTCGTCAACTCGATGCTGTTCCTGGTCAACGAGCAGAAGTACTTCGCCTCCACCGATGGTTCCTATATCGACCAGGACGTGCACCGCATCTGGGCACCGATGACGATCACCGCCATCGACAAGTCCAGCGGCAAGTTCCGTACCCGCGAAGGCCTGTCCTCGCCGATGGGCCTGGGCTACGAGTATCTGGACGGCGCGGCTGCCGGCAAGGTGGTCAGCCCGAATGGCGTGGTCAACTACAGCTCTTCCTACAACATGAAGGAAGATGCCATCGCCGCCGCCAAGCAGGCGCAGGAGAAGCTGAAGGCCCCGTCCGTTAAGCCGGGCAAGTACGATCTGGTGCTCGACCCGTCGCACACCTGGCTGACCATCCATGAGTCGATCGGCCACCCGCTGGAGCTGGACCGCGTGCTCGGCTACGAAGCCAACTACGCCGGCACCAGCTTCGCCACCCTGGACAAGCGCGAACAGCATTTCCAGTACGGCAGCGAACTGGTCAACATCTTCGCCGACAAGACCCAGCCGGGCAGCCTCGGTGCGGTGGCGTACGACGATGAAGGCGTGAAGTGCAAGCGCTGGGACCTGATCAGCAACGGCAAACTGGTGGATTACCAGACCATCCGCGACCAGGCCCACATCCTCGGCAAGACCGAGTCCGACGGCTGCTGCTACGCCGACTCGTGGTCCAGCGTGCAGTTCCAGCGCATGGCCAACGTGTCGATGGCACCGGGCAAGAAGCCGCTGAGCGTGCCGGACCTGATCAAGGACGTGGAGAACGGCATCTACATCATCGGTGATGGTTCGTTCTCGATCGACCAGCAGCGCTACAACGCGCAGTTCGGCGGCCAGCTGTTCTACGAGATCAAGAACGGCCAGATCACCCGCATGCTGGAAGACGTGGCCTACCAGATCCGCACACCGGAGTTCTGGAACGCCTGCACCGCCGTGGCCGACGAGCGCGACTACCGCCTGGGCGGTTCGTTCTTCGACGGCAAGGGCCAGCCGGGCCAGGTTTCGGCGGTCTCGCACGGTTCGTCGACTGCGCGCTTCAACGGCATCAACGTCATCAACACCGCACGCAGCCTCGGCTGATCGGTCAGGAGCCCTTACACCATGAGTATCTTCACCGAAGCCCAGGCCAAGGCCATCCTCGACAAGGTCATCGCCCTGTCCAAGGCCGACGAATGCACCGCCGTGCTGGCCGGCGCGATCAGCGGCAACATCCGTTTCGCGCTGAACAACGTCTCCACCAGTGGCATCGTCGACAACACCGAGCTGGCGGTCACCGTCGCCTTCGGCAAGCGCGTCGGCACGGCCTCGATCAACGAGTTCGACGACGCCGCGCTGGAACGCGTGGTGCGCCGTGCCGAAGACCTGGCGCGCCTGGCGCCGGAGAACCCGGAGTTCATGCCGGCCATCGGCAAGCAGAGCTATCGCGCCAGCCCGACCTTCAGCGAATCCACTGCAGCGATCGATCCGGCGTTCCGCGCCAAGGTCGCCGCCGATTCGATCGCCCCGTGCCGTGGCCACGGCCTGATCGCCGCCGGCTTCCTCGAAGACGGCCAGGGCTTCCAGGCCACCGCCAACAGCAACGGCAACTTCGCCTACCAGCGCACCACCAACTTCGATTACACCTGCACCGTGCGTACCGAAGATGGCCGCGGTTCGGGCTGGGTCGGCCGCAACCTGAAGGATGCGGCCGACTTCAAGGCCGACCAGGACATCCGCATCGCCATGCGCAAGGCCACCGAATCGGCCGAAGCCAAGGCGCTGGAGCCGGGCAAGTACACGGTCATCCTGGAGCCCGCCGCGGCCGCCGGCCTGATCAGCTTCATGATGAACTTCTTCAGCGCACGCTCGGCCGATGAAGGACGCAGCTTCCTGTCGAAGAAGGGCGGCGGCAACAAGCTGGGCGAGCAGGTCTACGACCCGCGCGTGACCATGATTGCCGACCCCTGGCATCCGGATGCACCGGTGCTGCCGTGGGACGGCGAAGGCATGCCGCGCGAACGCATGGCGATCATCGAGAACGGCAGGATCGCCAACCTCGACTACTCGCGCTTCTGGGCGCAGAAGCAGGGCAAGACCGCCAAGGCCACGCCGGGCAACCTGCTGATGAGCGGTGGCGACAAGAGCACCGCCGAGCTGGTGCGCGGTACCCAGAAGGGCATCCTGGTCACCCGTACCTGGTACATCCGCATGGTTGATCCGCAGACCGTGCTGCTGACCGGCCTGACCCGCGACGGCACCTTCTACATCGAGAACGGCCAGATCAAGCACCCGGTGAAGAACTTCCGCTTCAACGAATCGCCGGTGATCATGCTCAACAACATCGAAGAGCTGGGCAAGCCGGTGCGCGTGGCCGGTGATGAATCCAGCTACGTGATGATGATCCCGCCGATGAAGCTGCGCGATTTCACCTTCACCTCGCTGTCCGACGCGGTCTGATGGATCGCCGGGCCTGCCTGCGCTGGTTGGCCGCTGCCGCTTCGGCGGCGGTGCTGCCGGCCTTGGCGCAGTCAGGCCCGCGCAGTTCGCGCTACGACTTCTGGTTCACCCGCCTGCAGTACGACTCCGGCGATTGGGATGTGGACGCGCGCATGCCGTCCAACCTGATCACCTCGCTGATTGACTACACCTCGCTGCGCGTGGATCCGCAGGAACACGTGGTGGCGCTGGCCGACCCGCGCATGCTGGAAGCGCCGTTCTGCTACCTGGCCGGGCACACACTGGTGGAGTTCAACGCCGCCGAGCGGCAGAACTTCGTGCGCTACGTGCGCAATGGCGGCTTCGTCTTCGTCGACGACTGCAACCATGATATCGACGGCCTGTTCGCCACCTCGTTCGAGGCGCAGATGGGTCGCCTGTTTGGACCGAAGGCATTGCAGAAGCTGCCCGACAGCCACGCGCTGTACCGCAGCTTCTTCCGCTTCCCCGATGGGCCACCGGCCACCAGCTTCGAGCTCAACGGCTGGGGCGACGACCTGGTGCACGACTACCTGAAGGGCATCGAGGTCGACGGCCGCCTGGGCCTGCTCTACAGCAACAAGGACTACGGCTGCGAGTGGGACTACGACTGGCGCAACAAGCGTTTCCTGGCCGAAGACAACACCCGCTTCGGCGTCAACATCGTGATGTACGCGTTGAACAATTGATAGGACCTGCACGCCCATGACCACCGCTGACCTCGACTCCCTGCTGCCGCGCCTGCACGATCTGCGCGCTGCGCTCGCACGCGCGGTGGTTGGCCAGAACACCGTGGTCGAGCAGCTGCTGATCGGCCTGCTGGCCGGCGGCCACTGCCTGCTGGAAGGCGCCCCGGGACTGGGCAAGACCCTGCTGGTGCGCTCGCTCGGGCAGGCGCTGGAACTGCAGTTCCGGCGCGTGCAGTTCACCCCCGACCTGATGCCCAGCGACATCCTCGGTACGGAGTTGCTGGAGGAAGATCACGGCACCGGCCATCGCCATTTCCGCTTCCAGCAGGGCCCGATCTTCACCAACCTGCTGCTGGCCGACGAACTCAACCGTACCCCGCCCAAGACCCAGGCCGCGCTGCTGGAAGCGATGCAGGAGCGTACCGTCAGCTACGCAGGCACCACGTATGCACTGCCTGCACCGTTCTTCGTGCTGGCCACGCAGAACCCGATCGAGCAGGCCGGCACCTACCCGCTGCCGGAAGCACAGCTGGATCGTTTCCTGCTGCACGTGCTGGTGGATTACCCGAGCGAGGACGAAGAGCGGCAGATCCTGGAACAGACCACTGGCGGTGCCACCGACGCGGTGCCGAAGGTGATGGATGCCGAAGCGGTGATTGCCCTGCAGGCCGCGGTGCGCCAGGTGCATGTCAGCCCCGATGTGCTGGCCTGGATCACCCGCCTGGTGCGCGCCAGCCGTCCCGGCGAGGGCGCACCGGCAGCAATCAACCAATGGGTGAAATGGGGCGCTGGCCCACGCGCCGGGCAATCGCTGGTGCTGGCGGCGAAAGCACGCGCATTGCTGCAGGGCCGCTTCGCCGCCACCCGTGAGGATGTGCAGGCCTTGGCCGCGCCGGTGATGCGTCATCGCCTGCTGCTGTCGTTCGCCGCCGAGGCCGAGCAGAAGCGTGCCGACGACGTGGTCGCCGCCCTGCTGCAGGCCGTGCCGTTCCCGGGTTGAGCCACGCGTGAACGCAGGTGCCCCGCTGACGTTGCCACCGGAACTGCGTGCGCGCCTGCGCCTGCTGCGGTTGCGGCCGCGCCTGGCGAGCGGCGCAAGCGGCATCGGCCAGCACGCCAGCCGCAGCCGCGGTGCGGGCCTCGAATTCGCCCAGTACCGGGCCTACGAACCGGGAGACGAGCTGCGCCAGATCGACTGGAAGCTGTATGCACGCTCGGACCGCTTCTTCGTGCGCGAATCCGAACGCGAAAGCCCGATCACGGTCTGGCTGCTGCTCGATGCCACCGCCTCGGCCGGCCAGGCCGATCGCGCGGCACCGCAGCGCACGCGCCTGGACCACATGCGCGGCGTGGCCGCGTGCGTGGTGGAGCTGGCCCTGCAGCAGGGCGACCGTTTCGGCCTGCTGGCGATCAATGGCGATGGCCTGCAGCTGGTACCCGCAGCGAACGGCGCACGCCAGCGTGACCGCGTGCATCTGCAACTGCATGCCCTGCAGGCACGCGGCGGCTGGCCTGCGGCCGATCGCCTGCGCCCGCTGTGGGAGCGCGTGCGTCCGGGCGACCTGCTGCTGGCGATCGGTGATGGCTTCGACGAGGCCGGCATCGTGCTGCTGGAACAACTGGCCAGCGCGCGCCGCGAAGTGGCCCTGCTGCAGATCCTGACTGCCGACGAACGCGACTTCCCGTTCGACGCCGGCCATCGCTTCCGCGATCCGGAGACCGGCGAGGAACTGCTGGGCGATGGCGCGGCGATCCGCAGCGACTACCTGCAGCGCTTCGCTGGCGCACGCAACGCATTGCAGTCGCGCCTGCAGGCCAGTGGCATCGCCAGTGCCACCGGCTGGCTCGACCAGCCGCTGGATCAACCACTGCAGGCGCTGTTCGGGCGTGGGGGCGGTGCATGATCCTGCTGTTCCCGTTGGGCCTGGCCGCGCTCGCCGCAGGGCTGTTGCCGTTGTTGATCCACCTCGCCCGCCGCCATCCGTACACACCGCTGGATTTCGCCGCGCTGCGCTGGCTGCGCGCACAGATCCGGCCACGCCAGCGCATCCGCTTCGATGACTGGCCATTGCTGCTGGTGCGCCTGCTGTTGCTTGCCGCGCTGGCTTTGCTGCTGGCACGGCCTGCGTTGACCGGGCCCGTGCCGGCCTCCAGTGCATGGACGGTGGTGGCCCCGGGACTGGATGCCGCCGCACTGCGCGGTACCGCTGCGGATCGCAACTGGCACTGGCTGGCGCCCGGCTTCCCGGCCATTGATCAGGCGCCACCTGCAGCCAGTGCATCCCTGCCCAGCCTGCTGCGCGAACTGGACGCGCAGCTGCCCGTTGGCACCGCATTGACCGTGCACGTTCCCGATCCCCTGCCCGGCCTGGACGGCGCACGCCTGCAGCTGTCGCGCGAGGTGCAGTGGCGCCCGCAGCCGATGCCGGTCACTGCGCAACCGCGTGCCGCAACGTCGCCGCGCCTGCGCGTGCACAGCGATGCTTCGGCCGCTGCCCAGCACTGGTTGAATGCACTGCAGCGCGCGTGGGGCGTGCAGGCGCCGCTCGCTCCTCTGGTGGCGGATACCCTGCCCGAACGCGGCGAGATCGGCGTATGGAGCCGCAACGATGCACTGCCGGCGAACTGGCAGGCGTGGCTGCGCGACGGCAGTCGTGTCATGACTATGACTGCCGGCAAGCCTGCTGCCAGCGCCAGCATCCTGCTGCGCAACACCGAGGGCACCCCGCTGCTGTGGCAGCAACGCATCGGCCACGGTGTCCTGCTGTCTCTGCCCGGTGACTGGGACGCCTCAGGCAACGCTGCGCTGCGCGATCCGCAGTTGCCGCGTGCCCTGCTGCTGGCGCTGCAAGCGCCCCCTTCGCCGCGCCTCGGCGATGCAAGGGACCAGGCGCCCTATCGGTCTGCGTTGCCTGCGGCAACACCGCCGGTGCGGGAGCCAACCGCCTGGTTGCTGCTGACCATCGTGCTGCTGTTCGCGCTGGAGCGCTGGATGGCCAGCAGTCGCCGGCGCAGGGTGGCCACATGAACACTCTGCAGCACGCCTGGCAACGCGCACGCCGTCGCCGTGCACTCATTACCCTGCTGCTGGGCCTGCCGTGGGCGCTGGCCGCGACGACGCTGGCGCTGCGCCTGGCGGGCTTCGATATCGCCTGCGTGGTCGGCACGGTCAGCCTGCTCGCCTGCGCAGCGCTCGCCACGGCACGTTCCCGCCAGCTGGACCCGCAGTGGGCGCAGCGCCAGCTCGATGCCGGCGGTACCAGCGAGGACAGTGCCGATCTGCTGTTCGCCGATACGCTCACCCTCAATCCGCTGCAGCAGCGCCAGCGCGCGCGCGTGCTGGCCACGCTGGAACGCGCGATGCCGGAACTGCGTCCGCGCTGGCCGCGTGGGGCATTGGCGCTGTGCTGGATCGCAGGCCTGGCCATCGTTGCGCTGGCACTCGGCTGGCCGCGTTCGAATCCCGGTTCCGCGCCTGCTCGCACGTCGGCGCCAGGCAGCACGGCGTCCGCAGGCCCGCTGCAACTGCAGTCCAGTCGCCTGCGCATCGACGCACCGGCTTACACCGGGCAAGCCACGCTGACGCAGAGCACGCTGGATGCAAAGGTCGCCGCCGACAGCCAGCTGTCGTGGTCGTTGCGCTTCGACCACGCACCGGCCAAGGCATGGCTGCAGTTCCACGATGGTCGACGGCTGCCGCTGAGCGAGCGCGATGGGCAGTGGCAGGCACAGGATGTGGCGCGCACGCCGGTGCTGTACCGCGTGGTGAGCGAACCGGCGCTGGCCGAAACCCGCCTGTACCGGCTGGATGTTGTGGCCGACCGCGCGCCCAGCGTGCGCGTGCTGGAGCCGGCCGCCAGCCTGGTGCTGGGCACGCCCGGGCAACGGCAATGGGCGCTGCGCTTCGAGGCCAGCGACGATTACGGTGTCGCGGCGCAGGCAACGCTGTCGATCACCACCACCCAGGGCAGCGGTGAGAACATCACCTTCGTGAAGCGCAGCGTCACGCTTGCCGGCAGCGGCGAAGCCACCGCGCGGCGTTTCGCCCATACCCTTGATCTGGCTGCGCTGGGCGCACAGCCCGGCAACGATGTCATCGCCCAGCTGGAAGTGCGCGACAACCATGCGCCCACGCCGCAGACCGGACGCAGCAGCAGCGTGATCCTGCGCCTGCCCAGCGCCGAAGTCGCACTCGGTGCAGAGCTGGAAGGCCGCATCAAGAAGACCCTGCCTGCCTACTTCCGCAGCCAGCGGCAGATCATCATCGATGCCGAAGCGCTGATCCGGCAACGACGCAGCCTGGCCGCCGAGGACTTCGTGAAGCGCAGCGATGCGATCGGCGTCGACCAGCGCATCCTGCGCCTGCGCTACGGCCAGTTCCTGGGTGAGGAAAGCGAAGGTGCGCCGAAGCCACCGCCGACCAGCGACCTGCCCACCAGCGATACGCCCGCCGCAGACGACCACGATCACGACGACGATCACGACCATGGCGCCGAGGCCGGAGCGCACGACGCGCATGGCCACGACCACGGCGGCAAGCCGGCCAATGCCGATACGCCGCCGGTGTTCGGCAGCGCCACCGACGTGCTCTCCGAGTACGGACACACCCATGACCACGCCGAGGCGGCCACTCTGCTCGATCCGCAGACCCGTGCCACGCTGAAGGCGGCGCTTGACCAGATGTGGTCGGCCGAAGGCGAGCTGCGCCAGGGCCGACCGGAGCAGGCATTGCCCTTCGCCTACAAGGCATTGGGCTTCATCAAGCAGGTGCAGCAGGCCGAGCGCATCTATCTGGCCCGGGTCGGGCCGGAACTGCCACCGATCGATGAAGGCCGCCGCCTCGGCGGTGATCGCGCTGGACTGGCCAGTCGGGAACTGCCGCTGGCCGCCCGCACCCCGCCCGATCCGGCCATCGTCGAAGCCTGGCAGCGTCTCGGCGACGACACCGGCGCGCCGGATCTGGATGCGCTCGCGACTTGGCAGCAGCGCAACGCGGCCTACCTGCCCGATGCACTCGATCTGGCTGCGGCCATCGAGCAGCTGCGCATCGAGCCCGGTTGCCAAGACTGTCGCCAGCGCCTGCGTGCACAGTTGTGGCGGGCGCTGCAGCGTCCGCTGCCGCAGGCGATGCGGCGCAGTGCCGCCGATGCGATGGGGCAGCGGTACCTTGATGCGCTGGAGGCGCAGCCATGAACGCCTCCGCTGTGGACCTGTGGATTGCACTGGCACTTGCCCTGATCGTGGTCATCGCCAGCGTGCGCCAGCTGCGTGGAAACACCGCCCACCCTGGCCGCCGGTGGATCGTGATCGCACTGCAGATCATCGTCGCCGCGCTGCTGTATTTCTGCCTGGTGCCGCCCACCCGCCAGCAACCCGCAGGCGGGCTGGTGGTCCTCGGAACCGATGCCGGCAAGGCCGGCGCGCTCCCGGCCAGCGAAGGCCCGCTGTTGCTTTTGCCCGAAGCTGCCGATATTTCCGGCGCACAGCGCGTTCCCGACCTGGCCACCGCGCTGCGCCAGCATCCGGCGTCCACACTGACACTGGTCGGTGCGGGCCTCGCCGCACGTGATCGCGACGCGGTGTTGCCGCCGGATGTACGTTGGCAGGCCGCACCGGAGCCGCGCGGCTGGATCGCGCTGCAACCACCGGCCGATGTCGCTCCCGGTGCTCGTTTTGACGTCCAGGCACAGGCGCGTGGCGCGGCCAAGGCGAAAGCAGAGCTGCTTGACCCCGCCGACAGCGTGGTTGATCGCACGGACGTTGCCGAGGACGGGCGCGTGAAGCTCAGCGGCATCGCCCGCGCCGAAGGCCGCAGCGTGTTCCAGCTGCGCCTGCTCGATGCCGACGGCCATGTGGTGGACAGCGTACCGGTGCCGCAGCAGACCCTGCCGGCCGCACCGCTGCGCCTGCTGGTGCGCGCCAGCGCGCCGGGCCCAGAGCTGAAGTACCTGCGGCGTTGGGCGGCCGATGCCGGCATCCGCGTGCAGGTGCAGGCCGATACCGGGGCGGGTGTCAGCGTGGGAGATGGCGCGGTCGCGCTGGATGCGGCGTCACTCGCGCGCAGCGATCTGCTGCTGCTGGACGAGCGCAGCCTGGCCGCATTGAGTGCCGGCCAGCTGGCTGCCATGCGCCAGGCGTTGCGCGAGGGACTGGGCGTGCTGGTACGCAGTGCGGGCGCACCTTCGGCCAGCGCGCGCCAGCGCCTGCAGGATATTGGTCTACCGGTGCAAGGCGATGGCAGCAGCCACGCCCTCGAACTTCCCGGCGACGGCGACAGCGCGGTCCTCGCTGCACGGCGTGGCCCGCTCGCCGCGGGTACGCTGCCGACCGGCTACGGCGAAGAGGCTGACCGCAGCTCGCACAATGCTCCCCTGCCTGCGCTGGAAGCACTCGCGCTGCAGGCACCGGGCAGCACCGCCCTGCTGCAGGATGGCACGGGCAAGGCTGTCGGTGGCTGGCGCGCTGCCGGCAAGGGCCGCATCGGCCTGCTGCCGCTGACCGACAGCTGGCGCTGGGTACTGGCCGGGCGCGACGACCGCCACGGCGAACTGTGGAGCGGCGTGGTGGCCACGCTGGCACGTGCACAGGGCAGCGCTGATGCGCTGTGGTCACCGCAACCGATCGGCTGGGCAGGCGAACGACAGGCGCTGTGCGGTGTGCAGGCGCCGCTGCATGTCTTCAACAAGCGTGGCGACGATGTACCCCTGATCGTCGATGGCGCGACGTCGGCGCTGCGCTGCGCTGGCTGGTGGCCCCGCGAACCGGGCTGGCAGCGCCTGCAGCATGGCGGCAGCGTTGTCTGGCGCTATGTGTTCGACCCGAAGGATGCACCGACGCTGCATCGGCAGGCGATGATCGATGCGACCACACGTGCACTGGCTGCCAGCACGCCGGCAGACGCGTCAGTGATGCAACCCGTGGCAGGCCCACGCTGGCCGTGGTGGCTGGCGTTCGTGTTGTGCGCATCGCTGCTGTGGTGGCTGGAACGGCGACGCTGAGCCCATCGATTGGATCGCGGACAGCATCCACGCATGGCGTGGATCTACTGGCCGGTTGCCCTGGTAGATGCCAACCTTGGTTGGCGCCTTTCCGCGAGGTCAACGCGTGCCCGCGCGCCGGTACACGCCGTTGAAGCGCACGTTCATGCCACCGCATTCGCTGTTGTCGGCCGCGATCAGCACCTCCCCCAGCGAATGCACGCGCACCTTGCAGGTGTCCTCTACAAACTCGACATCGGCACCACGCGGCGCCGCGCGCGCTTCCACCTGGCCCATGTTCGGCCCGTAGGGACGCTGCTCCGGCGTGGGGTTGGCGGAGGGCCAGTAGGCGTCACCCTCCACATGCAGCTGCCCGCCCTGCACGGTGATGCGCAGGCCGTTGTCGCCGTCCTTCCAGTGGCCCGCCCAATCCTGCAGCGACGGCACGACCACCGGCAACGCCTGCAGCTTGCTGCGGTCCACCCAGCCAGCACTGCCACCCACCTTGTTCGGGAAGAACGCGCAGCGGTAGCGGCCAAGATCACGCCCGGTCACCACGGTATCGCCATTGACCACATAGCTGCGCTGTCGGCAGGCCGGTTCGCCCTTCGCCGGGCAGCCGTCCATGTCGCCAAGCAGGTACAGACGGGGCGCATCGACCACCCGCGCCAGAGCGAACCGGCTCTGTTCAGAGGGAAACGCGCCATTGCGGCAGGCGCCATCATCGGCGATGCCATCGGCGAAGGCGGACGCCGGCAGCAATGCGGCCAGCAGGCAGATCGAACGCAGGAACATGGCAGCACTAGCGGTGGGGAGCCGGCAGGATATACCGGCCTACTTCACCGGCGGTGCATCGCCGGCATCCTGCTCCTGGGAGAACCGCAGCGCACGCTGCTGCTGTTCGGCACTGAGCTCCGGCGGTGGCCGCGCCACGGCGGCCTGGATCTGCGCCGGTCCGCCGGTGAGTTTGTTGATCCCCTTGGCCGCCGCCATCACACCCTTGACCACGCCCATCATGATGTAGCCACCGCCCATGCTGACCTGCTCCGGCGACGGCGGTTCGCTCCAGTCGCGACTGAAGCGGTTGTCGCCGAACTTCACCGGGTTCTTGAAACGGTACAGATCCAGCGGCTCGTCTTCGGGCTTGAGCGCACGCACTTCGCCAAGGGTGGTGACGTTGTCCTGCGGCAGGGTGGTGGAGATCGGCGCGGTGGTTGCCGTCGGCGCATCTGCAGAAGGTTCGGGCGCCGGGTCGGGCACCGCTACCGGCGTGGCCTGCTGCGCCTGCGCGATACCGGCCAGCAGCATGCTGGCCAGGACGGCTCCCTGCGTTCCACGTCGTGCCACAGCCATCCACCCTGTTGGTTGCGTCCAGCACCCAAGGATACGGATGCCGGCTTCAGATTTCGTTGCTGCACTGGCAGCTGTTCAGCCAGGGGAGATGCGGCGACGCCACGGGACGCGAGCACTGAACGGTTCATGCCCTTGGTGTGCGGTGTCTCACATCCTGAGACGTGAGTGTGGTGCCATGTGACCCCTCGCAATCCGTCCCGGCTCCACTTTCCATGGCTTACGAACTCGCCAAGCGCACCGCCGATGCCGAGCAGAAGCTCGCCACCCGCGATGGCCTGCCCGCCCGCGACGGCGCACTGCTCAGCGCGCGCCTGCAGCGCCGCTACCAGGACCGCATCACCGGCAGCTTTGCCATTCCCGGCCGCGAAGGCCGCTATGCGCCCATTCCCGATTCGGTTCCGCCGGCCCTGGCTGCCGCCCTGAAGGCACGTGGCATCGAACAGCTCTACAGCCACCAGGCCGAGGCCTGGAACGCCAGCCAGCGCGGCGAGCACGTGGCCATCGTCACCCCCACCGCCAGCGGCAAGTCGCTGTGCTACACCCTGCCGGTGGTCAGCGCGGCGATGCAGGACAAGGCCAAGGCGCTGTACCTGTTCCCGACCAAGGCACTGGCCCAGGACCAGGTGGCCGAGCTGCTGGAACTCAACCGCGCCGGCGACCTCGGCGTAAAGGCCTTCACCTTCGATGGCGACACTCCCGGCGATGCGCGCCAGGCCATCCGCCTGCACGGCGACATCGTGGTGTCCAACCCGGACATGCTGCACCAGGCGATCCTCCCGCATCACACCAAGTGGGCGCAGTTCTTCGAGAACCTGCGCTACATCGTCATCGACGAAGTGCACACCTATCGTGGCGTGTTCGGCAGCCACGTCACCAACGTGCTGCGCCGGCTCAAGCGCATCTGCGCGTTCTACGGCGTGCAACCGCAGTTCATCCTGTGCTCGGCCACCATCGGCAACCCGCAGGCGCATGCCGAGGCGCTGATCGAGGCACCGGTCACCGCCATCACCGAATCCGGCGCGCCCAGCGGGCCCAAGCAGGTGCTGCTGTGGAACCCGCCGGTAATCAATCCGGACCTGGGCCTGCGCGCCTCGGCACGCTCGCAGAGCAACCGCATCGCGCGCATCGCGATCAAGTCTGGGCTGAAGACCCTGGTGTTCGCGCAGACCCGCTTGATGGTCGAGGTGCTGACCAAGTACCTGAAGGACATCTTCGACCACGACCCGCGCAAGCCGCCGCGCGTCCGCGCCTACCGTGGCGGCTACCTGCCCACCGAACGCCGCGAGACCGAGCGTGCGATGCGCGCGGGCAACATCGACGGCATCGTCAGCACCTCGGCGCTGGAGCTGGGCGTGGATATCGGCAGCCTGGACGTGGTCATCCTCAACGGCTACCCCGGCAGCGTGGCCGCCACCTGGCAGCGCTTCGGCCGTGCCGGCCGCCGTCAGCAGCCGGCGCTTGGGGTGATGGTGGCCAGTTCGCAGCCGCTGGACCAGTACGTGGTGCGGCATCCGGACTTCTTCGCCGAGGCCTCGCCCGAGCACGCGCGCATCGCGCCGGACCAGCCGCTGATCCTGTTCGACCACATCCGCTGCGCGGCGTTCGAGCTGCCGTTCCGGGTTGGCGATGGCTTCGGCCCGATCGACCCGGAAGTGTTCCTGGAAGCGCTGGCTGAAACCGAGGTGATCCACCGCGAAGGCGAACGCTGGGAATGGATCGCCGACAGCTATCCGGCCAACGCAGTCAGCCTGCGCGCAGTGGCCGATGGCAACTTCGTGGTGGTCGATCGCAGCGATGGCCGCCAGCAGATCATCGCCGAAGTGGATTACTCCGCCGCCGCGCTCACCCTGTACGAGGGCGCGATCCACATGGTGCAGTCCACGCCCTACCAGGTGGAGACGCTCGACTGGGACGGCCGCAAGGCCTATGTCACCCGCACGCATGTGGATTACTACACCGACAGCATCGACTTCACCAAGCTCAAGGTGCTGGACCGCTTCGATGGTGGCGTGGCCGGGCGTGGCGATTCGCATCATGGCGAGGTGCACGTGGTGCGCCGCGTGGCCGGCTACAAGAAGATCCGCTACTACACCCACGAGAACATCGGCTACGGCCCGGTGAACCTGCCCGACCAGGAACTGCACACCACTGCGGTGTGGTGGCAGCTACCGCAGGCACTGCTGCTGCGCGCCTTCGCCAGCAAGCAGGATGCGCTGGATGGCTTCCTCGGCGCCGCCTATGCGCTGCACATCGTCGCCACCGTGGCGGTGATGGCCGATGCGCGCGACCTGCAGAAGTCGGTGGGCAACGGCGATGGTTCCTGGTTCGCGATCGCCGACCAGAGCGGCCGTGGTCAACTGCGCGGCAGCGAAGGTGATCCTGGTGTGGTGGAGCTGCTGCAGGAGTTCGTGCCCACCGTCTACCTGTACGACAACTTCCCCGGCGGCGTCGGCCTCAGCGAGCCGCTGTGGCAGCGCCAGGCCGAACTGGTGCAGCGCGCGCGCGAACTGGTGCAGCGCTGCGACTGCAAGGCCGGCTGCCCGGCCTGTGTCGGCCCGGTGCTGGCCGCGCAGGAAGAGGATGACACCTCGCCGCGCGCTCTGGCGCTGCGTGTGCTGGACCTGTTCGATGCCGAGGCCTGCCAGCACGTGCCCGACGTGGTGGTGACCACCCGCGACCCGATGGAGCTGCTGGCCCCGTGAGCCTGAGCCTGGACAAGCTGCGCCTGCTGCGGAAGCAGGCCGGTGACCCGAAGGCAGTCACGCCGGCTGCGCCCGAGCCGCCGCCCGCATCACCTGCGGCACCGGTTGCCGCCAACGATGCGCGGCAACCACCGGCCGAGCGTTCGGTGTTCGCCTGGGTCGAACAGGAAATCCGCCACAAGCCGACCGGTGCAGCGGCCTCCACACCGGCACCCGCACCGCTGCGTCGGCCGGAAGTGGGCAGCCTGCATCGCCTGCTCGGCCTGCGTTCGCGGGGTGGAGCCGCGCCGGCACGCGCCAGCGCGCAGGATCGCCAGCTGCCCGGCGAGGAGATCGCACCGGGCCTGTTCCTGATCGAATCGCTGCAGCCGCAGCCCATTCCGTCGCAGCCGCTGTCACTGGATTTCGCCCGCCGCGAAGGCGAACACGTGGCCCCACGCGATCTGCTGTTCTTCGATACCGAGACCACCGGCCTGGCCGGCGGCACCGGCACCCGTGCCTTCATGATCGGTGCCGCCGACTGGCATGTGTGCCCGCAACGCGGCGAAGGCCTGCGCATCCGCCAGCTGCTGCTGGCGACGATGGCCGCCGAGGATGCGATGCTGGCCACCTTCGCCCGCTGGCTGCAGCCGTCCACCGTGTTCTGCAGCTACAACGGCCGCAGCTACGATGCGCCGCTGCTGAAGGCGCGCTACCGGCTGGCCCGCCAGCGCTGCCCGATCAGCGCGCTGGATCACGTCGACCTGCTCTATCCCACCCGCCGCCGCTATCGCGGCACGTGGGAGAACTGCAAGCTGTCCACCATCGAACGCCAGCTGCTGCGCGTAGTGCGCGAGGACGACCTGCCCGGTTCTGAAGCGCCGGGCGCATGGCTGCGCTTCCTGCGCGGCGGCGACGCGGTGAACCTGCGCCGGGTGGCCGACCACAACCACCAGGACGTGGTGACCCTGGCCCTGCTGCTGCAGCGGCTGGTACGGGAAGAACAACGTGAACGCGAAACCCTGGCGCTGGTCGGGCAGTAGGCGTTGACGCGGCCTGACGGTGGCAGCGGTGACACTGCCGCCACCATCCACGCCTGGAGCCCGACGATGCGCCTCAACCCCCTGGTCCTGCTCGCCATCCTGCCCTTGGCCGCCTGCAGTCACGCCGGCAGCAGCACCACCCATGATCCCGCGCCGGCGCCCGTGGCCGATACCGCACACGAATGCAGGCCGGAGGCGCTGGAGGCCTTCACCGGCAAGACCGCCGACGAAGCCACGATCAAGAAACTGGTGGCTGACAGCGGCGCGCGCGGTGCACGGGTGGTCAAGCCGGGCATGGCGGTGACCATGGACTTCCGCCAGGACCGCGTGACCGTGCAGGTGGATGCGCAGAACCGCATCGAGCGCGCCAGCTGCGGTTGATGTTCCCAAGGAAGTGCCGACCGCTGGCCGGCACCCCACATTGCCGGCCAGCGGCCGGCACTACCGCTCAGAGGCGCTCGGCCTTGCCGCTGGCCAGTGCGCGCGCGATCACCTGCTGTGCCTGCTGCGATGCCTGCGCATGCACGCGTGCCTGACGCTCGCCCAACGCGGCCTGTTGGCTGCCCAGTGCCGCCTGTCGGCTGGCCAGTTCAGACTGCTGGCTGGCCAGGCGCTGCATGTCACGGGTGCGGCCGGATTGCGCGGCCTCGCTGCGGGCTTCCTGCATTGCACGACGTGCCTCAGCGGCGGCCTCGCGTGCAGCCTCACGTGCAACGGCCATATCGCTGGTCGCACCACGCGCCGCCTTCGCTGCTTCTGCCGCGGCCTCACGGTTGATGTCGTGGGCGGCCATCGCGCTGCGCGCTACCTCAGCGGCGGCCAGCGCAAGGCGGCGTGACTCCTCGCCCTGCAGGCGGCCCATCTCACCCATCTGCCTGCCGAGTTCGCCCTGCTCGCGACCCAGCGCACTCTGCTGGCGGCCCAGTTCGCTCTGCTGGCGACCGAGGTCTGCGGCGCCGCTGTAGGCGCGCTGCAGGGTCTGGATCAGCATCGGGTCGCGCACCACATAGCGCTTGTCGCCCTGGCGGAACCACAGCGCCGGCCCCTTGCCGAGCTGCCTGCGGGCCACCGTTACATCGTCGATGCCGCCATTGGCGAAGGTCGAATCACCATCGACCAGCACGTAGGCCTGCAACGGCGACTTGCCGAGATCCAGGCGCCCGTAGGTGGTGATGGAGGTGGTGTGGGAAGTCGAATGTTTACTGTGCATGTCGGTATCCACGTCGACATCCACGTCGACCGCCACATCGGCATCGTCTGGGCCTGACAGCGCCTCGACATCGGCCGGCTCGGCAGGCGGCGCGGGCGCCACTGGCACGGCCGGAACGCGCGCGGCCGAAGGCGCTGCGGGCGGCGCGTTCGGAGCCTTCGGCGGCGGCGGCACCACGGCCTTCGGTGCGGCCGGCGGCGCGGGCGGTGCCGGTGGCACTGGCGCAGCGACCAGCCGCATCGGTGCCACGCCCACGAGCACCACGACGGCGGTCAGTGCCATCGCCAGAATGCGCGGGCAGGCCCGGCGCGGCTGCAGCGAGAGCAGGCGACGCTTGAGGCTGGTGGTGTTCGGCGCGGCGCTGGCCACGCCCAGGTGTGGCTGCGGTGCCACGCCCAGCTGCAACAGCAGGCGGCCATAGGCCTGACGACTCGCGCCATGCTGGCCAACCACGGCCGCATCCACCGCTTCTTCGCGGGCCTGTGCGTATTCGCGCACCGACAGGCGCAGCAGCGGGTGGAAGAAGAACAGGTGCTGGGCCAGTGCGGGCAGCAGGCCCCACTGCAGGTCACGCCGCTGCAGGTGTTGCAGTTCGTGAGTCAGTGCCAGGTCCAGCGCATCACCCTGCAGGGCGTTGTCGCCGGCCGGCAGCAGCAGCACCGGGCGGAACGGCCCGACCAGCTGCGGTGCGTCCACCTGCGTGCTCATCCACAACCGCGGCGCAGGACGCACGCCGTGCGCATCGGAGGCCAGTTGCAGGGCCTGCACCAGCGCTTCGTCCTCGCAGGGATAGGCGGCGGCCAGCAGCGCGCGGCAGCGGCGCCATTCACCAAAGGTGCGCAGGGCCATCAGCAGCACACCGGATGCCCACAGCGCAGCCAGTGCAACGGCCCACCACGCAACTGCCGGCACGTCCGCTGCAGGCACCGGCATCGCCGCCAGCAGCTGCGCCGAGGCTTCCGGTGCCAGCGGGTAGACCAGATCTGCGGCAACGTCGGTGGCGGTCATCGCCACCGCCTGCGGTGCGGGCAACCAAGCCAGCTGCAGCGGCTGGCTCCAGAACAGGCCGAGCACGGCCTGCAGCGACACCAGCCACCACAGGCGGCAGCGGGTGGCCGCCGACAGCGACGGCAACGCGCGGCACACGCCGTACACCAGGGCCACCAGCAGCACGGTCTGCAGGCTGGTCCAGCCCAGCCGTTCCAACAACGGGATCAGCATCGTGGTGTCCATGGCTCAGCCCTCGTGGCGGCGCGATTGGAGTTCGGCGACCAGCGCTTCCAGCTCGGCCAGCTCGTTGTCGCTGACCTGCTGGCGCTGCGACAGGTAGGCCACGAACGGCGACACCGAGCCCTGCAGGGTGTTGTCGACGAACTGGGCCACTGCACCCTGCAGCACGCTTTCCGGGCCACGCGTGGCCTGGTAGTGGTAGACGCCGTCCTGCTGCTGGCGACGAAGATACCCCTTCGCCCGCAGCCGCTCCATCATCGTCAGCACGGTGGACCGGGCCAGGCCACGGGCCTCGCCGTAGCCACTGGCGACCTCGCCGACGCTGGCCGGCGCATGTTCATCGATGTACTGCAGCAGGGCCAGTTCCTGGTCCCCGATCGTCTTGCCACGCATGACACCACTCCCTTGACTACACGTGTCGCCACTGTCTGCGTGACGACAACTGTAGTCAACCCCCCGGAAGTCATGGGCCGACGAACGGTAGGCACACCTCGCGCTTAAACCTTTGACGCGCCCGCTGCATCCGATCCTCGACGCCCCGCCGGAATCCCGCATGTTCCGCCCAATGCTTCGAGTCGTGCTAATGCTCATCACTGCCCTGCCCTTCGCCGCCATCTCCGCCAGCCAGGACCAGGCCAACGACCAGACCCGCCGGCTGATCCGCCAGATCATGCTGGAGCAGCGCATTCCCGGGCTGCAGGTCGCGGTGATCAAAGACGGGCAGATCGTGTTATCCGAGGCCTACGGCCTGGCCAATGTCGAGAACGGTGTGCTCGCCTCGCGCGACACCCGCTTTCCGCTCAATTCGGCCACCAAGGCGTTCACCGGCGTGGCTGCCGCTCAGCTGGCCCAGCAGGGGCAGCTGGATCTGGACGCGCCGGCCTCGCGTTACCTGGATGATCTTCCGGCAGCGTGGAGAGACGTACGCGTACGCCAGTTGCTTGCGCATACCTCAGGCCTTCCGGACATCCTTGATGCGAACGGGCTGTTGGGCGGTGGCTCCGAAGCGCAGGCGTGGACAGCCGTCACTGCGCGGCCGGTCGAAGCCGCACCCGGGCAGCGCTTCGCCTACAACCAGACCAACTACGTACTGCTGGCACGGATCATCGCGCAGCAATCCGGCATGCCCTACGAACGTTTCCTCGCCACCGGCCAGTTCAGCAGCGCGCGCATGGCCCGCACCACCTTCGGCGACAGCTACGACCTGATTCCGGATGCGGCGACGATGTACAGCTTGGCCCCGCGTGCCACCGACGCTGCGGATGCACCGTCCCGCCTGTCGCACTGGTTCTACGACATGCCGCCTTCACTGTGGGCCGGTGGTGGCATCCTCACCACCGCCGACGACACCGCGCGCTGGCTGGTCGCGTTGACCGACGGGCGCCTGCTTCAGGATGCAGCTCGGAAGAGGATGTGGACCGCAGAGCGCCTCACCGATGGCCGTGCCGGCCCATGGGCGGGCGGCTGGCCGGTGCTGCGCACATCGCCCGATCTGCAGGTGGCCGGTATCGGCGGTGCGCGCTCGGCCTTCGTGGTCTATCCCGACCGCGACGTCGCGGTGGTGGTGCTGACCAATCTGGTCGGTGCCAATCCACAGCAGTTCATTCCGCGCATTGCCGATCTTTATGCGCCTGCGGTGACCGTGCCCTGAGGCTGCCGGCCAGCGGCCGGCACTACCGGAGCATCGGCCGCGCCGACGGCCATTTCCGGCAGAATCGGTGCGTCAGCCGTGCGGCCCGCCCATCACCGGCAGGATCACCCCGCTGATGTAGCTGGCACAGACCGGCGAGGCCAGGAATACATAGGCCGGCGACAGTTCTTCAGGCTGTGCGGGCCGCCCCATGTCGCTGTCCTTGCCGAACTCCGCCACGTCCTCCGCCGGCTTGTCGGCCGGGTTCAGCGGCGTCCACACCGGTCCCGGCGCCACGCAGTTGACCCGGATGCCACGCGGCAGCAGCTGGCTGGCCAGCGCCTTGGTGAAGGCATGAATGGCGCCCTTGGTGGCCGAGTAGTCGATCAGCGCCTTGCTGCCGAAGATTCCCGTTTCCGAACCGGTGTTGATGATGCTGGCACCCTCGCCCAGATGCGGCAGTACCGCGCGCGCCATCTGTATGTAACCGCCGATGTTGGTCTGCAGGGTTTCCTGCAGATGCGCGTCTTCCAGGTCTTCCAGCCGCGCGCAATGCAGCTGGAACGCGGCATTGTTGACCAGAATGTCAATGCCGCCGAACGCCTTGGCCACCTGCTTGACCGCCTTGTTGCAGAAACGCGGATCGCGCACGTCGCCGGCGATCACCACGCAGCGGCCGCCTTCGCGCTCCACGTGCTGGCGGGTGATGTCCGCGTCCTCGGCCTCGTCCAGGTGCAGTACCGCCACATCGGCGCCTTCGCGTGCGAACAGCACCGCCACTGCACGGCCAATGCCGGAATCGCCACCGGTGACGATCGCACGCATCCCCTGCAGCTTGCCGCTGCCGGTGTAGTCCGGTGCAAGGAAACGCGGCGCCAGCTCCAGTTCGTGTTCGTGCCCTGGCTTGGCCAGCTGCTGCGCCGGCATCGCCTCCGGCTGACGGCGTGCGCCTGCCTGGGTCGCGGTCTTCTTTGTTGCCTTCTTTGCCGCGCGCACATCCTTGGCCTTTTCCTGGTCCTGCAGGCGCCGCTGCCGGGCCGCGACGCGCGCTGCCCGCGGATCGCCGGCAGCCGCCTTGCGGGTTGCGGTCTTCACCACGCGCGGGCGATCGGGGTCGGCGACGGTCTTGATTGCGGTGCTGCCTTTGCGCACCTTCGGCGATGCCTTGCGGCGGGCGGGGGTCTTCTTGGCGGTGGCCATGCAGGTCTCCTCGGGGGGAATGGGGTTGCCGGCCAGCGGCCGGCACTACCCGGGGCGGCATCCGCCGGGCCTGCAGTGTCTCCACCTATGCTGTTGGCGGCAGTGAGCGCACCGTGTCCACGATGTGCACGGTATTCATTCCGCCACCACGTGCGACGTCGCACGCTGCACGCAACCACACAAGGAACGCCACCATGAAACATGCCATCGCTACCACCGCCGTCTGCTTCGCCCTCGCCGCCTGCAGCAGCACACCGATGGCCCAGGTGCAGCCGATCGACGGCGTCATTTCCGGGCAGTGCCACAGCGACATGGTGCGCGGCGCACTGGGCTTGGCCGCTTCGGATGCCACCGTGGCCCGCGCACGCGTGGACAGCGACAGCCTGCATGTGCGGGTGCTGCGCCATGACGGTCCGCGGGTACCGCCGGCCAGCGAAGGCGGCGACCGCCTGACCATCGAAAAGGGCCGCACCAACAACATCACCGCGATCTACTGCGGTTGAGCCGGCGCGCCCTGCGCAGCACGCGCAGGGTGGCCTGTTCCCACTGGCGCGGCCCGCGCAGGCCGGCCAGCGTGGCCAGTTCGCCGCGTTCCCAGCCGGCGAACACGCACGGGTCGATGTAGGCCTTGCGGCACACCGCCGGAGTGTTGCCCAGCAGCGATGCCACTTCGCACACCACCGCGCGCTGCGCCTGCGCCAGCGCGCGCTGACTGGCCGGTTCCGGCAGTTCGGTGGCGGCAAACGCCTGCACCGCCGCCACCGTGCCACCCCAGGTGCGGAAATCCTTGGCAGTGAAGTCCTCGCCCATCACCTCGCGCAGGTAGTCGTTCACCGCGCCGGATTCCACCGGCTGCAGCGCACCGTCATCATCGCGGTACTGGAACAGCGCCTGCCCCGGCAGCTGCTGCAGGCGCCGCACCAGCAGCCCCAGCCTGCGGTCGCCCACGGTCACCTCCTGCAGCTGCCCGGACTTGCCGCGGAAGCGCATGCGCACCCGGCCGCCGCGCAGCAGTTCCAGATGGCGGTTGCGCAGTGTGGTCAGTCCGAACGAACGGTTCTGTTGTGCATAGGTTTCATTGCCGACCCGCACCAGGGTGTCCGCCAACAGCGCCACCACCATGGCCAGCACCTTTTCCTGCGGAAACCCAGGTCGCTTGAGATCCCGCGACAACCGCCGCCGCAGCGTGGGCAAGGCCTCGCCAAAGGCGATGATGCGGTCGAACTTGCCGGCGTCGCGCTCCTTGGCCCAGTCGGCGTGGTAGCGGTACTGCTTGCGTCCGCGTGCATCGCGGCCGGTGGCCTGCAGGTGGCCGTTGGCGTGGGCGCAGATCCATACGGCGGTATACGCCGGCGGAATCGCCAGCGCCCGGATGCGTTGCAGGGTGGTGGCGTCGCGTATCGCGTGGCCATCGGCATCGCGGTAGCTGAAACCCTTGCCGGCGCGGCGCCGGCTGATGCCCGGCTGGGTGTCATCGACATAGCGCAGGCCGGCCGCGCGTGCGGCCTGTCGTTCGGGAGTAGAGGGGGTTGGCATGTCGGTAGTGTCGCCGTCGCCATGCCGCGATCCTGTCGATAACACAAGACAAACACGTGAGGGCCGGTTCGCCGCTATGCTCGGGTCTTCACAACCCCTTCCGGAGTCATGATGTCGTTCCCGATTCGCGCCCGTTCGCTCTCCGCCCTGTTGCTGCCGGCCGTGCTGGCGCTGACCGCCTGCCAGGCACCGGCGCTGGATGAACAGGATTCGGCCACGGCCCACGCCCAGCAGGCCGCCGAAGCCGCCAAGGCGCCGGCCGACGAAGCCGGCAAGGCCACCGAGGCTCCGCCGGTCGGCACCTGCGATGCCAGCCAGGTGCAGAGCCTGGTCGGCCAGACCTACACCGACGCGCTGGGCAAGCAGGCGCAGGAAGATGCCGGCGCCAACCAGGTGCGCGTGCTCAAGCCCAACGACGTGGCCACGATGGAGTTCCTCGGCGACCGCCTGAACATCGAAGTGGACGCCAAGGGCGCCGTCAGCGGCGCGCGCTGCGGCTGAGTCCGGCCCCGCGCCGGCACTGGGTTGCCGGCGCGTTCTGTTGCACCTGCAACCGTGTATTGCGGCGTTGCAGCAACCTGTGATCTAGTCGAGGCATCCGGTGGCCTCACGATGCGCTCCAGGGATTGAGCGGGCTTGAGTGTCCCCGTTCAATTCATTCCGCATCGAGGTAGAGATGGCCCCCCGCAACCGCCAAGGGCTTTACGACCCGCGCTCCGAGCGCGATGCCTGTGGATTTGGCATGGTCGCCCAGCTCGACGATCAACCATCGCGCCTGTTGGTTGATACCGCCATCGCCGCGCTTTCGCGCATGACCCACCGTGGCGGTGTCGCCGCCGATGGCCTGACCGGCGATGGCTGCGGCCTGCTGCTGCGCCGCCCCGATGCGTTCCTGAAACTGCTGGCCAGCGAAGCCGGCATCGCGGTCGCTGCGCGTTTCGCCGCCGGCCTGGTGTTCCTGCCGCACGACGCCGACGCGGCGCAGGCCTGCCGCGCGCAGCTGCAGGCGCAGGTGGAAGCGGTCGGCTGCAAGGTCGCCGGCTGGCGCGAGGTGCCCACCGATGACAGCGTCTGCGGCCAGCTGGCGCGCGACACGCTGCCGCGCATCGAGCAGGTGTTCGTCGACGCCGGCATCGGCCAGGACGATGCCGGCTTCGCGCTGGCGCTGTTCCTGGCCCGTCGCCGCAGCGAACAGCAGCTGCGCGAACACGCCGACTTCTACGTCACCACCCTCACCCCGGATGCGATCAGCTACAAGGGCATGGTGCTGCCGGACAAGCTCAGCCGCTTCTTCCCGGACCTGCAGCGCCGCGAGCTGGCCTCCAGCGCGATCGTGTTCCACCAGCGCTTCTCCACCAACACGCTGCCGCGCTGGCCGCTGGCGCATCCGTTCCGCATGCTCGCCCACAATGGCGAGATCAACACCATCGAAGGCAACCGGCGCTGGGCGCAGGCGCGCAGCAAGGTGTGGAAGACGCCGCGCTTCGACATCGGTGAATTCGACCCCGTCATCTCCATGCACGGCTCTGACTCGCAGAGCCTGGACAACATGCTGGAGCTGATGGTGGCCGGTGGCATGGAGCTGATCCAGGCGCTGCGCATCCTGGTGCCGCCGGCCACCCAGTCGCTGGAATTCAAGGATCCGGACCTGGCGGCCTTCTACGAGTTCCATGGGCTCAACAGCGAGCCGTGGGATGGCCCGGCCGGCATCGTCGCCTGCGACAGCCGCTATGCGGTGTGCACCTTGGACCGCAACGGCCTGCGTCCGGCGCGCTGGATGCTGACCGCCGACCGCCACTTCCTGGTCGCCTCCGAAGCGGGTGTGTGGGAAGTGCCGACCGAGCGCGTGGTGCGCAAGGGCAAGCTCGGCCCCGGCGAAATGGTGGCCATCGATCTCAAGCGCGGTGACCTGCTCGACTCCGATGCGGTGGATCGCATCAACCGCGGTCGCGCGCCGTACAAGCAATGGCTGCAGCAGGGCGTGACCTACCTGCAGACCGAACTGATCGATCCCTCGCTGGTGGAGGAACCCTTCGACGAAGGCACGCTGCGCAGCTACCACAAGCTCTACCAGCTCAGCAGCGAGGAAGTGGAGCAGGTGCTGCGACCGCTGGCCGAGACCGAGCAGGAAGCCACTGGCTCGATGGGCGACGACACGCCGATGGCGGTGCTGAGCCAGCGCAGCCGCCCGCTGTACGACTACTTCCGCCAGGCCTTCGCGCAGGTCACCAACCCGCCGATCGATCCGCTGCGCGAAGACTGCGCGATGTCGCTGTCCACCCAGCTCGGCAGGGAGACCAACATCTTCCACGCCGGCCCGGAGACGGTGAACCACGTCATCCTCAACTCGCCGGTACTGAGCCAGCGCAAGCTGCGCCAGCTGCTGAAGATGGACCAGTACGTGCAGGCCAACCGCCTGCTGGACCTGTCCTACAGCGAAGACGAGGGCCTGCGTGCCGGCATCGAGCGCATCTGTGCCGAGGCCGAACAGGCCGCGCGCGACGGCATGGTGATGCTGCTGCTGTCTGACCGCTACCCGGTGGCCGGACGGCCGATGGTGCATGCGCTGCTGGCCACCAGCGCCATCCACCATCACCTCTCGCGGCTGGGCCTGCGCTGCGACGTGAATCTCATCGTCGAGACCGGCACCGCGCGCGACCCGCACCACATGGCCTGCCTGCTCGGCTTCGGCGCCACGGCGGTGTATCCGTACCTGGCCTACCAGACCCTGTTCGATCTGGGCCGACGCGGCATCCTCAAGCTCAGCAAGGGCGGTGAGCAGTCGCAGATCGGCCGCCGCTACCGCAAGGGCGTGTACAAGGGCCTGTCGAAGATCATCTCGAAGATGGGCATCTGTACCGTGGCCAGCTACCGCGGCGCGCAGCTGTTCGAGATCATCGGCCTGGAACCGGAAGTCGTGGACCTGTGCTTCCCGGATACCGCTTCGCGCATTGGTGGTGCCGGTTTCGCGCGCCTGGATGCCGACGCACGCGAGCTGTGTGCGCAGGCCTGGGATGCGCAGCAGGACGTGGATGTCGGCGGCCTGTTGAAGTACGTGCACGGCGGCGAGTACCACATGTACAACCCGGACGTGGTGACCACCCTGCAGCGCGCGGCGCGCAGCGGCGATCCGCGTGCCTGGCAGCAGTACTGCGATGCCGTGCACGCGCGTCCGCCGTCGGCACTGCGCGACCTGCTGGAACTGGTGCCGGCCGCTGCGCCGACACCACTCGATGACGTGGCGCCGGCCAGCGAACTGTTCCCGCGCTTCGATACCGCGGCGATCAGCCTGGGTGCACTGTCACCTGAGGCACACGAGGCGCTGGCGATTGCGATGAACCGCCTCGGTGGTCGCAGCAATTCCGGCGAAGGCGGCGAAGATCCCGCACGCTATGGCACCGCCAAGCGCAGCAAGATCAAGCAGGTGGCCTCGGGCCGCTTCGGCGTCACCGCCGAATACCTGGTCAATGCCGAAGTGCTGCAGATCAAGGTCGCGCAGGGCGCCAAGCCCGGCGAAGGCGGCCAGCTGCCCGGGCACAAGGTCAACGAGCTGATCGCGCGGCTGCGCTACGCGCGTCCAGGCATCGGCCTGATCTCGCCGCCGCCGCACCACGACATCTATTCGATCGAGGACCTGGCGCAGCTGATCTACGACCTCAAGCAGGTCAACCCGACCGCGCTGGTGTCGGTGAAGCTGGTCAGCCATGTCGGCGTCGGCACGATTGCCGCGGGCGTGGTCAAGGCCGGAGCGGACCTGATCACCATCTCTGGCCATGACGGCGGCACCGGTGCCTCGCCGGTCAGCTCGATCCGCTATGCCGGCGTACCGTGGGAACTGGGCGTGGCCGAAGCGCACCAGGCGCTGCTGGCCAACGACCTGCGCGGGCGTACCCTGCTGCAGACCGACGGCGGCCTGAAGACCGGCCTGGACGTGGTCAAGGCCGCGCTGCTGGGCGCGGACAGCTTCGGCTTCGGCACCGCACCGATGATCGTGCTGGGCTGCAAGTACCTGCGCATCTGCCACCTCAACAACTGTGCCACCGGCGTGGCCACCCAGGACGAGCGCCTGCGCGAGAACCACTTCACCGGCCAGCCCGAGCGCGTGGAGAACTTCTTCCGCCTGCTGGCCGAGGAAGTGCGTGGCTGGCTGTCGTACCTGGGCGCACGTTCGCTGGAAGAAATCGTGGGCCGCACCGACCTGCTGCGGCAGATCGAGGCGGCGCCGCGCGACGGCGTGCGCGTGGACCTGTCACGCCTGCTGGCCGATGCCCGCTACGAGGGCAGTCACTGTGCCGCGCAGCGCCTGTACGAATCGCCGGACAGCCTGGCCACGCAGATGGACGGCCTGCTGGCCCCGGCCATCGAACACAAGCGCGGTGGCGAACACCGCTTCCTTATCCACAACACCGACCGCAGCATCGGCACCCGCCTGGCCGGTGCGGTGGCACGCGCACACGGCAACCAGGGCATGGCCGAGGCGCCGCTGGAACTGCGTTTCCGCGGCAGTGCCGGGCAGAGCTTCGGCGCGTTCAACGTCGGTGGCCTGCACCTGGAAGTGGAAGGCGAAGCCAACGACTACGTCGGCAAGGGCATGGCCGGCGGCCGCCTGGTGGTGCGTCCGCCGCGCGGCGCCCGCTTCGAGGCACGCAGCACCGCGATCATCGGCAACACCTGCCTGTACGGCGCCACCGGTGGCGAGCTGTTCGCCGCTGGCCGCGCCGGCGAGCGTTTCGCGGTACGCAATTCCGGCGCGCTGGCGGTGGTGGAAGGTGCCGGTGACCACTGCTGCGAGTACATGACCGATGGCGTGGTGCTGGTACTGGGCAAGGTCGGCCTGAACTTCGGTGCCGGCTTCACCGGTGGCCTGGCCTACGTGCTGGACGTCGACCGCGATTTCGTCGACCGCTACAACCACGAGCTGATCGACATCCATCGCGTCTCCGCCGAGGGCTTCGAGAACTACCGCCAGCACCTGCACCGCCTGATCGGCCGCCACCGCGAGCTGACCGGCAGCATCTGGGCGCAGCAGATCCTGGACGAGTTCCGCGATTACATCGGCAAGTTCTGGCTGGTCAAACCGAAGGCCGCCAGCATCGAGTCGCTGACCGAAACCCTGCGACGCGCCGCGTAACGGTAGTGCCGGCCGCTGGCCGGCATCCCAGGATCACGTAGTGCCGGCCGCTGGCCGGCAACGTTCCCCCCGCATTCCAGAGCCCGCCATGAGCCGCAAGCACGCCTTCCAGTTCCTCGATCTGCCCCGCACCATGCCGCAGCGCATTCCGGTGGAACTGCGCACGTCCGGCGACTGGGGCGAGCTGTATGGCAAGTTCGGCAAGGAGGACGCCCAGTACCAGGCCGGTCGCTGCCTGGATTGCGGCAACCCCTACTGCAGCTGGAAGTGCCCGGTGCACAACGCCATTCCGCAGTGGCTGCAGCTGGTGCAGGAGAACCGCATCCACGAAGCCGCCACGCTGTGCCACAGCACCAACCCGCTGCCGGAGGTGTGCGGCCGGGTCTGCCCGCAGGATCGACTGTGCGAGGGCAGCTGCACGCTGGAGGAATTCGGTGCGGTCACCATCGGTGCGGTGGAGAAGTACATCGTCGATACCGCGCTGGCCAGCGGCTGGCGCCCTGACCTGGGCGCGGTGCAGCCCAGCGGCCACAGCGTGGCGGTGATCGGCGCCGGTCCAGCCGGCCTGGCCTGCGCCGATCGCCTCGCCCGCGCTGGCATTGCCGCCGTGGTCTACGACCGCTATGAGCAGATCGGCGGCCTGCTGCAGTTCGGCATTCCCAGCTTCAAGCTGGACAAGGACGTGATCCACCGCCGCCGCGAAGTGCTGGAGGGCATGGGCGTGCAGTTCCGCCTCGGCGTGGAGATCGGCCGTGACCTGAGCGTGCAGCAGCTGCTGGACAGCCACGACGCGGTGTTCGTCGGCACCGGCGCCTACCGCTACACCGATGGTGGCCTCGACGGCCAGGACCTGAAGGGCGTGCTGCCGGCCCTGCCGTTCCTGGTACAGAACAGCCGCATTGTGGGCGGCGATGACCCGAAGGGTCGGCCGATTGCCGGCTGGGAAGACACCATTGCCCTGCCCGACCTCAACGGCAAGCGCGTGGTGGTGCTCGGTGGCGGCGATACCGGCATGGACTGCGTGCGCAGCGCGGTGCGGCTGGGCGCGGCCAAGGTCACCTGTGCCTATCGCCGCGACGAAGCCAACATGCCCGGCAGCGCGCGCGAAGTGGCCAATGCCCGCGAAGAAGGCGTGCGCTTCCTGTTCAACCGGCAGCCGCTGTCGATCGAAGCCGGCGCCGACGATGAAGTGATCGGCGTGACCGTGGTGGAAACCCGGCTGGGCGAGCCCGATGCCAACGGCCGCCAGAACGCCGTGCCGATCGAAGGCAGTGAATCGCTGCTGGAAGCGGACGTGGTGATCATCGCCTTCGGCTTCTCACCGAGCGTGCCGGCGTGGCTGGCCGAGCTGGGCGTGGAAGGCCAGTCCAACGGACGCATCGTGGCCGGCGGCAAGGACCGCCTGCCATTCCAGACCGCGCATCCGCGCCTGTTCGCCGGTGGTGACGCGGTGCGCGGTGCTGACCTGGTGGTGACCGCCGTGGCCGAAGGCCGCGATGCCGCCGCCAGCATCGTGCGGCTACTGGCCCACTGAGTCCGGTACCAGCAATGCCGCCAGCAGCGCCCGCAGTGCGTGCGGCTCCACCGGCTTGGCCAGGAAGTGGTCGATGCCAGCCGCACGACAGGCTTCGCGGGTGCTTTCCATCACGCTGGCGGTGAGCGCGATGATCGGCACCTGCGCACGCGCCGGGCAGGCATCGGCACGGATCGCCCGTGCCAGCGCGAAGCCATCCATGCCCGGCATGTGGCAGTCGGTGATGACCAGGTCGAACGGCTGCGCCTGCCATGCTTCAAGCGCCGACCGTCCATCGGTACAGGCGTGGACCTGCAGCCCGAGCGCACACAGGTGCTGCTCCAGCAGATGCAGGTTGGTGGGATGGTCTTCAGCCATCAGCACGCGCGCCGCCGGCAATGGACGCTCGTCCGCAACCGCCGGCGCGGGCGCGGCCACGGGTGCCTCACAGGCATCCAGGTCCAGATCCAGCCACACCCTGGTGCCCTTCCCGGGTGAGCTGCGCAGCTGCAGCTCCGCCCCCATCGAGATCGCCAGCTCGCGGCAGATCGCCAGGCCCAGCCCACTGCCGCCGAAGCGCCGCGTGGTCGAGCGCTCCGCCTGGGTATAGGCAGCGAACACCGCCTGCTGGCGCTCCTCGCTGATGCCCACGCCGCTGTCGCTTACCTGCAGGCGCAGCCGCTGGCCCCAGTCGCGTTGCTGCAGTACCTGCACCTGCAGTTCCACGTGGCCGTGCCGGGTGAACTTCAACGCGTTGCCGGCCAGGTTGAACAGGATCTGGCGCAGGCGCAGGCCATCGGCCAGCGATCCCGGCTGCATCTCCGGATCAAGCACCACCTGCAGGTGCAGGCCTCGGCTGGCGGCCACCGGCATCAGCAGCTGCTGCACCGCGCGCACCAGTGCCGCCAGGTCGGTGGGCCACAGCTGCAGTGGTGCGCCCTCCAGGCGTTGGCTGTGCAGTACATCGTCGAGGATCTGCCGCAGCATCCGCGCGGCATCATCGACGGTGGCCAGCACCTGCTGCTGGCGCGGCTCCAGCCTGCTGCCCGCCAGCCGTTCGAGCATGCCCAGCAGCGTGCTCATCGGGGTGCGGATCTCGTGGCTCATCGTTGCCAGGAAGTGCGCCTTGGCCTGTGCCGCCTGCTCGGCCTCGCGGCGCGCTTCGGCCAGCGCGCGGGTACGTGACTGCACCTCACTGACGTCGATCCAGTAGCCGCTCCACTCGACGTCGCTGTCGTCGCAGGACAACGGCCGCCCATGCGAGCGCACCCATCGCCAGCCCTGTGGCGAGCGGGTGCGGAAGGTGACGTCGATCGGGCCACGCGCCAATGCAGCCATCTCGACGCAGGCCATCACCTGGTTGCGGTCATCCGGGTGGACCGCGGCCAACAACCGCTGGTGATCGATCCGCGCGGTCTCCACGCTGATTCCGAACAGGGCCTGCACGTCCCCGGCGATCTGCGGAAAGCTGTAGTGGCCGCCCGCCGAACGACGCGCCTGGTAGACCACCGCCGGCAGGTTCGCGGTCACCTCCTGCAGGCGCTGCTCCACCCCTCGGCGGCGCACGCTCTCGCGATGGACCCGCCAGTAGCCGAAGGCATGGACCAGCGCCAGGGCGAGCAGGATGAGCGAGGCCGGCACCAGCCAGCGCAGGGGCGACGATGACGGAGCATTGCGCGGCCGGTCCGGCAGCCAGGCCGCGCGGATCTGATCGCGTTCGGTGTCGGTCAGCTGCGACAGCGCCTGTTCGAAGCCGGCGATGACATCGGCGCAGGCGGGCGTGGTCGCCAGCACCAGGGCATCATCGAATCCGGCCGGCGCGGCGATCAGCAGTGCATCGCCCTGGTAGCGGCGCAACGCCGCCTCGACGTCGCCGAGGTTGGCGACCACCGCATCGACCAATCCGGTACCCAGCAGCGGGAGTGCATCGTCCAGCGCTGCCGGAGGCAGCAGCTGTGCACCCGCTGCCTGCTCGGCCAGCAGCCCCTGCAGCGGCACCCGGCTGGGGCTGGCCACAATGCGTCCACGTAGATCTTCCAGGCCCAGCACCGGCGGCGCATCCTCCCGGCGCACGATCACCTGTGGCAGCTGCAGGTAGGGCGTGCTGACCACCCATCCGGCAGGCAGTTGCGAGCGTGGCCATCCCAGCAGCGCCTGGGTGCCGGCCGGCAGCTCGTCCCGGTCCACGCTGGTGGCCGGCACGGGCAACAGCTGCAGTGGCCGTTGCCCGCCCAGCAGCTTCAGGTACGCCGCGCCGAGCCCCCGGGCTTCGCCCTGTTCGCTGGACGACAAAGGAGCACGGTCGGACGGCCAGGCGATGCGCAGCGGTGTGCTGCAGCCCGTGGCGGAGGCCGCGGCAGGCAGCAGCAGGCTGGACATGACAGCAATGGCTGCCGGGAAGCCGGCGACATTCACGGTAGGCATCCTCATCTCGCGGGCGGAAGGAACGGCCGCGCTGCGGTACCGCTGCCTGCCACGCTATCGACGCCCGGGCCGACGGCAATGAAGAAAGTTGTAAAAGCATCCAGATGGGGGAATGCCGACATACACTGCCGCCTTCACCCGTACCTGCGGAGCGTTCGATGCGCATCGGCCTGGCTGCCAACCGTCTTCATCACCACGACGCGCGCGCTGCGCTGTTCCGTTGGCTGCGCAGCAGCGAGGCCGGCCTGCGCGAGCTGGGCGTGTCGCTGCATGCGGTCGGCCGCACCCATGACGCGATCGAACGGCAGGGCTTCCTGACCGGGTACGCGGGCCTGCACCGTTATCCCTACGGACGCGAGGGTGGCCTGATGAAGCTGGTCGCCGAAGTCGTTGGCATGGGTCCGGATCGGACACTGGATGGCGCGATCTACCTGATCGACCCGGTCGATCCATCCTCGGTGTTTCCGGAAGCAACCGCGCTCAAGCGGCAGTGCGTGATCCACGGCAAGCCGTTCATTTCGACCGTGGCCACCGCACGCGACTGGGTGGAGGTGGAGCGCGTCCACGCCGGGCTGGCAGCCGATGCCGGCGCCGACGACCTGCATGCGTTCGAAGGCCAGACGCTGGCGCTGATCGCGCACGATGCGATGAAGCCGGCGATGCTGGCCTTCGCCGATGAGCACTTCGATGTGCTGGCCCGGTTCGGTGAGCGGGTGGCCACCGGGACCACCGGCCAGCGTTTGAACGCGCTGGCCTGGAGCCGGGGCTGGCCGCGTGATACGCCGTGGGTGACGCGCTACCAGAGCGGCCCGATGGGCGGTGATGCGCAGATTGCCGACCGGGTGCTGGAGGGGCGTTGCCAGCGCGCGATCTTCTTCGAGGATCCGCATGTGGCGCGCCAGCATGAGGCGGATATCCAGCTGCTGGAGCGCGCGGTGACGACAGTGACCGATCAGGCGGTGTGCATTACGGCGCCGCGGGTGGCGGCGCGGTGGGCGGCGGCGGCGGCGCTGCGGGCGGGGTGAGGGTTTCGACCAACGGCTGAGCCCCTCGTGGTGGGTCGTTCAGATCAGAAGCCGTGCTTGGCCGGGTGGGGTGGATTGCGCAGGGGTCGCTGCAAGTCCCCCTCCGGGGCCCGGCCCAGCCGCTGGCGGCTGTGCGTTCAGGCGCTTGCGAAGCAGTGCTTCGCAAGCAAAGCGCCTTCACCCTTGTAAGCTCGATGGCGCCATCCATGGCGCCAACGCCCCTGCATGGCTCACCCGCCCGGCCTCAGACAGTTTCCGTGCGTGTCCAGCCACGGAAGAGAGAAAGAAGAGCAAGAGCGGAAGCGGGTCGCGCGCTGTGTGCGCTTCTGTAGAGTCGAGCTTGCTCGACTGCTCAGCACGCGGTCTTGAGTGAAGCCCCTTCTGTTGAAGGGGCGCGCCGAAGGCGGGGGTAGAGGAAGAATGCGTGGGCAACTGCTGTAGCGCGGGCGCTACAGCAGTTGCCGGAGCATGGCCTTCAGGCGTCGCCCTTCCAGCTGGAAGTAATCGCGCTGTTCGCGCCAGGCGGGGAAGCGTTGTTCCACTTCGTGCCAGAACGCGGGTGAGTGATTCGGCTGGATCAGGTGGCAGAGTTCGTGCACCAGCACGTACTCGAACGCCTCGGATCGGCCCAGCACCAGGGCCAGGTCCAGTGCCATGCTGCCGTCCGGGGCAAGTGAGCCCCATTGCGAGGACATCACCTTCAGGCGCAGGCGGCTGGGTGCGCGCGGCAGGGTGGGCAGGTACTTCGGCAGCCATCGGCCGACGTCGGCGCGGGTCTGGGCTTCGTAGAACTCGCGCAGCAGGCGGCGCAGGGTGGCATCACCGCCGCGGGTCGGCCACTGCACGCAGGCGCCGTGCTCGTCGATCTCCAGCCGCGCGTAGCGGCCTTCCTGCCAGCGCAGCGGCAGCAGTTCGCCACGCAGGGGCAGCACACCGTCTTCGCCGGGCTGCAGCGGTGCCGGCAGGCCCTGGCCCTGGTACTGGCGCAGCTGCAATGCCAGCCAGTCGCGGTGCTGTTCCAGAAAGCGTTCGCCCATCACCAGGCTTGCTCGCGGTGGCAGGGTCAAACGTGCGCCGCGTTCGTCCACGCTCAGCTTGATGCGGCGCGCACGTGGATCGCGCACGCGCAGCACCTCGATCTCGGCATCCTCCAGGCGCAGGCGAACGGTGTCGCGCTGTACGGTGGCGGGCGGGGTCGGGCTGATCAGGCGGCGCAGCAGACGGCTCATGCGCCCAGCATAGCGCCGCTTCGGGCCGCCGGATGACCGGCGGCCGTCGGGCTGCCTGTTCAGTCAGCCTTGCTGAGCTTGAAGGCTTCTTCCAGCAAGAGGAACAGGCGGCGGATCTCGGCGCTCTGCAGGGCGAAGCGGGCATCGAACTCGGCGCGGCGGCCGTCTTCGTCGGCATGCTCCAGCTGGTCCAGGGCGCCGTCGAGGAACTTCAGCTTGCGCACGATCAGGTCGTCGCCGATCACGAAGGACAGGTTGTCTTCGAAGATCAGCGCCAGCTTGGTCACCTGCTTGCCGGCGTCCAGGTGCTTGTCGATCTCGTCGCAGCGCAGTTCCTGGTGCTGGCACTTGACCACCGCGCCACCTTCCACCGGGTCCTTCATCTCGCACTCTTCGCCCAGGCTCAGCCCGGTCGGCAGCGGCTCGCCGGCGATCCAGCCGGTCAGGATCGAACGCGGTGCGACTTCGGCATTCAGCGGCATCGCCGGGAAGCTGCCGAGCAGGCCGCGGATGTCGGACATGAAGTACTCGCCGGTCTTGCGGCTGGAGGTATCCACCGCCACGTAGCCGTGCTGCAGGTCGATGAAGGCGTCGTTGCGCGAGGACTTCACGAAGGCGCGCGGCAGCAGTTCATGCAGCAGGTCGTCCTTCATGCGCTTGCGCTCGCGGCCACCCGGGCGGCGGCCTTCCTTCTCCTCGATCTCCTCCAGCTTGCGCTCGAGCAGGTCGTTGACCACCGCCGCCGGCAGGATCTTGTCCTCGCCGCCCACGGTCAGCCACAGATGTTCGGCGATGCGGTGGGAGAGCAGTTCCTTCTCCTCGCGGCCGAACGGCGAGATGAAGCCGCGCGAATTCATTTCCAGTGCGCCGACCGGCTTCAGCAGCGCGTGCGGCAGCAGGGTGTCGACTTCGGAAAAATCGGTGGTGGTCGGGAAACGGAAGAACGTCAGGTTGCGAAAGAACATGGAATTCCGGATGGCAAAGAGGAAGGGCGACCGACCTTAAACGGTGGGCGTCTCGGGATCTGCGTCGGCGTCGGCCGGGGAACCGGCCAGCCAGGCATGGGCGTCGGGCAGCGGCGCGTCGTCGCGACGGCCCAGCGCCATGAAGTCGAACAGGGTGGTGTCGGCCAGCTGCGAGGGCCGGACTTCGCCCATGGCACGCGCGATCTGCTCGATGCGGCCCGGGTGGTCCTTTTCCCACTGCTTCAGCATCAGGCCGACCTGGCGGCGCTGCAGGTTCTCCTGGCTGCCGCACAGGTTGCAGGGAATGATCGGGAACTGGCGGGCCTGTGCGTACTCGACGATGTCGCTTTCGCGCACGTAGGCCAGCGGCCGGATCACCACGTGCTTGCCGTCATCGCTGCGCAGCTTCGGCGGCATGCCCGACAGCTTGGCGTGGTGGAACAGGTTCATGAAGAACGTGGCCACCATGTCGTCGCGGTGGTGGCCCAGCGCGATCTTGGTGAAGCCATGGAGTTCGGCGTAGTTGTACAGCGCGCCACGACGCAGCCGCGAGCACAGCGAACACATGGTCTTGCCTTCCGGGATGACCCGGCTGACCACCGAATAGGTGTCCTGCTCGATGATGTGGTACGGCACGCCCAGCCCGGCCAGGTACTCCGGCAGCACGTGCTCGGGGAAGTCCGGCTGCTTCTGGTCCAGGTTCACCGCCACCAGCTCGAACGGCACCGGCGCCTTCTTCTGCAGCTGCAGCAGCACGTCCAGCAGGGTGTAGCTGTCCTTGCCGCCGGACAGGCAGACCATGACCTTGTCGCCGGCCTCGATCATGCCGAAGTCGGCAATCGCCTCGCCGACCTGGCGGCGCAGGCGCTTGGCCAGCTTGTGCTGCTCGCGCTCGGCCACGCGCGGATCACGGGCGATGCGCGGCTGGGGATCGGGAAGGGAAATCACGGCACTCATGGGTTCCATTCTAACGGCTCGGAGCGGCCACGGCCGGGGGTCGGGATTCCCCTCTCCCGGCAGTCATCATCGCTGTGTATGCTCGGAGGCTGTGGACACCTACAGCCCCGCCGAGATCGTCGAGCACCTCGCCGCCCTGCGCGCCGAGCACCGCCTGCTGGATGAACAGATCACCCGCATGGCCGCCAATGGCGAGGACGAGCTGGAAGCCAAGCGCCTGAAGCGGCGCAAGCTTCAGCTGAAGGACTGCATCGCCAGGCTGGAAAGCCTGCAGATTCCCGACGAACCGGCCTGAGCGGTGGCCCATCCACGCATGGCGTGGATCTACTGCTTCGCCCCGGTAGATGCCAACCTTGGTTGGCATGCCGTTCGCCGGGCATCGCCGGGCGCTGCCTTCAATCCTGCGGCGCAGGCTCGTCCGGACGGGCCGCTTCCGGGCTGACCCGCTCGATGGTGTGGCGCAGCTCGCGGCCGAGGATGAACTTGGCATCCTTGGCCCAGGCGTCCAGGCGTTCGTCGAACAGCAGCTTGCTGTTCTCGTCCGGCCACACCAGGCGCAGCTCGCGCAGCTTCTGGATGAAGCCACGGAACAGGGATTTGTCGAAGAACTCCGGTGCCGCCGGTGCATAGAGCAGGCTCAGCCGCTGCGCGGCCTGCTGACACAGGCTTTCCAGCTCGGCCGCGCCGAGCACGCCGGGGCCGTTCTTCACCAGTACCGAGATGGCGATGTAATAGCGCTCGAACGCCTGCTGCAGCGAATGGCCGATCGCACGCAGGCGGAACACCTCGTCGGTCTGCCCGGTGTTGCGCGCCAGGATGCCGCCATCGTCATCGTTGACGTTCTGCAGCAGGCCTTCGCGCACGAACACATCGATGGTCCGGTCGATGCGCTGGGCGAACTCGTCCTCGCTCCACGGCAGGAACAGCTCGGCCTGCAGGAACGGATATACCGTACGGCCCAGCTGGACCAGGCCGGTGCGGCTCATGCGGCGGTTGTTCTGGAAGCAGCAGGCCACCCACGACGAGGCGGTGAACAGGTGCACCACGTTGTTGCGGAAGTAGCTCAGCAGCACTGCGGTATCGCCGCTGACGCTGAGCACGTCGCCCAGCGGGTGCTTGATGCGGGTGAGGACGTTGATTTCCTCGGCATGGGCGATGATCCGCTCCGGCGAGTGCGGGGTCACCGTCACCCGGTCCGAGTACGGCATCTCGACCAGCAGGGTCTTGCACAGCTCGATCTGCGCGATCAGGTCGGCCTCGCCCATCGCGTGTTTCGGCGTGGACAGCAGGGCCAGCGCCAGCAGGTTGATCGGGTTGACGTCGGCGGCGGCATTGACGCGCACGTTGATGCTCTGCGCGAGAGTATCGACGGTCTTCATCAGCCAAGCCGGCTTCTCATCCTCCGGCACAGCCCGGCCATCCCATTCGGGAGCATTGGCTGCAAGAACACTTGTCAGCTCGATCGGCTCGCCGAAGTTCACCACCACCTGGCCGTAGTTCTGCTTGAGCACCTTGGGGATGCCCCACAGCAGCGACCAGATCGATTCCTTTTCTTTCGGCCGGCCGGACAGCTCGTCCAGATAGCTGTTGCCTTCCATCAGCTTCTCGTAGCCGATGTAGATGGGCTGGAACAGCACCGGCTTGCGCGGCTGGCGCAGATAGGCCCGCAGGGTCATCGAGATGACACCTCCCTTGGGCTGCAGCAGTCGGCCGGTACGCGAGCGGCCACCTTCGACGAAGTACTCGATGGAATATCCGCCTGACACCAGCTGCGCCATGTATTCGGAGAACACTGCCGAATACAGCGGATTGCCACGGAAACTACGGCGCGCGAAGAACGCACCGCCCTTGCGCAGCAGGGTACCGACCACCGGCAGGTTCAGATTGATACCCGCGAAGATGTGCGGCGGCACGATGCCACGGTCGTACAGCAGGTAGGACAGCAGCAGGTAATCCATGTGGCTGCGGTGGCTGGGCACGTAGACCACTTCGTGGCCCGGCGCGGCGGCCTTGAACTTGTCCAGGTGGTGCACCAGCACGCCCGCATAGATGCGGTTCCACACGTGGCTGAGCATGAAGCTGGCCGAACGCACCACCGGGCTGGAATAGTCCGCGGCGATTTCCCAGGCGTAGGCGTGTGCCTTCTTCCAGGCATCGGCCGGCTTCGAATTGTCGCGCTTGGCCTGTGCGGCGATCGCTTCGCGCACCGGTTCGGCGGCCAGCACCTGGTCGACCAGCAGGCGCCGCGTCGACAGGTCAGGGCCGATCACCGATTCACGGATGCGGCGGAAATGGGTACGCAGCACGCGCTGCAGCTTGCGCACCGTGCGCTCCGGCTCAAGGCCTTCGTCCACGGTGCTGCGCAGCGAGATCGGCGGGGCAAAGCGGACGATGGTGCTGCGGCCGTTGAGCAGCACCGCCAGCAGCCGGCGGAAGCGGCCGACCAGCGCCCAGTTTTCCGAGAACAGCACGGCGAACCAGCCGCTCTGCTTGTCCGGCGCGCGACCGACGAAGATCGACACCGGCACCAGGTGCACGTCCAGGTCATCGCGCACGCGATGGGCCTGCAGCACCTTGGCCAGCGAATCGGAGTGGGTCTTGGCGCCGCGCTGTTCGGGAATCAGCGAGTTGCTGGAGCTGCGCCGCGACAGCGCCAGGTAGGCGCGCTTGCGGCCGGTCGGGTCACCGGCCAGCGGCACCAGCGGCGACGGCAGGCCGGCCTGGCGGCAGGCCTTGTCCAGGATCAGCGCGTTGGACAGGCCGTAGTCTTCCAGCACGTACATGACCGGGCGGCCATCGTTGTACTGGCCCGGGTCTTCCGGTTCGATCTTCAGCGACAGCCACGGCTCGACCAGACGGCCGAGCAGGCGAGCCCACAGCGGGCGGCGGCCGGCCGGACGCGCATGCGCGGGCGGCGGTACCGGGTTCGGGCCGGTACCGGTCGAGGGGGACGCCGGCACCGTATCGGCGGGCGTCGACTGGGATTCTTCGCCGGGGAACGGCAGCGGGTTCTGTTTCGACATCGGCGCCATTATGGCTTAGGCGGCAGTGTTGCCGCTTCCCCACCCTCGGGCGGGGTCTCGGCCGGTGCCGGCGCCGCTGCGGCACGGGCCGCGTCGGCCTTGCGCAGCAGGGCATCGGTGTCGGCCAGGGTGCGGGTCAGGTACCAATGGCCCTCGCGGCGGCTCAGCGGCAGCTGCAGGGTCATCTCACGCCCCGCCAGGTCGTAGTGCAGGCGTACCAGCGCGTTGTCGCCCTCCACCGACAGCAGTTCACCGCACACGCTGCGCAGTGCGTCATCCACGCCCAACCCGTAGCTGCCCAGCACCGCCTTGAGGGTATGGATGAACGGCGCCAGCTGCTGCAGGCTGCCTTCCATGCCCGCGGCCTGCAGGCCGGCCTCATCGTCGAAGCCGACCTTGCCGGCGGCCCCCACCAGCGCGGCGATGGTGTTGCGCGCACGGGCGCGGTCGCTGATGGGTGCTCCCTGCGCCCACTCGGCGAGGGTTTGCACCAGAGCGACGTAATGGGCCTGCTGGCCAGGCGTGTAGCCCTTCTGGTGGCGCAGGTACTGCACGCCGAAATTGCCCATCGACTGCGCCGCTTGGCGTACCGCGCTGGCCTGGCCTGCCAGCTGGCGGTCGAAGCTGCGCTGCAGTTCGGTACTGGCGTTGGGCTTGCGCAGTGCGGCCAGCATCGGCAGCAGCTGGTCGCCCAACGGCAGCTCGGTCAGCGGCCATTGGCTGTGGCCGTCGGCCCAGGCCTGCTGCAAGCGCTGGTACTGGCTGGGTGGAACCGACAGCTTCGCGTAGCCGATCAGATCGTCCTCGGCCAGGCGCAGGGCCATCGCCTGCACCGCCGCAACCGGTTCGGCTGCCGGCCTGGCCGGATCGTTGGCCGGTTCACGGCACGCGGCCACGGCCAGCAGCATGACTGCCAGCCCCCATCCACGCGCAGACCTTCCTCGCACTGCCACGCTCATGCACTCGGACTCCCCGGACCGGTCCGCATCTTGCGGCCTGCGAGGTGACAGCGGCAAGCCGGGACGTCACGGTTTCCGCAGTTGCTTGTGCAAGTCACTGATCGGAATAAAAAAAAGAGCCGGGATCACGAGGATCACAGGCTCTTCAAGCCGGCGCAGGGCCGGTGGACAGTGTTGTGGCACATGTCCGGTCCGAGGACCGGATGGCGGCGATCCTACGCTGCAGCTCAAGTTAAGGCAACACTTCACGTAGTGTCATATAAATCATTGATTTTATTGATTAGCCTGATGCCTTGCGCCGGGGCAATGAAATCTACGGCAGGTTTTACGGCGATTCGGGCACAACCAGTCCTTCGGCGGATGCAAAAACGCCATCCCGCGCGGGTCGGGATGGCGTTCGGGCCTGCAGACTGCGCAGGGGAATCTCAGCGCGTAGCCAACGCCGACGCGATTTCCTGCTGGATGGCCCGGGCCGCAGCCTGCGGATCGGCGGCCAGGCGGATCGGGCGACCGACCACGATGGCATCGGCGCCATCGGCAAAGGCCTGGGCCACGCCAACGGTACGCTTCTGGTCATCGCCGACCGGGCCACCGGGGCGGATGCCCGGGCAGACGATCGAGAACCCGGCGCCGGTAGCGGCGCGGATCGGGCCGGCTTCCTGGCCCGAGGCGATCACGCCATCGATGCCGGCCGCCTGCGCGGCCAGCGCGCGCTCGACCACCACGTCCACCGGCTCACGGTCGATGCCCATCTGCGCCAGGTCCGGGCGGCCCATCGAGGTCAGCACGGTCACTGCCAGCAGGCGCATGTCGCTGCTGTTGGCGGCGGCGCAGGCTTCCATCATCGCCGGGTGCCAGCCGTGGATGGTGGCGTAGCTGACCGGCCACTGCGACAGGCGCTTGATCACCGCCGCGGCGGTGGCCGGGATGTCGAAGAACTTCAGGTCGACGAACACGCGCTTGTCGCGGCGGGCCAGCTCGTCCAGCACCTGGAAGTACTCGCCGGAGGCGAGCAGTTCCATGCCGATCTTGTAGAACGCCACGCTGTCGCCGAGGCGGTCGACCCACTCCAGCGCCTGCACGCGGTCCGGCACGTCCAGCGCGAAGATCAGGCGCTCGTCATCGCGCAGCGGCAGCGGCGCGCGGCTCACGGCGCGTAGTCCAGCGCAGCGCGCTTGGCGTCGTGGCGGGCCTGGCGCGACTGGCTGTAGTCGTTGTTGAACTGCGCCGGCTCGAAGCCGCCGTAGGTCGGGTTCGGCAGCATCCACCAGCGCTCGCCGAACCAGTCGTGGTACTGCTGCAGCAGCGCGTCACGACCGTCGTTGGTGTTGGCGGTCACTTCGACGAAATCGCCCAGCTGGTCGCCAAACTGCATCAGCACGCGGTATTTCTGCCCGGCCAGGCGGCGGCGGCAGTTCTTCTCGCTGCCGGCCTGCTCGCAGCCTTCGACCACGGTGCCCAGGCCCAGGAACACGCTGTCATCGGCCACCGGCAGGCCCTGCTCGCGCAGGTTGGCCAGGGTTGCGTCCTTCAGGTGCACGGCGCGGTTGGAGATGTACAGCAGGGTCACGCCCTTGGCGTTGGCGGCCTTGGCGAAATCAACCACGCCCGGAATGGCCTTGGCCTTCTTTTCGGCCACCCACTGGTCCCAGGTCAGCTCGTCGTATTCCTTGCCGTCGCGCACCAGGCGCGCCTGGTAGGGCGAGTTGTCCAGCACGGTCTCATCCACGTCCAGCACCACCGCCGGCTTCAGGCCCTTGGCCTCGTTGCCGCGTTCTTCCGGCACCAGCGCATCCCAGTGGGCTTCCTTCAGCGCGGCATCCAGGTGGTCGGCGGCGGCACGGTAGGTCTGCTCGGTGATCGCCTTGTACTCCTGCGCGCGCTGCATCCACAGCACCGCATTGAGATTGTCGTTGGCAGTGGCATCGAGCGCGCCGTCGGCCTTGGCAGCGGCGGCCGGGGCCTCCGGGGCAGCGGCTTCGGCGGCAGGCGCATCCACGCGCTTGCAGGCGGACAGGCCCAGCGCCGCGGTGGCGAGCAGGGTCAGGGACAGGGAAACGGGACGACGCATGGATTCACCGGCAATCAGATATACCGGCGCATTTTACCGGCAAAGGCGGTCCCGGGACGGCTATGCTTGGCGGTTGACCCGTTGCCCTTCCGGAGGCCGCCATGACCGATTCCACCCAGACCCCCGACGTCCCCCTGCTCGACGCCGTGCAGGCCCGCCTGCTGGGCTGCCTGGTGGAGAAGGAGGCAACCACCCCGGACACCTATCCGCTGACGGTCAACGCCGCCCAATCGGCCGCCAACCAGAAGACCGCCCGCGAGCCGGTGATGAACGTCGATGCCGGCAGCGTGCAGCACGCGCTGCGCCAGCTGGAAACACTGGGCCTGGCCCGCCAGCACTTCTCCTCGCGCGCAGACCGTTACGAGCACCGCCTGCAGGCCGCGCTGGACCTGACCCGGCAGCAGACCGTTCTGCTGGCGATGCTGCTGCTGCGTGGGCCGCAGACCCTGGGCGAACTGGTCACGCGCAGCGAGCGCCTGCACCGCTTCGCCGACGCCGACGAAGCCCGCCACGCCATCGAGCGCCTGCAGCAGCGCGCGCTGCTGGTGGTGCTGCCGCGCGCCAGCGGCCAGCGCGAAGACCGCTACATGCACCTGCTGTGCGGTGAAGTGGACGGCGCGGCGCTCGCCGCCAAATACGCCAGCAGCGGCGGTGGCAGCGACGCGGCCGATCCGGGCCTGGCCGAGCGCGTGGCCCAGCTGGAAGCGGCCGTGGCCGAGCTGCAGGCGCAGCTGGCCGAACTGCGCGGTTGATGGTGGGTGCCGACCGTTGGTCGGCACTGCATCTGAATCGTGCCGACCAACGGTCGGCACCCACCGTCAGCTGCTACTGTGCCGGCCAGCGGCCGGCACTACCCGACGTCAGCCGCACCCAAGGTGGCGTACAGCCGGCTGGGCGTTTCGATGCCCGGCAACTGGATCACCCCGCGCTCCTGCATGCCCAGGCCCAGCAGGATCTTCCCGGACACCACGTTGTCCAGATCGGTAATGCCATACAGGTCCTGCACGCCCAGCACGGTGCGCGCATGGTTGAACACCGCCCGCGCCGCCTCGCCGGCGTAGCCCTGCCCGGCGAAGTCCGACAGCACGGCGTAACCGATGTCCGGCGCTGGCAGGCCATCGCGCCGCACCAGACCGGCATTGCCCAGCCATGCCCCATCGGACAAGCGCTCGATCGCATACATGCCGAACCCATTCAACGCGTAGCTGTGCAGCACCCGCAGCGCGATGTACTCACGCGCCTGTTCTTCACTGCGCACGTTGCGGTCACCGATGAAGCGCACGAAGCCCGGATCATTCAACAGCGCCAGCATCGGTGCCGCATCGCGATCAGGTTCAATCGCACGCAGGCGCAGGCGTTCGCTTTCAATTGGATGCACGCGCAGACCTCCAGCCGAAACCCCGATTCTGCCTCAACCCCCGGCTGTTGCTTTTGATTTTCTTTTTTCTTTTCCGTGGCTGGCGCGCACGGAACCTGTCAGAGGCCGGGCAGGTGGGCTGGGCGGGACCGTCCGCGGCATGGGCCCGAGGCATGCCTCGGGCGGGTTGGGCAGGACGCCCAACCCCGGTCTTGCCGTGTGCGCAGGACAGCGCACACGAGCAAGCCGCGGCCGAGCCCCCATGGACGGGTTTACGGCGTGTCCCGACCAGCCCACCCGCCCGGCCCACCACGAATGCGCTGCGAACGGCGGCAGCCACGAGGGGCTGCGCCGTTCGCCGGTCAATCGAACAGCGCCTCGATCGCCGCCAACCCCGCACTCGCCCGTTCCTTCTTGCGCACCGCATCGGCCACCAGATCAGCACCATCGCGCTGGATCTCCTCCGCCGGAATCTCCTCGAAGAACCGGCTCGGCTTCAACCGCACGTGCTCACCGAACTTGCGGGTCAGCTTGCTGTAACTCATCCACAACTGGATCTTGGCGCGGGTGATGCCCACGTACAGCAGGCGCCGCTCTTCCTGCAGGTTGCCCTCGTCCAGGCTGACCTGGTGCGGCAGCACGCCATCCTCGCAGCCGACGATGAACACGTACGGGAATTCCAGGCCCTTGGAGGCGTGCATGGTCATCATGCGCACCTGGTTGCCGCCCTCGTCCTTGTCGCTGCGCGACAGCAGCGCCAGCTGGCCGGCCAGGTCGGCGGCAGTGGCACCGCGCGGGCCCCCCTCGAACCACTGCGCCAGTTCCTCGATGTTGTTGGCACGGCGCTGGTAACTCGCCTCTTCCTTGGCCTGCTGGCGCAGTTCGCTGAGCAGGCCGGATTCCTTGGCGACCTTGCGGATCATGTCGCCGGAAGTGACCTGTTGGGTCTGTGCACGCAGGTCACGCAGGATGTCGGTGAAGCGCGCCAGGCTGTTGGCCGCGCGCGGGGGCAGTTGCTGCAGGGCACCGATCGCCTCGGCAGCCTGCGCCATCGGCATGTCCTTCTCCTGCGCCAGCTCGGCCAGCTTGGCCAGCGTGCCGGCACCGACGTCGCGCTTGGGTGACTGCACCGCACGCATGAACGCGGTGTCGTCGTCCGGGTTCACCAGCAGGCGCAGCCAGGCCAGCGTGTCCTTCACTTCCTGGCGTTCCAGGAACATGGTGCCGCCGGTCAGGTGGTAGGGAATGCGCAGCAGCTGCATTGCCTTTTCCAGCGGACGCGACTGGAAGTTGCCGCGGAACAGGATGCAGAAATCACTCCACGGCACATTGCGCGACTGCGCCACGAAGGCGATCTCGGCGGCAACCTTTTCCGCCTCATGTTCGCTGTTGCGGCACTCCCACACGCGGATGCGTTCGCCGTCGGCCTGGTCACTCCACAGCTTCTTCAGGTGCTCGTGCGGATTGTTGGCGATCAGGGCATTGGCCGCGCGCAGCACGCGGTTGGAGCAGCGGTAGTTCTGCTCCAGCTTGATGATCTCCAGCGTGGGATAGTCGCGCCCCATCTGCTGCAGGTTTTCCGGATTGGCGCCGCGCCATGCATAGATCGACTGGTCATCGTCACCCACGCAGGTGAAGTTGCCCTTGTCACCGGCCAGCTGCTTGAGCAGCCGGTACTGCGCGTCGTTGGTGTCCTGGCATTCGTCCACCAGCAGGTAGCCGATGCGCTCGCGCCAGGCCAGCGCGATCTCCGGATTTTCTTCCAGGATCTGCACCGGCAGACGGATCAGGTCATCGAAGTCGACCGCATTGAACGCCGTCAGGCGCAGCTGGTAGCGCTCGTAGACGCTGGCCGCCTCCTTTTCGCGATTGCTGCGCGCGGCGGCCATCGCCTGTTCGGGCGACAGGCCGGCGTTCTTCGCGCGCGACACCAGGTTCTTCATGTCCTCGATGTCGTCAGGCTTGGCCCCGTACATCAGGTCCTTGATCTGCGCAGCGGCATCGTCGGCATCGAAGATCGAGAAGCCGCGCTTCAGGCCAACGGCCGCGTGCTCGATCTGCAGGAACTTCAGGCCCAGCGCATGGAAGGTGCAGATGGTCACCTCGTCGGCGTCCTGCTCGCGCAGGCGCTTGGCCACGCGCTCGCGCATTTCCTTGGCCGACTTGTTGGTGAAGGTGATCGCCGCGATGCGGCGCGCCGGATAGCGGCCGCAACCGATCAGGTGGGCGATCTTTTCCACGATCACACGCGTCTTGCCGCTGCCCGCGCCGGCGAGCACCAGCAATGGACCTTCGATGTGCAGGACGGCGGCGGCTTGGGGGGGATTGAGACCGTGCATGGGATGGGGATTGTAGCGGGGCCGGGTGACGACCACAGCGGGCCGCCGGTGGGGTTGCTGAACGGCTTCGGCGAAGCGGGGCTGCGGCGTACAATCCGTCGATGGCCAAGCTCTACTTCTACTATTCGGCGATGAACGCCGGCAAGACCACCACCCTGCTGCAGAGCGCCCACAACTACCGCGAGCGCGGCATGCGGGTGGCGATCCTGACCCCGCGCCTGGACGATCGTGCCGGCGCCGGGGTGGTCGCCTCGCGGATCGGCCTGCGTGCGGACGGCATGGCCTTCGACCGCGATACCGACCTGCAGCGCTGGGTTGAACAGGATCTGGCAGCCAACGGCCCGATGGGCTGCGTGCTGGTGGACGAGGCGCAGTTCCTGACCCGCGCCCAGGTCTGGCAGCTCAGCGAAGTGGTCGACCAGCTGCGCATTCCGGTGCTGTGCTACGGCCTGCGCACCGACTTCCGCGGCGAGCTGTTCGAAGGCAGCCAGTACCTGCTGGCCTGGGCCGATGAGATGCAGGAGATCAAGACCATCTGCCACAGCGGCAAGAAGGCGACGATGACGGTGCGTGTGGACGAGCATGGCCACGCGGTGCAGGACGGCCCGCAGGTGGAGATCGGCGGCAACGACCGCTACGTGTCGGTCAGTCGCGCCGAGTTCAAGAAGATCACCCGCGGCGAAGGGCGGATCGATCCGGCGCAGGCGCCGCTGCCGCTGTAGCAGGCGCGCCGGTGCGCCATGACCTCCAGCGGTTTACAAGCACGCGCTGTCGCGCCTAGGCTGCGGCTCCCCTGCTGCCGAACTGGACGTCCGACATGCGCTCTGCCCTCCTGCTGCTGCTGCTGCCGCTGCTGTTGCTGCCCCTGCTGGCCACCGCGGCCGAGCGCCCGTCAGGTGAAGACGATGCGGCGGTGATCGGCGCCGGTTTCATGGACAGCCACCCGGACATGATGTACCGGCAATGGGGCGTCAACGCGCTGCGTCGCAACGATGTCAACGGCGCGATGGACAACTTCCGGCTGGCCGCGCGGTATGCGGACAAGCCTGCCCAGGGCTACCTCGGCGAGATGTACTGGTACGGGGTAGAGCAGCCGCGCAATCCGGTCATGGCCTATGCCTGGATGGAGGTGGCGGCCGAACGTGGCTATCCGTTGTTCGTCGAGCTGCGCAACGAGTACTGGGCCACGCTGCCGCTGGAGCAGCATGATGCGGCGCGCGCGCAGGCAAGCGCGCTGCGCGCCGAGTATGGTGACGAAGTCGCGCGCCCACGCATGGCCGAAGTGCTCAGAAAGGGGCGCCGCGAGATGACCGGCAGCCGCGTCGGCTCGATGTCCAACAACGTCGACATCGTGTACATGGACGGCGGAATCTCCCGCACCATCAAGGCCGATCGCCTCTACGACCCGAAGTACTGGGACCCGAAGCAGTACGAACGCTGGCAGGACGAAACCTGGATGAAGATCCGCCGGGGCACGGTGGAAGTGGGTGTGCCGACCCAGTCGCACGCCACCGACAGCAAGCCTTGAAACAACGGTGCCGGCATGTAGCCGGCACCGGGCCGCATCCATTCAGTACAGCGTGCGCTCCGGCGCACCTGCCGGCGGCGGGGTGTACTGGTACAGCCAGGTCTCGGTGAGGGTCTTGCCGCCACTGCGCAGGAACAGGCGGATGTCGATCTGCTCGGTGCTGCCTTCCGGCGGCACCAGGTCGAACATCGCGCGGTAGCCGTTGATCTCGCGCAGCGGGCGCGCCGACACGATCTCGACCCGGCCACGGCTGGCTTCCACCACGGCCTCGACCTCGCCCTTGTCGATCAGCCTGGCCAGTTCGCCGCCTTCGAAGTCCACCGCGAAGCGCCAGCTGAAATACTCGCGCTTCTTGCCGACCACGCCACCCAGGCCGGTGCGGCTGGCCACGCAGTGCGCCAGCGGCGGCCGTGCCGGCGGTTCGGCGCCCCAGTACAGGCGGTAGCCGACCAGCAGCTCCTGGCCCGGCTGCGGCTTTTCCTTCGGGTTCCAGAACGCCACGATGTTGTCGAAGGTCTCGTCCACGGTGGGAATCTCCACCAGCTGCACCGAGCCCTCGCCCCATTCGCCCTTCGGCTCCACCCACAGGCAGGGGCGCTTCTCGTAGAACACGCCGTCGTCCTGGTAGTGGTCGAAGTTGCGGTCGCGCTGCAGTAGGCCGAAACCACGCGGGTTGCGGTCGACGAACATGTTGAAGCGCAGGTTGCGCGGGTTCAGCAGCGGTCGCCAGATCCATTCGCCGGCACCGGTCCACAGCGACAGGCCATCGGTGTCGTGGATCTCCGGGCGCCAGTCCCATGCCATGCGGCGGTCGTTCTCGCCCACCTGGTACATGCTGGTGCACGGGGCGATGCCCAGCCGCTCGATCGCCTTGCGCGGGTACAGCGCGCTGTCGATATCCATCAGCAGCACGTCGCCATTGGTGATGGCGAAGCGGTACGCACCAGCCACGCTGGGCGAATCCAGCAGGCCGTAGACCACGATCGTCTCCGAATCGGCCGACGGCTGCTCCAGGTAGTAGGCGATGAAGTCCGGGAATTCCTCCGGCTTGCCCATGCCGGTGTCGATCGCCAGGCCGCGCGCGGACTGGCCGTACTGGCCTTCCTTGCCGACCGCGCGGAAGTAGCTGGCGCCGAGGAAGGCGGCGAAGTCGCGGTCGGTGTCCTTGCGGGTGTTCAGGCGGAAGCCGGCGAAGCCCAGATCGGCCGGCAGCTCGCCGTCCTTGATGCCGCTCTTGCCGTAGTTGAACGCCGCGCCGTCATAGGCCAGCTCCTGCGCCTTGCCGTCGACCACGTCGAACATGCGCACCGGCGAGTGGAAGTACAGGCCCAGGTGGAAGAACTTGGCCTGGAACTTGCCCGGCTGGTCAGCCCACAGCGCATGGTCCTGGCGGTAGCCGATCGACTGGTACTGGTCCCAGTCCAGGCCTTCCAGGCGGCCCGGCAGCACCCGCTTGTGGCTCTTGTAGGGTGCCTGTGCCAGCGCGCGCGCCTGGCCCTTCAGGGTGGCGAAGTCGAACGGCTGCGGCTGGCCGAGGCGGCGCAGGCCCATCTGGCCGCTCTTGCTGGCCGCGCACGCGGGCAGGGACGGCAGGCCGAATGCAGCCAGGGCGAGGGAGGCATTGCGGATGAAGTCGCGTCGTTGCATGCAGGCGCGTCAGGCACAGAGGGAAGGTCGGCCATCATAGGCAGACAAACGTTAACGGGCAGCGGAGACGTACCCTGCCCGTTCAGCTGCCGCTGGCCGCCCGGCTCAGCGCTGGCAATGGCTGCACCAGACGCTGGCGCGCTGGCCGATGGTGGCGTGCTTCAGCGCGCGGCCACAGTTCGGGCAGGGCAGCCCATCGCGGCCGTACACCAGCAGTTCCTGTTCGAAATAGCCCGGTGCGCCGTCAGGGCTGATGAAATCGCGCAGCGTGGTGCCGCCACGGGTGATGGCGTAGCCGAGGGTTTCCTTCACCGCGTCGGCCAGCCGCTGATACCGCCCGCGCGAGATCTTGCCGGCCTCGCGCAGCGGGCTGATGCCGGCCTTGAACAGGCTCTCGGCGGCGTAGATGTTGCCCACGCCCACCACCACCGCCTGGTCCATCAGGAAGGTCTTCACCGGCGCGCTGCGGCCACGGCTGCGGGCGAACAGATAGTCGCCGTCGAACGCGTCGTCCAGCGGCTCCGGGCCCAGCCCCTGCAGCAGCGGATGGATCTCACCGGCGGGCTGCCAGAGCAGGCTGCCGAAGCGGCGCGGGTCGTTGAAGCGCAGCAGGCGGCCGTTGTCCAGGCTGATGTCGACGTGGTCGTGGGCGCGCACCGGCGTATCACCGGGCAGCACGCGCAGGCTGCCGGACATGCCCAGGTGCAGCACCGCGCTGCCGATGGCGGTATCCAGCAGCAGGTACTTCGCGCGCCGGCGGATCTCCTCGATGCGCTGCCCCGGCAGCAGCTCGGCCACTTCCGGCGGAATCGGCCAGCGCAGGTCGGCGCGACGCAGGATCACGCCATGCACGCGGCGACCCTGCAGGTGCGGCGCCAGGCCGCGGCGGGTGGTTTCGACTTCGGGCAGTTCAGGCATGAACCGATTCTACGCCCGCTCAGCGTGGCGGTGCCGCCAGTTCACGGGCATCCAGGACGCCATCACCGTTGGCATCCTGCTTGTGGAAACGCTGCACGATCACCTGCCGCTGCTGCTCGCGGCTGATCGCCCTGCCTTTGCCGCCGGGCAGCTCGTCTGCGCTCAGCACGCCATCGCCATTGCGGTCCATGCGGTCGAAGGCATACAGCATCCACTGCACGTACTCGGATTCACTCACCCGGCCGTCGCCATCGCTGTCCATCCGCTGCAGGTAGCTGGTGGTGTCGGTGACCTGGGCCAGCGCCACGCCCGGCAGCAGCACCGCCAGCAGAACCCCGTACCCAGCCCTCACGCGCCCACCAGGCTGTAGCCCTTCAACCGTGCGGCATAGGCCTGCAGCGCGGCGATCCCGCTTTCCTCGGCCTCACGGCACCACGCCTGCAACTGATGCAGGCGCTCAGCGGCATCGTGGCCGCGGGCCTCGAGCAGCGCCGCCAGCCGCGCGCGGTACTCGACCAGGGTGCGGATGCGCGGGCGCTGCGCCACCCATTCGCTGAGCTGGGCACGACTGTCCGGCTTCAGCCAGCGGCCATCGTTGACCAGGCCGCGGCGCAACCGACGCGGCAGCAGGCGACGCAGCTTGGCCCCGGCCTGCGCGGCTTCCTCGCGCAGGGCCGGCATGAACACATTGCGCTGGTAATCGGTCATCGCCTGGAAGCGGTGCGACAGCAGCGCCTTCAGGGTTTCGGCATCGGGCACCGCGATGTTCGGGCGCACGTCCATGGCCGGCGCCACCCGCAGCACCTTGGCCAGGCGCAGCGCCTGCAGCAGGCGGATCGCACTCCAGCCGATATCGAACTCCCAGCGCCGCATCGCGAAGCGCGCCGAACTGGGGAAGGCATGATGGTTGTTGTGCAGCTCCTCGCCACCGATCCAGAACCCCCACGGCGTGAGATTGGTGGAGGTGTCGGCGGACTCGTAGTTGCGGTAGCCCCACCAGTGCCCCAGGCCATTGACCACGCCCGCGGCCCAGAACGGGATCCATGCCATCTGGATCGCCCACAGGGCCACGCCCGGCAGGCCAAACAACACGGTATTGATCGCGAACAGCAGCACCGGCCCCAACGTGGCATGCGGGGTATACAGGCGGCGCTCGATCGCATCATCCGGGGTGCCGCGCCCGTACTGCTCGATGTCCGCGCGCATGCCACGCGCTTCGCGGTACAGCTCCACGCCGTGCCAGAACACCTTGCCGATGCCACGGGTGACCGGGCTGTGCGGGTCGTCCTCGGTCTCCACCTTGGCGTGGTGCTTGCGGTGGATGGCCACCCACTCGCGGGTGATCATCGAGGTGGTCAGCCACAGCCAGAAGCGGAACACATGGGCCAGCGCCGGGTGGAAATCGACCCCGCGATGGGCCTGGCTGCGGTGCAGGTACAGGGTCACCGAGAAGATGGTGATCTGGGTGAAGACCAGCAGCACCGCCAGCATGGCCCACCACCCCAGGCCGAGCACACCACCGGTCAACAGGGACATCAGGGCATCTGGCATGACGGCTCTCCGGATCGACGCGGGGATGGCAGACATCATGGGCGCTTGCGTTGCAAACTGCATCCCTGCGGCGATGCTTTGCATCGCCATCCGAGGCACCGTTCACAGTTGGGGACCTGAGTTGTCGAGCCTTGATCCACGCGCCAGCGCCATGACCGCCGCCCCGCCCCTGCCGGAGCTGCCCCCCTTGATCGAACTGGACCGCGCCACCGTGGTACGCGGCCAGGTGAAGGTGCTGCACGGGCTCAGCCTGCGCATCGCGCAGGGCCAGCACACCGCCCTGCTCGGCCCCAACGGCTGCGGCAAGTCCACCTTCATCAAGCTGATCACCCGCGAGCTGTACCCGCTGGCCCAGGGCGACGGCGCGGTGGCGGTGAAGGTGCTGGGCCAGAACCGCTGGCAGGTGGACCGGCTGCGCTCGCAGCTGGGCATCGTCACCGGCGACCTCAGCAGCAACCTGGCCGACATGCCCGGGCTGACCGTGGAACAGGCGGTGCTGTCCGGCTTCTTCGCCAGCTACGTGGTACCGGCCTTCCGCGAGGTGACCGCCGACATGCGTGCACGCGTCGGCGAGACACTGGCGATGACCGGCGCGCTGTCGCTGCGTGAACGCGCCTACGCAGAGCTGTCGGCCGGCGAGACCCGCCGCGTGCTGATCGCCCGCGCGCTGGTCAACCGGCCGCAGGCACTGCTGCTGGATGAGCCCTCCACCGGCTTGGATCTGGTCGCCCGCGAGCAGCTGGTGGCGACCATGCGGGTGTTGGCACAGCAGGGCATCACCCTGGTGCTGGTGACCCATCACATCGAAGAGATCATTCCCGAGATCGAGCGGGTGGTGCTGCTGCGCGACGGCCGCGTACTGGCCGATGGCACCCGCGCCGAGCTGCTGCGCAACGAACCGCTGTCGGCGGTGTTCGGCGGTGCGATTACGGTGGTCGAGCAGGAAGGCCGACTGACCGCGTACGCGGGATAGACAGATGCATCGCTCTCCGTAACCGTCTGTAGAGTCGAGCCATGCTCGACTGCCGTTCGCCGCGAGCAGAAGCAGCCGAGCATGGCTCGGCTCTACAGAAGGCGGGGCAGCGGGCCGGATGTTCCGGCCCGCCACCGCTTTGCTCAGAACCGCAACGCCAGTGCGCGCGACTCGATCGGTGCCATCCGGCTCTGGTCCTGCAGCTGCAGGTCGCGCAGCTCGTACGGCGCACCGAATCCGGCCGGCAACGCCGCCTGGTCGAACGGCAGCACCAGCTGGCCTGCGCCCGGGCCATCGAACCACGCGGCCGCATGTGCCTGTGCGACCGGCTTCAACTGGCCATCGCGGGCCGTGGCGTACAGCGTGCCCCGCGCCTCATAGCGGCCGGCGGCGGCCACCTGCAGCGGCAGCGCCACCTGCCGACTGGCCGGGTCCGGCGCGGCCTGTCCACTGAAGCGGGCAGTCGGCCGTGCCACCGCAAAGGCGACCTTGCCATCGCGCAGCACACCGTCGGCCTGGGCGAACACCTGCAATTCCCACAGCCCCTGCACGCTGCCGACATCGGCGGGGATCCGCACCTGCGCGCGCAGGCTGCCATCGGTGGTTCGCAGCAACCGCTGCGGCCAGCTGCGGCCATCCGGTGCGACCAGCAGGGCTTCACCGCCCAGCCCACCACGACGCGATGCCAGCTGCGCGGTGGTGGCGCCGTCTTCCAGCAGGCGTGCCTGCAGCTGCATGTTACCGCCGGCCAGCACCTGGGCCTGGTTGGCCTGCACCTCCAGCCGCAGCGGGCTGTTCGGCTCCAGCACCTGCACCACGTAGCGGCCCTGGGCCTGCGCGCTCTGCAGCGTGTACGCACCGACGGCACTGGTCGCGCCGGTACGCAGCATGCTGCTGCCATCGCTGACCGGCATGCCGGCGTCCTGCAGCGCGCGCGCATCGACACTGCGCGCCACGCTGCTGCGGCCGGCCGGGTCGCGCACCTGCAACGTGTTGGCCGGCAGCGCGCGGGCACCTGCGGTCGGGCTCAGCTGGATCACCGCATCCGGCGCCGTCAGTGGCAGGTCCAGGCCTCGCTGCAGCTGCGTGCCATCAACCTGCTGCCAGTAGCTGCGGCTGACCGAGGCATACGGCGTGGCCGCCTGCAGCGGTTGTGCTGGGTCCAGCGCCCAGGCAAAGGCCAGTGGCGCGTGTTCGCTCTCATCGGTGGGAAGCGGCGCGGCTACCAGGGCGGCAGGCACCTGATCGCCCGCACGGGCGGCCTGCAGCGGCTCCGCGGCCTGCGCTGCGGAAAGGGACAGCACTGCCAGGGTGGCGCCGGCCAGCAGGGTGGATTGAATCGTCATGGTCGTCTCCCTCACTGGGTCAGGTCGTTGCGCAGCAGGGTGCCGAGGCCGAAGCACTCGCGGCGGCTCTGGTTGTGGCTGAGCGGTTCTGCACCCTGGGTAAGCGCCTTGTCGGTGAACCAGGTGGTGCCGGCGGCCTTCTGGCTGCTGCACTCCAGGAAGCCATCGGAGCAGGACGACAGCCAGTTCTGGGTGAACTCCAGGCCGACGTTGGCGGCATAGCCACCGCAGTAACTGTTGCTGTCCCACACCGCCGATTCCACATCGCTGCCCACCACCGCACGGAACGGTTTGGGCAGCGCCGGGCGACCAGCGGTGCCGTACAGGTTCTGCGCGTTGTAGGTGGCCATGCTCGCCACCTGCTGCTGGCGCACGGCGTCGTTCTTGTAGCCCAGCAGCCAGCCCAGCGAGGTTTCAAAGGTGTTGCCGTTGAGCACCGCATCGGCCAACGGCGTGCCGGCCGAAGACGGTGCCAGCGCGTTGACCTTGCGCACCGTGCGGATGATCTTCGGATAGCGGCTGTCATAGGTCGGGTTGGACAGGATCCAGCGCATCACGTTGCCGCCGTTGGAGTGGGTGATCACCACCAGCTGGGTGATGCCACGGCTGTCGATGAAGCCGGTCAGCTGATTGGCCAGACAGCCGGCCGCTTCCGGCTTCCACATGTACTGGGTGAAGTCACAGTTGATGACGACGTAGTTGCTGCTGTTCGGCAGGCCCTGGCGCACGGTGTCGATGATCGCCGGCTGCCAGTACTCCTGGGTGGCGTTGGTCTGTGCGCCGGTGCCATGCACGAAGGCCACGCCGACCACGTCGGCCGCCTGAGCCGGCGCGGCTGCCAGCCCGAGGAGCAGGGCCAGGACGGTACTTCCTGTTGCGGTGCTGCGCATCGCTTCTCTCCCTCTGTCAACGGATCCCCCCGACCCGGCTGGAACTGGACGGCCCCTGGTGCTTGCCGTTGTGCCGATGCTCGCGGCGCGGCCGCGTGAAAGTCCGTGCGCTGCGCCCGGATTCAGGAGACTGACGTCACTCGATGACGCTTTTCATATCACCGGGATGACCATGCCGGGTCTGGCCGTATGACCGATGGCCACTGCGGTGTCGTATACGGGCTGCGATCATGGCGCGATGTTTTTCCTCCGGAGCCTGTCCATGTCGCTGATTTCCCACCCTGCCCGCCCGCTGCTCGGCCTTGCCGTCATCGCGGCCCTGGCCGGTTGTGCCGCCACCGCCGCCAAGCCGACCGCCGTCGAAGCCAACATCACTACCAAGGCGGTGGGCTATCTGGACAAGAGCGCGGTACCGGCCAGCCTCGACCTGGTGCCGGCACCGCCGGTGGCCGGTTCGGCCGCCCTCGCCCTCGACGAACAGGTCAGCCGTGAAGCCCGCGCGCTGCGTGGCAGCCCGCGCTTCGCCCAGGCCGGTGTCGATGCCGAACTCGGCTTCCCAGAAGGCGCCAACCACTTCTCCTGCGCCGCCGACATCGACGTCGATGCGGTGAAGACCCCGGCGCTGTACCGCCTGCTGGAGCGCAGCCGGATCGACGCCAGCGCCGCCACCAAGGCCGCCAAGAACCACTACCAGCGCCCGCGCCCGTTCATGGTCAACGGTGAACCGACCTGCTCGCCGAAGGACGAAGAAGGCCTGCGCAAGAACGGCTCATACCCGTCCGGCCACACCTCGATCGGCTGGGCCTGGGCCCTGATCCTGTCGGAGATCGCACCGGATCGCGCCGATGCCATCCAGGCGCGCGGCCGCAACTACGGCGAGAGCCGCCTGGTCTGCAACGTGCACTGGCAGAGCGACATCCTCGAAGGCCGCTTCATGGGCGCCGCCGCCGTGGCCCGCCTGCATGACAACGCCGCGTTCAACAAGGACCTGCTGGCCGCACGCAAGGAGATCGCTGCCGCGCGCAAGGCCGGCCTGCACTCCAGCCGCGACTGCGCGGCCGAGGAAGCGGTGCTGAAGGTGCGCCCGCAGAGCGCGCTGTAAGCGCCTGGCGGTTCAATTGTTGCCGGCCAGCGGCCGGCACTACCGATGGGTGTAAAGCAGAAGGGCCGGCATTGCGCCGGCCCTTCTTCATTGCATCAACGCAGCAACCGCATCAGAACTTCGCGGTGAACTCCACGCCCCAGGTACGCGGCTCGTTGAGGAAGCCGGTCAGGTTGTTGAAGTCGATCGCGCCGACCACGCGGGTCTGGTTGGTCAGGTTGCGGCCGAACACGGCCACGTCGTACTGGCCGTAATCCCAGTTGTAGCCCAGGCGCAGGCCGCCTTCCAGCGAACTACGGCCGCGGAATTCCGGCGACTCGTAGATGAAGAAGTTCACCGCGCTGCGGTAGGCCCAGTCGGTGTAGGCATACAGCTCGCTGCCATCGCTGAGCGGGAAACCGACACGCAGGGTCGCGTTGTGGATCCACTTCGGCGCCTGCGGCAGCGGGTTGCCGTTCACCAGCGCATAGGTGCCACCGTTGATGACGGTGGTCGGGTCGTTGATGGTGCAGCCACCGCCGCAGATCGCTACCGCCAGATCCTTGTCCTTGATCTCGGTGTCGTTGTAGCTGCTGCCGAAGGTCAGCAGCACGTTGTCAGCCAGATAGGCTTCCAGGTCCAGCTCCACGCCCTGGCCGATGGTCTTGTCAGCGTTGAGCAGGGTGGCGGTGTTGTTGGTGCCGCCCACCGCGATCAACTGCTGGCCGTCAACGTTGTAGCGGAACACGCTCAGGCCCAGGCGCGCGCGGCGCTCGAACAGGTCGGCCTTGATGCCGGCTTCGTACGAGATCACCTTCTCCGAATCGGCCTGCGACAGGCCCGGCGCGAAGGCCAGGCGGCCCTGGATCGACGGCGCACGGAAGCCCTTGGCCACGCGGGCGTAGGCATTCACGTTGTCGGTCAGCTTGTACACGCCGCTGACATCCCAGCTGACGTCGTTGACGTCGGTGTTGGCCAGGTACGGGCCACTGACCGGGGTGCCGAACGGAAGGACGGCCTGCAGCACGCTGGCGTTGAAGTCCTTCTTGTCCTGGGTGTAGCGCACGCCGGCGCGCAGCTTGAAGCGGTCGGTGACATCGAAGTCACCCGAGGCGAACACCGCCCAGGCCTTGTTGCGCTGGTTCTGCACCACGTGGCCGGTCTGCGGATTGCCCGGCTTCAACGAGTTGTAGTTGAAGTTGTTGATGGTCACGTCTTCGTCGAAATAGAAGACGCCGGCCTGCCAGTCGAAGCGGCCCCATTCGTTGGATTCAACGCGGAATTCCTGCGTCCACTGGCGATGGTGCGGCAGGCCGTCGGCCGACTCCGACGAGAACGGGATGAAGCCCGGCCCATAGTTGCCAGCGCCCAGCGATGCGTCGCCGTAGCCACCGTCGATGTCACCACGATTGAGCGATTCGGCGGTTTCATAACCGGTGATCGAGTGCAGGGTCACCGAACCGAGGTTCCACTGCAGGCGCGCGCTGCCGCCCCAGGTTTCCAGGTCGGAGAAGTTGACGCCATCGTTGGCCACCTTGTCGCGATCGAAGTTCTCGACCAGGCCGTTGCCACCCTTCTGGATGATGTTGGCGCGGAACAGGCGCGCGGTACCGTTGAGCTTGCGCTTGTGCAGGTTGAACAGCGCTTCGAAGTCGTCGCCTTCGTACAGGAACTGCACGCGGCCGGCGGCTTCGTCATAACCTTCGAAACCGCTGTTGGGCGCACCGGCGCGGGTGTTGTCGACCCAGTCGTCACGGCGCTGGTAGATGGCCGAGACGCGTGCCGACCAGCGGTCGGTCAGCGGGCCGCCATAGGCGCCCTGCACGTTCCAGCTGTTGTAGCTGCCATAGCCCACGCGCACGTAGCCGTCGGCATCCTGCGACGGGCGCGCCGAGTCGAACTTGACCACGCCGGCCGGGGTATTGCGACCGAACAGCGTGCCCTGCGGGCCGCGCAGCACTTCCACATTGGCCAGGTCGAACAGCGGGAAGCCCTTCAGCAGCGGGCTTTCCTGCACCACGTCGTCGTACACCAGCGACACCGGCTGCGACGCATTGAGGTCGAAGTCGGTGTTGCCCAGGCCACGGATGTAGAAGCGCGGGAAGGCACGGCCGTAGGACGACTCGATGTTGAGGCTGGGCACGCGCGCGGCCAGGAAGCGGATGTCGTCGCCCGCCGAACCCAGCACATCGAGCTTCTCGCCCTGGATCGCGCTGATCGCGACCGGCACGTCCTTGGCGTTCTCGACGCGGCGCTGCGCGGTCACCTGCAGGGCATCAAGGGCAACCGGATCCTTGGCAGCGGGAGTTTCCTGGGCGGCTGCTACCAGCGGCAACAGGGCGGAAAGAGCGGCAACGAGGGGGCGCGCGACCGGAAGGCGGCCACGGGAAGTGCGGGTCGGAGACATGGCGGTAGGCTGTGTTTGGAGGGGTGGTAAAACGGCGCTACCAGATAATTGTTGCAATACAGCACCTGCCCCGCAAATGCCTGCCGTTCATGGCCGCGTCGCTCCGGCCCCCGCGCCCTCGCTAGACTCGGGGTTTTCCAGCCCTGCAGAGCCGCCGCGATGACCCAGTGGTACTTCCATGCCTCCGCCCAGGCCGAGCGTATCGGCCCGCTTGATGACGAGGCCGCGCGCGGTTATGCGCAGGCCAACCCGCGCGCCCTGGCCTGGTGCCAGGGCATGAGCGGGTGGACCTCGATTGCCGAGGTGCCCGAACTGCAGTCCGCGGCCCCGGGAATGCCGAACACCCCGCCGCCGGTCCCCGCCGCGGCCAGCGGCCGCGCCGACGACATCGAGTTCCGCATCGTCGGCCATGAAATGCAGTTCGTGGAGATCGAGCTCGACCCCGGTGAGAGCGCCATTGCCGAGGCCGGCGCATTGATGTTCAAGGATGCCACCGTGCAGATGGACACGGTGTTCGGCGCCGCCAACGGCGACCAGGGCGGCGGCTTCATGGGCAAGGTGATGGCCGCCGGCAAGCGCGTGCTGACCGGCGAGAGCCTGTTCGCCACCGTCTACACCCAGAGCGGCCACGGCAAGGGCAAGGTCGCCTTCGCCGCGCCCTACCCCGGCACCGTGCTGGCAATGAAGCTGGACCAGCATGGCGGCCGCCTGATCTGCCAGAAGGACAGCTTCCTGGCCGGCGCGCGCGGCGTGCAGATCGGCGTGCAGTTCCAGCGCAAGATCATGACCGGCCTGTTCGGCGGCGAAGGTTTCATCATGCAGAAGCTGGAAGGCGACGGCTGGGTGTTCATCCATGCCGGCGGTTGCGTGGTGGAGCGCGAGCTGGCGGCCGGCGAGCGCCTGGATGTGGATACCGGCTGCGTGGTGGCCTACCACCCGACCGTAGACATGGACGTGCGCCGGGTGGCCGGCATCAAGAGCATGCTGTTCGGTGGCGAAGGCGTGTTCCTGGCCACGCTGACCGGTCCGGGCAAGGTCTGGCTGCAGTCGCTGCCGTTCTCGCGTCTGGCCGGCCGCATGTGGATGGCCGCGCCGCAGGGCGGTGGCCAGAACCGCGGCGAAGGCTCGGTGCTGGGCGGCCTGGGCCGGATGCTGGACGGCGACAACCGGTTCTGACCGCCTCCGGTAGTGCCGGCCGCTGGCCGGCAGCCTCATGAACCGCTGCCAGGTTCCCAATGATTGCCGGCCAGCGGCCGGCACTACCTTTATGAATGGGCGATGTTTCCCACCCTGCCCGCCCCGCCACGGCTTCGGTATGCTGGCGCCCTTTCCTGAATCCGGCGCCGCGAGCGCACTGCCGATGAGCCTGTTCCGCCCCCGCATGCTGCTGTCCGTCGCCCTGATCGGCCTGCTGGCCGGCTGCGGTGGCGACCCGGTCCGCCCCACACCGCCGCCGGCGCCGACCGTGGTGCCGCAGGCCAAGCCGGTGAAGATCGGCATCGCCCTCGGTGGCGGCGCAGCCAAGGGCTTCGCGCACATCGGCGTGATCAAGATGCTGGAGGCCAACGGCTTCGAACCGGCCGTGGTGTCCGGCACCAGCGCCGGCAGCGTGGTCGGTGCGCTGTACGCCAGCGGCATGGACGCGTTCCAGATGCAGAGCAAGGCGGTCGCGCTGGACGAAGCCAGCATCCGCGACGTGCGCCTGTTTTCCGGCGGCCTGGTGCAGGGCCAGAAGCTGCAGGACTACGTCAACGAGCAGGTTGCCAACCGTCCTGCCGAGCGCCTGAAGAAGCCGTTCGCCGCCGTCGCCACCCAGCTCGAAACCGGCGAGCGTGCGATCTTCGTGCGCGGCAACGTCGGCCAGGCGGTGCGCGCGTCCAGCAGCATTCCCGGTGTGTTCGAACCGGTGAAGATCGGCGGCCGCAACTACATCGATGGCGGCGTGGTCAGCCCGGTGCCGGTGGATGCCGCGCGCCAGCTCGGCGCCGACTTCGTGATCGCCGTGGACATCTCCAGCAAGGCCAGCGGCAAGGCGCCGACCGACATGCTGGGCATCGTCAACCAGTCCATCTCGATCATGGGCCAGCGCCTGGGCGAGCAGGAACTGGCGCGCGCCGACATCGTCATCCGCCCGAAGGTGCTGGACATCGGCGCCGCCGATTTCAGCCAGCGTGGCACCGCAATCCTGGAAGGCGAAAAGGCCGCGATGGCAGCCATGCCGCAGATCCGCGCGAAGATCCAGCAGCTGCAGCGCGCACGTGCCGCCGCAGCCGCACCGGCACCGGTGGCCGCGCCGAAGTGCGAGGAAGCCTCGCGCCTGGGCAAGCTGATGGGCCGCAAGGACAAGTGCTGACCTGAGCCAGCGTGTCGCTGCCAGACAGCGACGCGCGTGCTAGCGCGCGGGCCGGTAACCGCTGGCCTGCTGCCGCTCGCGCCTGCGCATCTGGCGGGCCTGCTCCTGCAGTGTCGCCGTGTGCTGCAGCTGTTCCATGCCATCGGCCGGTACGTGCAGCTGGCGTCGCGCACGGGTCAGCGCCAGATAGACCGCGCGCACCGGGTTGTGCCAGATGCGCGCGCCCTGCCCCGCACTGAAGCAACCGGGCGACAGCGAGACCACGTCGAACTGCAGGTTCTTCGCGTGTTCGGCCAGGCACAGCGCCACCCGCCCTTCAGCGGGCGTGTCCTGGTCATCGAGCGCTTGCAGCAGTGACTGCACCCGATCGGCAGACGCAAACAGTTCGACCAGCGCGCCCTGCCCTTCGTCGGCCTGCGTGGCCAGGAAGCGCTCCCATTCCTGGTCCGATGCGCTGTCGCGGCGCCGGCGCCACGCATCCAGTGGCCGCTGCAGCACGCTGCGCAGCGCGCGCAGCGATGCCGGATGCAGGTAGGGCCGCAGCCCGAGTGCGTGCAGCTGTGCTGCGTCCAGGGCCAGATCGGCGACGCTGCCATGGATGCGCAGGCCCTCGCTCGGCACCTGCGCCCAGTCGCGGTAATGCAGCACACCGGTGGCGCGGTCGGTGGCACCGACGAACGGCCCACTTTCCTGGCCCAGTCCATCCAGTGCCAGGGTCTGGTTGACCAGGCCCTCGACCTGGTTGCCCTGGCGCACCGACTGGTGCATTTCCAGCACCTTCGACGCGGCCCAGCGCGGCACCATACCGGTCAGGCACTGGTGCGGATCACCCAGGCTGACCACGCCAGGCGCATGGCCGGCCAGCAACTGCTTCCACGACGGGCTCAGGTCATGCGCCTCGTCCACCAGCAGCATGCCCATATCCTGCGGCGGGGTGACGCCGCGCAGCGCCAGCCACTTGCCGATGTGCGCCGGGCTGAGGCTCAGCAGCGTGCCCCGCTGCAGCTCGGCGTCGAACATGCAGCGCCAGACGTGCTCGGCGGCCGCCATGTACGGCGACACATCGAGCATCGCAGCGGGCACCGAACGGTCGAAATGCTGGAAGGCCATGCGCGGCGCGGACGAGGCGCACCAACGGTTGATGGCCTCGAACGCGGTCAGCAGCACCTGCTCCGGGCTGCGCCCACCGATGCCCTGCAGTCCGATGCGGCCGGCAATCTCGCGCGGAGTACGGGTGCTGCGCCGGTAGCTGGCAACGAAGCCACCGGTCTGGCCGCTGCGCGCGGCGTGCTGGGCCACGCGGTTGGCGAACTCGATCTGGGTCAGCAGGCGCACCGCAGTGCTGGCCGGCACGCGGGCGCGGAAGGCTTCCACCTGCCCACGCGAGGGCGCCACGTAGGTGTAGCGGCCCGGCCGCGCCTCCATCAGCGCCAGCACCAGGTGGCCCTTGCCGGTGCCGGCATAGCCATCGAGGTCGATCAGCTCATCGGGGTTGGCGGCGATGGCGCGCAGCACGCGGGCCTGCTCGGAGGTGTACAGGCCATGGTGTTCGACCGACCGTGCATCCTCGGCGACAACCTCATCCTGCGTGGCCTCGTCATCGTCACTGGAAAAGGTGGCGGGAAAGCGGATCTCATGTTCGACCAGGGTTTCCTGACAGGCCTGCTGCAGGGCCAGGCCCGGATACTCCCGTGGCGACTGCGCGATGACGTCCTGCAGGATCTCCGCCGGTGTCAGCAGCACGCCGTGGCCGGCCAATGCGCTCAGCCAGGCATCCAGCTCCGGTTGGCCACCGCCACCGGGCCCGGCCAGCTGTGCAGCCGCGCCTTCGTTGCCAGCAAACAACGCGCAGGCATCATGCAGCAGGCGCTCGATCTCGGCCGCCGGATGCAGGCGCGTCCGGCACAGCTGCGCGGCCATCAGGCCGGCCTGCTCCACTGCGGTCTGCGGTGGCGTGCCATGGGCAACGTAGCGCGCCAGCGACTTGCGCTGCAGCGGCAGGAACGTGGTGGTGGGCAGCGGGTGCTGGAGTTCGGGCATGCGTGGAACCGGAAAGGAACGCTGCGACGCGCGCAGGGCGGAGATGCTCGGCTACCCGCCCGGCGCCGTCAAATCGCAGCGGCGCGTTCATTCCAGCTGCGAAAGCGGCAATGCCTGGAAGCCCTTCACCGTGCGCAGCACGAAGCTGGAATTGGCATCGGCCACGCCGCCGGCATTGAGCAGCCGGTCCAGCAGGAAGTGCGAGAAGTGCTCCAGGTCGCGCACGTAGACGTGCAGCAGGTAGTCCATGTCGCCGGTCAGTGCATGGCAGGCCACCACTTCATCCCAGCCCTGCACGCTGTCCACGAAGTGGCCGATGGCGGCCTGGTCGTGCTTTTCCAGCTGCACGCGCACGAAGGCCTGCAGGCCCAGCCGCAGCTGCCGTGGCTCCAGCCGCGCGCCATAGCCGACGATCACGCCCTCGCTTTCCAACCGCTGCAGGCGACGCAGGCAGGCCGAGGGCGAGAGGTTCACCCGTGTCGCCAGCTCGGCGTTGGTGGCGCGCCCATCCCGCTGGATTTCAGCCAGCAGGCGTATATCCGTGCGATCGAACTGGACTTCTCCGGCCATTGTTGCCCCGCAACATGGTGAGTACGCAAGGATATTGCGCCAACAAGGCCAATCGACGCAACTTTTGCAACCCTGTTGCGCGCGCCCTGCCCTAGCATCGTGGGTATCCCGTCAAGGAGTGCCCCATGGACCTCGCCCAGCCCCGCCGCGTCGAACACCAGCAGACCGACAAGGGCTACGTGCCGGTGTATACCACCGCGCTCGTCGAGCAGCCGTGGGACACCTACAGCGCCGACGACCACGCCACCTGGAGCACGCTGTACCAGCGCCAGCGCGAACTGCTGGTCGGCCGCGCCTGCCAGGAATTCCTGGATGCACAGGACGAGATGGGCATGAGCGCGCACATGATTCCGCGCTTCGACCAGCTCAACGAAGTGCTCGGCGCCGCCACCGGCTGGACCCTGGTCGGCGTGGAAGGCCTGCTGCCGGAACTGGACTTCTTCGACCACCTGGCCAACCGTCGTTTCCCGGTGACCTGGTGGATCCGTCGCCCGGACCAGATCGATTACATCGCCGAACCGGACCTGTTCCACGATCTGTTCGGCCATGTGCCGCTGCTGATGAATCCGGTGTTCGCCGACTACATGGAGGCGTACGGCCGTGGCGGCGTCAAAGCCCACGCGATCGGCCCGGATGCGCTGCAGAACCTGACCCGCCTGTACTGGTACACGGTGGAGTTCGGCCTGATCGATACGCCCGAAGGCCTGCGCATCTACGGCGCCGGCATCGTGTCGTCGAAGGGCGAATCGCTGTACTCGCTGGAATCGGCCGCGCCCAACCGCATCGGCTTCGACCTGCAGCGGATCATGCGTACCAAGTACCGCATCGACACCTTCCAGAAGACCTACTTCGTCATCGACAGTTTCGAACAGCTGATGCAGGCGACCTCGCCGGACTTCACCCCGATCTACGCGGCGCTGGCCGACCAGGCGCATCTGCCGGCGGGCGATGTGCAGGCCGATGACCGCGTGTTCCAGAAGGGCACCGGCGAAGGCTGGGCCGACGGCGGCGATGTGTAAGCGCACGGCGTACAGCGCTTCGCATTGAACGGAAAACGGCGCACCTGGATGCGCCGTTTTCGTTGCTGCCGAGGGCAGGGCACTCAGCCGTCCACGGCCCGGCAGGAACCGCGCACCATCAATTGCGGATGCACGCTGGTTGCGGTCGGCGCATCCGGCACGTCGGCCTGCACCAGCATCGCCGCCGCCATGCGCCCGATGTCGGACACATGGCGGCGCACCGAGGTCAGCGGCGGCCACAGCCGCGACGCCAGTGGGCTGTCGTCGTAGCTGACGATCGACAACTGCTGCGGCACCGCGATGCCCGCACGCAACGCCACCTGGTACACGCCGGCAGCCATTTCGTCGTTGCCGGCAAAGATCGCACTGGGGCGTTGTCCGCCCATCAGCAGCCGTTCGGCGGCATGCACGCCCGACTCGAACGTATCGCCTGCTTCCAGCACGCGTTCACCCGGCAGGGTCAGGCCCACCTGCGCCAGCCGGTCGAGGAAGCCATGGGTGCGCTCGCGTGCGGTACGGCGGTCACCCGGACCGGCAATCACCGCGATGTCGCGGTGGCCGAGCGAGAGCAGGTAGCCCGCTGCCGCGGCTGCACCGTCGCGATCATGGGTGACCACGGCCTGTGCCTCGTCATCCGACACATGCGCGTTGATGCGGACATAGCGGCATTCGATGCCGTCGAGCATCTCCGTCAACGCAGCCGACTCGGAGGCACGCGGGCCCAGGATCACGCCGTGCAGCTTCTGCTGCTGCACGAAGCGCCGCACGCCGTGCGCGCAGTCCGGAGACTGGCTGTCGCAGGGATGCACGACCAGTTCATAGCCGGTGCCGCGCAGCGCTTCCAGCGCGCCGTGCTGCAGGTCGACGATGCATTGGGCGCCCGGGTCGTCATACACCAGGCCGATCAGGAAGGAGCGGCGGAACGCGAGGCCGCGCGCCAGGGGGTCGGGCACGTAACCGACCTCGCGCATCAACGCCTCAACCTTGTCGCGGGTGTCTTTGCGCACCAGCGGCGAGTTGTTGATGATTCTTGAAACCGTTTTCTTGGAAACTCCCGACAGTCGTGCGATGTCGTTGATCGTGGCAGCCTTGCCCTTCGATGCCGGCAACGCGGCATCGCTAATAATTCGCACTGACATGTGTAGAACCAGGTAAGTCGGAGAATTCTAGCCTTGCGCCCGTGGGGCGCGAAGTTGCGGAATGTCGCAGCGAAGATGGATCGCGTCGTGTTCGACCGCTTCTGCTGCGCGAGGTTCCATTGTGATCGCTCTACTTGATGTCCATCTGAACCGTTCTTCCGCGCGTGTTCACCTTGAATGCGGGCGCGACGCGCGCGAACGCCAACATTCCCTTAACCAGGCTCCGCTACAGTCGGGGCATGGACCTGCAGACTTCTCCGTTTCCGGTGTTCCGTGGCCGCGACAGGTTGATCGCTGCGGTCGACGCGGCGATGACCTCCGGTGATGCCGAGCGCATCACCGCCGACCTGCAGCTGGCGCTGCAGGAAGCCATCGCGGACAGCCGCATCGAATTGCCCGAGTGCGTACACCGTCCGGTCAGTGATCATTACGCGCGACGCCCGCTGTACCACAGCCGCGAACACGGCTACAGCGTGATTGCCATGAGCTGGGGCCCAGGGCAGGGCACGCCGCTGCACGACCACGATGCCATGTGGTGTGTGGAGGGAGTGTGGTCAGGCGAGCTGGAGATCACCCGCTATGAACTGCTGGAGCGCAACGGTGAGCGCTGCCGCTTCCGCCGCCACGCCGTGCTGCGCGGGGGCTGCGGCAGTGCCGGCAGCCTGATTCCGCCGCACGAGTACCACACCCTGCGCAACGCCAGCAACGAAGCGCTGGCGATCTCGGTACACGTGTACGAGGCGCAGATGGAGCGCTCTGCGGTGTTCGATCCGCTCGGTGGTGACTGGTACCAGCGTCGCATCCAGGCATTGCAGGCCGACCCGGCCTGAGCCGGGGGCAGGGCGGGGCACCACCAGCACCGTCGTGAGCCACGTGGCATCATGCGCCGCTGCGCTGCCGGACCCGGCGGCGATCCGCGATGCCCGGTCGGGCAAGGAGCAAGACGATGTCCAGCGCTGATCCGCGCCTGCGCGCGCTGTTGAAGCTGGCACCGGTGATTCCGGTGTACACCCCCGAAGATGTGAATGAAGCGGTCGAAGTGGCCCAGGCGCTGTTCCGCGGCGGCCTGCCGGTGATCGAAGTGACGCTGCGCACGCCGCAGGCGCTGGATGCGATCAAGGCGATGGTCGAGGCCGTGCCCGATGCGGTAATCGGTGCCGGCACCGTGCTCAACGCCGCGCAGATGCAGGCAGCCAAGGAGGCCGGTGCGCGTTTCGCGGTGTCCCCCGGTGCCACGCCGACGCTGTATGCCGCCGCGCGTGATGCCGACCTGCCGTACCTGCCTGGTGCCGCCACTGCCTCCGACCTGATCCTGGGCTTGGAGCACGGCCACGACACCTTCAAGTTCTTCCCGGCGGTGCAGGCCGGTGGCGCTGCGTTGCTGGCGGCCTGGCACGGCCCGTTCGCCGATATGCGCTTCTGCCCGACCGGCGGCATCAGCGCGCAGACCGCGCCGCAGTTCCTGCACCTGCCCAACGTGCTGTGCGTGGGCGGCTCGTGGCTGACCACCCCGGCGCTGCTGCAGACCCGCGACTGGGATGCGATCGAGCGTCTGGCCCGCGAGGCCTCGGTGCTGGCCAGCTGAAGCCGCTCCACGAATCTTCAAAGGTTTGATCGTGATCAAAGCGCCGGCCTCGTGCCGGCGTCATTCTGTGGGCAAGCGCACTACGGAGATCCGAACATGAATTCGACCATGAAGGCCGCTGTCGTGCGTGAGTTCGGCAAGCCACTGGTGATCGAGGAAGTCTCGGTACCGCGCCCGGGGGCGGGCGAGGTGCTGGTCAAGATCGAGGCCTGTGGCGTCTGCCACACCGACCTGCACGCCGCCGAGGGCGACTGGCCGGTGAAACCGAACCCGCCGTTCATCCCCGGCCACGAGGGCGTGGGGCACGTCGTGGCCGTGGGAGGCGGGGTAGGGCACGTCAAGGAAGGCGACAGGGTCGGCATCCCCTGGTTGTACTCGGCGTGTGGCCATTGCGAACACTGCCTGGGTGGCTGGGAAACGCTGTGCGAGACACAGCGCAACACCGGTTACTCGGTCAACGGCGGCTTCGCCGAGTACGCACTGGCCGATGCCAACTATGTCGGCCTGCTTCCGAAGGACGTGGGCTTCGTCGAGATCGCGCCGGTGCTGTGCGCCGGCGTGACCGTCTACAAGGGCCTGAAGGTGACCGACACCAAACCCGGTGACTGGGTGGCGATTTCCGGCATCGGTGGCCTGGGCCACATGGCGGTGCAGTACGCCCGCGCGATGGGGCTGAACGTGGCTGCGGTGGATGTGGACGACAACAAGCTGGCATTGGCCCGGCACCTCGGCGCGCAGATCACCGTGAACGCGCGTACCACCGATCCGGCCGCCTTCCTGAAGAAGGAAATCGGCGGCGCGCACGGCGCGCTGGTCACCGCGGTGTCGCCGAAGGCGTTCGAGCAGGCGCTGGGCATGGTCCGCCGTGGCGGCACCGTCTCGCTCAACGGACTGCCGCCCGGTAATTTCCCGCTGGACATCTTCGGCATGGTGCTCAACGGCATCACCGTGCGTGGCTCGATCGTCGGCACCCGGCTGGACCTGCAGGAGTCGCTGCAGTTCGCTGCCGAAGGCAAGGTCGCGGCCACGGTCAGCACCGACCGCCTGGAAAACATCAACGACGTGTTCGCGCGCATGCACGCGGGCACCATTGAAGGCCGCGTGGTGCTCGACTTCGCCGCCTGACCGCCTGTGCATGGCCGCCGTCGCTCCGTCCCCCTCTCCCACGGACGCGGCGGCCATGCCTATCCCCCGGTGGTGCCGGCCGCTGGCCGGCAAACCCCAGTCGGTTCGGTAGTGCCGGCCGCTGGCCGGCAACCCGGGCACTCTGTGACAGCCGTACAATGCGCGCATGCCCGGCCTGCTCAAGACCCTGTTCCTGTCCCTCGTCGCCCTGATCGGCGGCGTACTGTCGCTTGCGCTGGTCAGCAGCGTCGCCAGCTGGCTGCCCCCGCTGGTGGGCATGTCGCCGGACAACAACAGCGTGCAGCTGGGGTGGGACCTGGCCTTCAGCGTACTGGGCGGCATCGCCGGCATTTCCTTCGCCACCTACTACGCACCGTGGTGGCCGCGTTCGCATGGTTTTTCGATCTGGTCGTTGATCGCACTCGGATGCGGTTACGCGATGTGGAGCGCCGGCGCGGATTTCCCGCTGTGGTTCGTCATTTCGCTGCTGGCATCGCTGCCGTTGCAGCTGCTGGCCGGCTGGTGGTTCGGCCGCCGCGCGTCGCGCGATCCGCGCTGAGCGCATCCAGGTAGTGCCGGCCGCTGGCCGGCAACCTCGCCCATGCTACAGGTGCCGGCCAGCGGCCGGCACTACCGCTTCAGCGTCGGCAGCGTCTGCTTCAATCGCGCGATGCCCTGCCATGGGTCACCCTTCAGCCGCTTGGCACGCGCCAGCGCCTTGGCCATCGGAAACGCGTCGGCCGCGCTCACCCGCGCCAGTTCTTCCCAGCGCAGCGGCACCGCCACGCCGCCAGAATCGCGTGCACGCAGCGACCACGAGCACACGCTGGTGGCGCCTCGGGTGTTGCGCAGCCAGTCGATGAAGATGACGCCATTGCGCTTCGCCTTGCTCATCGTCGCCACGTAGCGGTCCGGCGCCTGCTCCGCCATCGCCTGTGCGAACGCCTCGCAGAATGCCTTGGCTTCGCCCCAGCCAGCCTTGGGCTGCAGTGGTACCACCACGTGCACCCCCTTGCCGCCAGACAGGCGTACGAAGCTCTCCAGACCCACCTGCTGCAGGCGGCCACGCACGTCGCGCGCACCGGCTTTCACCTGTGCCCAGCTGACGCCGTCACCAGGGTCGAGATCGAACACCAGTCGGTCCGGATGCTCCGGGTCAGCCACGGTCGCACCCCACGGATGCAGCTCCAGGGTGTTCATCTGCACCAGCTGCAACAGGCCACGTGCATCGTCGATGTAGACATAGTCCTCGCGGCCGCTCTTCTGCTGGAGGGGCACCGCATGTACCGCATCGCCCAGGCCGGGGCCATGATGCTTCTGGAAGAAGCAGGCCTTGCCGACGCCATCCGGACAGCGCAGCAATGACAGCGGACGTCCGGCGACTTCGGGCAGGATCCAGCGCGCCATGCGCTGGTAGTAGTCGGCCACGTCGCCCTTGCTCAGTTTCTGCTTTGGAAACACCACCCGCTCAGGATGGGTGATCTGGACCTCACCTCCGGCTTCGGCATCTGCGGTGCTCATTCCCAGGTCCTCCTTCTGCTTGTCGCTGCGCAACCGCTTGAAACTGGCCTGGCGCAGCAGGCCTTCCTTGCCCCAGCCACGGAACGCTACCTCCGCCACCGTCACCGGTTTCACCCAGCGTACGCTGGCGGCGCGGAACGGCACATGCGCCGGCAGCTGCAGCACCGGCGTCTTCACTGCCAAAGGCTGCAGTGCCTTGAGCAGCGCGCGCAGGCGCTCGTCGTCGAAGCCGGTACCCACGCGGCCCACATAGCGCAGCCCGGCCTTGTCCGGCGTGGCCAGAAGCAGCGAGCCGAATCCCACCCGGGAACCCTTGGGTGCCGTATAGCCGACGATCACGAACTCGTCGGTGTCTTCGTGCTTCACCTTCACCCAGCTGCGCGCGCGGGTGTTTACGTACGGCGCATCCACCTGCTTGCTGACGATGCCTTCGAAGCCGGCCTCGCCGCTGGCATCGAACACCTGCGGCCCATGGTCGACCACGTGTTCGCTGAAGGCCAGTGTGCCGGGCGCCGGCCCGATGAAATCCTTCAGCAGCGCCTTGCGTTCCAGCAGCGGCGCACGACTGATGTCCACGCCGGCCATACCCGGAAGATCGAACACGATGTAACGCAACGGTTGCTTCGAGCTTCCATCGATCACGCGCTGCAGTGCTGCGAAATCGCTGCGTCCTTCCTTGTCCAGAACCACCAGCTCGCCATCCAGGCGCGCATCGCGCACCGGCAGTGCCAGCACGGCCTGCGCGACCTCGGGAAAATCGGCCGTCCAGTCCAGGCCGTTGCGCGAGCGGAGTTTCACCTCGCCATTGTGCAGATCGGCCAGCAGACGATAGCCGTCCCACTTGATCTCGTGCAGCCAGCGCTCGCCGTCGGGGGCACTGTCGCGATGATCGGTCAACTGCGGTTTGAACCCAAGGGGATAGGGCGTATCACGTGCGCCGTGCAGTTGCAGCGCGCGTGCACGCCAACGCGCATCGGCCTTGCGCGTGGTCGTGCGTGCGACGGGTGCAGCATGCGCCGCCTTCGCTGTGGAACGCTTCTTCGCCGCAGATGCTCGTTTCGGCGTGGGTGCCGTCAGCAGGTCATCCGCCTCCGCGTCGCGCGCTTCGCCGTCGTCGCGCTTCATCAGCAGCCACTGCACCTGACGCCCTTTCATTGCCGTACGCACCAGCTTCCAGCCACCGGCCAGGCGTTGCCCGTGCAGCACGAAGTCGATCTTTCCAGCCGCCAGCGCCTGCAGTGGATCACCTTCACAGGCCCAGGTGCCGTGATCGAAGACATCCACGTGGCCAGCGCCATAGTGGCCTTCAGGAATGTCTCCTTCGAAACCGGCGTAGGACAACGGGTGATCTTCCACCTCCACGGCCAGCCGCTTCTCACCGACGCGCAGCGAAGGCCCCTTGGGCACGGCCCAGCTCTTCAGTACGCCGTCCATTTCCAGGCGGAAGTCATAGTGACGCGAGCTTGCGTGATGCAGCTGGATGACGAAGGTCGGCCGCCGCTTCGGATCGCCGCGTGCGGGCGTGTCGTCAGGCTCCGGCGTCTGCCCGGCGCCACCACCCAGTCTGCGCTTGCGCCGGTACTGGTGCAGCGACATGGTTCAACCTGCCTTGCGCCGCGTGGTCTTCTTTACGGCCTTTTTTGCGGCCTTTTTGGCGGCCTTCTTCGCAGCCTTCTTCGCCGGTGCCTTGCGCATTGCCGTCTTCTTCGCCGGCGTGCGCTTGTTGGCGTCCAGGCTCTTCTGAAGCAACGCCATGAAATCCACCACATTGGTGGTGGCATCTTCACGCGGTGCGGGCTCGTCTTCCACCCGGGTAGTGCCGCCCTTGGATTTGATGCGCTTGTTCAATACCAGCTGCAGACGCTCGCGGAACTCATCGTGATAATCCGAAGGATCCCAGTCACCGGCCATTGACTCGATCAGCTGTTCGGCCATCGCCGTTTCCTTGCTGGTGATGCGATAGTCGGACAGTTTTCCGGTGGGCAGCTTGTAGTCCTCGGGATCCACCAGCTCCTGCGGATAGCGCAGGATCATCAACACCAGCGCGTCCTCATGCGGCATCACCGCGCACAGGTATTCGCGCGTGCGCACCACCACCCGCGCGATGCCCACCTTGCCGGTACTGCGCAGCGTTTCGCGCAACAGCACATAGCCCTTTTCGGCCTTCTTGCCGGGCACCAGCAGATACGGTTTCTCGTAGTAGCGTGGGTCGATCTGCGCCGCATCCACGAACGATTCCACCTCCACCGCTTCGTGGCTTTCCGGCGCCGCCGAACGGATATCACCTTCCTCCAGCACGACATAACTGCCCTTGTCGTACTCATAGGCTTTGACGATGTCCTTCCAGGGCACTTCCTCGCCGGTGTCGGCGTTGACCCGTTCGAAACGGATCGGCTTGCGATCGCGGGAGTCGAGCATGCGGAACTGCAGATCGACCTTGCGTTCGCCGGACATCAGTGACACCGGCACGTTGAGCAGGCCAAACGACAACGTGCCGGTCCAGATCGGGCGGGCCATGGGCGCACCTTTGGCGGGGCAGGGTGCCCAGCGTGGGCCGGAGGGCGTAAACCAGCCGTGTCCGTGCCGTGCACGTGGGTTCTACGGAAAGCGGTAGTGCCGGCCGCTGGCCGGCTGAGGCTCGCGGACTGAAGTTTCCTGGGGTTGCCGGCCAGCGGCCGGCACTACTGCAGCAACGGCCTCACCGCCGCCGCCGGAATATGGTCCAGTGCGCGCCAGGCGTCCTCCACCACCGGCCTCGCCTGCGACCAGCTCAACCGCGACTGCCCGCGCATCTGCTCCCAGTGCTCGGCCAGTTCCTCGCAGGTATCGGCGGCATCACCGCGCGGCCAGTCGGCGGCATGCGTGGTCAGCGCGAAGGCATACACCGGGCACAGATCGCGCCAGTTGCGGTGGCTCTGGCCTCGGCGCTCTTCGTAGTCACTGAGCATGTACTGCAGGTAGTCCTGCGCCACCGCCTGCGGATCTTCCTGGCGGCGCGTGCGGCGCTGCGCGGTGCGCTGGCCGAGCGGATCGAGCAGGGCGTTGAACACGGACGGTGCGGGTCGTTCAAGACGGGGCATGGCCGGCTCCTGCAGCGGGGGCGGGTGGGCAGGAATACGCGCGGTGCCGTTACCGGGGGGTGAGCGAGATGTTCATGACGCCAGGTTCGCGGCGGCTTTACCTGCAGGGCGGTGTAGTGGGAGCCCCCGAGTGCAGGTACCAGACCATGAGCCGAGAGACCTCACGAGACCCGCTGCGCGAAAACCACCCGCCCATTCCCGGCGAGCAGCGCGGCAAGCGCGATGCCGACAATGCCGACTACCGCGGCACCGGTGCACCGTTCTTCGATGCCGAGCATGCCGGAGAGCATCTGCCGGTGAAGCACGAGTCTGAACAGGCCGCGCTGGACCGCAAGGACGGCGGCGACCGCCATCGTGGCGGCCAGGAAAGCCCGCTCAAGCGGCGTGAGCGCAAGCAGCGCGCCAGCGACAACCAGGATGAGGCGCTGGAGGAGACCTTCCCGGCCAGCGACCCGACCTCGCCGTTCGTGCCGGCCAAGGCCCCCGACTGACGGTAGCGCCGGCCGTTGGCTGGCAACCTCCTGACGTCCTGCACCGCGCGATGCCGGCCAGCGGCCGGCACTACCACTTCAACGCCACGACCACTGCAGGCCGACATTGGCCCGCCGTCCCGGTCCCGGCTCGTAGAAGCGGCCATTGCCGTCATTGACGATCACCGAGCCGATGTAGGCCTGGTCCAGCACATTCTCCAGCCGGGCGAAGGCGCGCAGCTCGCCACCCGGCAGCGTCCAGCGACGGCCGGCTTCCAGATGCAGCAGGGCAAAGCCGGGCGCACGCTCGGTGGCCACGTCGTTGACCACGGTATCGCTACTGGCCGAGACTTCCAGCGCCCATTGCCAGTCGTCGGGGGTCCACTGCAGCCTGGCGAAGGCCTGCTGCTGCGGCACACCAGGCAGGCGGCTGCCCGCAGCGACCACGCTGTTCGAGGTCAGGTACGGCGAGCGCACCTGCGCCTGCAGCCATGTCCATGCCAGCTGCAGTTCCAGCTGCTCGGCCAGCGGCTGTCGGTACTGCAGTTCCACACCCTGGCGGCGGGTGCGGCCGATGTTGCGATAGGTGCTGCGCCCACCAGAGTTGCTCGCAACTGCCAGCTCATCGTCGGTATCTGCGCGGAACAGGCTGATATCAAGCTGGGTTCCGTCCTGTGCGTGCCACTTGCTGCCTACCTCCAGAGTGCGGCTGCGCGCAGCCGCCAGATCCAGTGCCAATCCCGCCTGGCCGTCGGCGCGATAACCCAGCTCATTGAAGGTAGGCGTCTCGAAGCCCCGGCCCACGGCGGCGTGCAGCCGCCACTGCGGGCTGGACTCGAAGCTGACACCTGCCACCGGCGTGGTTGCCTGATAGCGACGGTGGCCGCTGTCGTCCGGATTGCGCCCGGTGATGTAGCGGTCATCGGATTCGAAGCGCACCGCGCTGTGGCGCAGCCCGGCCAGCAGCGACCAGCGCGGGCTCCACTGCCACCAGGCCTGGGCGAACTGGTCCACGTTCTGCACCGTGTCGATCTGGTCACGACGCAGGCGCCCACGCACGCCCAGGGTGCTGCCGATGAAGTTCTCGTAGCCGGTACGGTGCTGGCGCTGGCGGTCCGCACTGAGCCCGGCCACCAGGTCCAACGGTCGGCCGGCGAGGTCGCCATGCCAGCCCCAGCGCGCGTCCAGTCCGCCGTAGCCCGCGTCCAGATCGATCACGCCGCCCGCATGCAACGGGTTGGCCTGTGCGGTCGGCGGAATCGGCAGGTATTGGGTGACCTCACGCTGCCCGGCATAGCCCATCAGCTGCCAGCGCTGGGTGTCGGTTTCCCGGGTCCAACGCAACCCAGCCTGCTGCTGGCGCACCGATTTGCGGGTGTTGTACTGGTGAGCCACTGCCGTGGCCTGGCGCGGATCGGCCGCCACCTGGGAACGGCTCAGGCCCAGCGGATCCTGCGCATCGGGGGCATCGAGCGCGTTGAGCAGCAGCTCGAGCCGTCCACCGCCCAGATCACCACCAATACGTGCGTTGAGCGATTCACGGCGCGCGCGGCTATGGTCCCGCCAGCCATCGGTGCGGAAGTGATTGGCGGCGATGTTGTAGTCCAGCGCTTGGCCGGCACCCTTCAGTTGCGCGCCGACACTGAGCGTGCTGTCGGCGCCGGCGTTCACGCGCAGCCGCCACGGGTCGCCGGCCTGGCCCTGCGCGCTCCAGACCTGCAGCACGCCGCCGGAGGAATTGCCGTACAGCGCCGAGAACGGCCCGCGCAGCACCTCGATGCGTTCGGCGCCCAACAGGCTGGCATGCGACAGCTGGCCCTGGCCATCGGGCATGGTCGCCGGCACCCCGTCGATCAACACCCGCACCCCGCGCACCCCAAAGGTCGAGCGCGCGCCGAAGCCACGGATCGACAGCTGCGTATCCTGGGCGAAGTTCTGCCGGTCGCGCGCCAGTAGTCCCGGTACGCCAGCCAACGCCTCGGACAGCTGTGCGCCGGTGCCAGCACGGCTGGCGTCGATCCAGACCGTGTCCTGGCTGGCCGGCAGCGCGAACGGGTCAATGCCCGGCACCCGCGCGGCCTGAACCTGCACCGCAGGCAGGGTGGTGGATGCAGGCTCGGCCACCGCCGCCCAGGGCGACAGCAGCAGGGCGGACAGCGGCAGGCAACGGCGTCGTGCGGCAGGATTCATGATTCAGGTTGATGGATCGGGCGGCAACGCACGCCATGGTACGGGGCCGCGGATGACGATGGCGGCGGCCAGCCCCGGCAGGCTTTGTTACGATGGGCTGTTTCCGGCCGAAAAGCCGCAGACCGCGTGGCGCAATTCCTCCCCCTTTCCGTCTACCGAACGAGTACCGCCGTGTCCTTCTTTGCAAACGTGGAACTGGTCCCAGGCGACCCGATCCTGGGCCTGACCGAGGCGTACAACGCCGACAGCCGCCCGACCAAGGTCAACCTGGGTGTGGGCATCTACTACGACGAGAGCGGCCGCATTCCGCTGCTGCGCGCCGTCAAGCAGATCGAGCAGCAGCTCGCCGCTGAAGCCAAACCGCGCGGCTACCTGCCGATCGATGGCCTGCCGGCGTACACGCAGGCCACGCGCGAGCTGGTGTTCGGCAAGGACTCGCCGCTGCTGGCCGCCGGCCGCGTCACCACCGCACAGACCGTCGGTGGCAGCGGTGCGCTGCGCGTCGGCGCCGACGTGCTGAAGAAGCTGCTGCCGCACGCCACCGTTGCGCTGAGCAACCCGAGCTGGGAAAACCACCGCGCCGTGTTCAGCGCGGCCGGCTTCGAGGTGGTGGATTACACCTACTTCGACCCGACCACCCACGGCGTCAACTTCGACGGCCTGCTGGCCGACCTGGGCAAGCTGGAAGCCGGCACCGTGGTGTTGCTGCATGCCTGCTGCCACAACCCCACCGGCGCCGACCTCACGGTCACCCAGTGGAAGCAGGTCGCGCAGCTGCTGAAGGAGAAGCAGCTGTTCCCCTTCATCGACATGGCCTACCAGGGCTTCGACAAGGGCATCGAGCAGGACGGCGCCGCCGTGCGCATCATCGCCGAAGCCGGCATCGACAGCTTCATCGTCGCCAATTCGTACTCCAAGTCGTTCTCGCTGTACGGCGAGCGCGTGGGTGCGCTGTCGATGGTGGCGCCGACCGCCGCTGACGCCAAGGCCGTGCAGTCCCAGGTCAAGCGCGTGATCCGCACCATCTACTCCAGCCCGTCCACCCACGGTGCCGCGCTGGTGGCCGGCGTGCTGACCAACCCGGAACTGCGCGCGATGTGGGAGCAGGAGCTGACCGAGATGCGCGAGCGCATCCACGCACTGCGCCAGGGCCTGGTCGAGAAGCTGGCCGCTGCCGGTGCCCCGCAGTTCGGCTTCATCAACGAACAGGCCGGCATGTTCTCCTACTCCGGCCTGAGCCGTGAGCAGGTCGAGCGTCTGCGCGACGAGTTCGGCATCTACGCCGTCGGCACCGGCCGCATCTGCGTGGCCGCGCTGAACCAGAACAACCTGGAATACGTCGCCAAGGCCGTGGCCACCGTCGCCAAGGGCTGAAACAACGCTCCAGTAGCTTGAAGACAAAGGCGCCGAAAGGCGCCTTTGTTTTTTTGCTTTTGCTCTTGCCTTTGCCATCCCCACCGCGCTCGCGGCGAACCCTGAAGCGCAGGGCGAGGCACACCGTGGCCAGGACCGTGAGGCGCATGGATGCGCCGATCGAGCCCCCATGGGTGAGGGCGCTTTGCCTGCGAAGCACTGCTTCGCAAGCGCCCGAACGCCCTGCCGCCAGCGGCTGGGCCGGACCCCGGAGGGGGGTTTACGGCGTGTCCTGGCCACGGTGTGCCTCGCCCTGCGCCTCCATGAAGGAAGGCGCCACGAGCGCAACGCATCTGGAAACGATTACGCCTTCCCGCGCTCACGCACGGCCCCGCCATACGGGCGACAATAGGCGTTTTCCCGCTGCCGAGACCTGCCCGCTCATGTCCCGTACTTCGTTGACCCGCTTCCTGATCCAGGAACAGCACGCCGGCCGCATCAATGCCGACCTGCGCCAGCTGATCGCGGTCGTCGCCCGCGCCTGCACCAGCATCTCCATCGCCGTCAGCAAGGGCGCCCTCGGTGGCGTGCTCGGCGACGCCGGTACCGGCAACGTGCAGGGCGAAGCGCAGAAGAAGCTGGATGTGATCAGCAACGAGATCCTGCTCGAAGCCAACGCCTGGGGCGGCCACCTCGCCGCCTGCGCCTCCGAAGAAATGGACCACAGCCAGCCGGTGCCGGACATCTATCCGCGCGGTGATTTCCTGCTGCTGTTCGATCCCCTCGATGGCAGCTCCAACATCGACGTCAACGTCTCCGTCGGCACCATCTTCTCGGTGCTGCGCTGCCCGACCAACGTCGAACTGCCGGGCGATGATGCTTTCCTGCAGCCGGGCAGCAAGCAGATCGCCGCCGGCTACTGCATCTACGGGCCCAGCACCCAGCTGGTGCTGACCGTCGGCCACGGTACCCATGCCTTCACCCTGGACCGCGAGAAGGGCGAGTTCGTGCTGACCACCGAGAACATGCAGATTCCGGCGGCCACCCAGGAATTCGCCATCAACATGTCCAACCAGCGTCACTGGGAAGCGCCGATGCAGGCCTATGTCGGTGATCTGCTGGCGGGCAAGGAAGGCGCGCGCGGCAAGAACTTCAACATGCGCTGGATCGCCAGCATGGTCGCCGACGTGCATCGCATCCTGACCCGCGGCGGCATCTTCATCTACCCGTGGGACAAGAAGGATCCGTCCAAGGCCGGCAAGCTGCGCCTGATGTACGAAGCCAACCCGATGGGCCTGCTGGTCGAACAGGCCGGTGGCGCTGCCTGGACCGGCCGCGAGCGCATCCTCGACATCCAGCCCGACCAACTGCACCAGCGCGTGCCGGTGTTCCTGGGTTCGCGCGAGGAAGTGGCTGAAGCCGTGCGCTACCACCACGCACACGACGACGCGCAGGGCTGACGGCCTATCGCCTGACAGCGGTCATGGCAGTTCGATGACATGACCGCGGGGTGACACCGAGGGCGGCAAACGGCACCATCAAGCCGTTGCCGCCTAAGGAATGCACGCATGCACGAGCAGGGCCCGGTCGATTTCATCGAAGTCATCCACAACGCCGTCCCCAGCGAGGTCTGCGCGGCCATCGTTGAGCGCCTGCGCGCTACGCGTGGCCTGCAGCCCGGTGCGGTGGGCAGTGGCGTGTTCCCGGAACTCAAGCACAGCAAGGATCTGCGCATCAGTGGCCTGGACGGCTGGCAGGATGTCGATCAGCAGCTGCAGATCGCGGTGTTCAACGGCCTGCTGACTTATCTACGCCGTTATCCACAGGCGTTGATTGCGCCGCTGATGTTGCAGATCCAGGACAGCAACGGCCAACCGCGACGCCTGTCTGCCGAGGACTTCCCCGACATGCCGCAGCAGCAGCTGGCCGATCTGGCCCGCACCTGCCTGCGCCCGGGTGCGATCAACCTGCAGTGGTATGCGGCAGGCGAGGGCGGCTACCCGTACTGGCATTGCGAGCTGTACCCGAAGGATGCGCAGGCCGAGACCCTGCACCGGCACGTGCTGTGGACGCTGTACCTCAACGACGACTTCGAAGAGGGCGAAACCGAGTTCCTGTTCCAGGGGCGGAAGATCGCGCCGCGCACCGGCAGCCTGCTGATTGCGCCGACTGCGTTCACCCACACGCATCGTGGCAACCGGCCGCAGGGTGGGGACAAGTTCATCGCGACCAGCTGGATCCTGTTCCAGAGTGCGCAGAAGTTGTTTGGGGGGTAGAGTCGAGCTTGCTCAACTGCCTTTACGTCTCCAGTCGAGCAAGCTCGACTCTACTCAGAACAACGAACCCTGCGGCGAATCCTTCTTCGGCGGCAGCGGCTTCAGGAACCGGCTGCAATCCAGCTTCGGCCAATGGCTGTTCTGCGCATTGAAGCCCAGACGTTTGCGCGCCAGCTTGAAGCGGTTGTTCAACAGATCGGCATACACGCCCTGGCCCCGCATGCGCGTGCCGAACTGGCTGTCGTAGTCCTTGCCGCCGCGCAACTGCTGGATGGTACTCATCACATGTGCGGCGCGATCTGGATGATGGGTGTCCAGCCACTCGCGGAACAGCGGTGCCACTTCCAGCGGCAGGCGCAGCAGCACATAACCGGCGGTGCTGGCACCGGCATCGTGTGCAGCCTCCAGCACGGCTTCCAGTTCGCTGTCGTTGATCCACGGAATCACCGGCGCCACCATCACGCCCACCGGAATACCGGCGTCATGCAGGCGCTTCATCGCGCGCAGCCGCGCATGCGGTGCAGACGCACGTGGCTCCAGCTTTGCGGAAAGATGCGGGTCCAGCGAGGTCACCGAGAAGTGCACGCTGACCAGGTTCTCCGCGGCCAGCGGCGCAAGCAGGTCGATATCGCGCTCGACCAGCGCGTTCTTGGTGATCAGCGAAAACGGATGCTTGGTTTCCAGCATGACTTCAATCAGCTGGCGGGTCAGTTTGAACTTGCGCTCGATCGGTTGGTACGCATCGGTGTTGATGCCCAGCGCGATCGGTTGCGGCACGTAGCCCGGTTTCGACAGTTCCTTGCGCAGCAGCTGGGGCGCATTGGTCTTGGCGAACAGCTTGGTTTCGAAATCCAGGCCCGGCGACAGGTTCAGATAGGCATGCGAGGGGCGTGCAAAGCAGTATGAGCATCCATGCTCGCAGCCGCGATACGGATTGACCGACTGGCTGAAGCCGACGTCCGGCGAGGTGTTGCGGGTGATGATGCTGCGCGCGGTTTCGGCACGCACTTCGGTACGCAGGCGCGGGGCAAGGAACTCCTCGCTCTCGTCGACCGCCCAGCCGTCGTCCACCGCCTCGCTGACAGTGCTTTCAAAGCGCCCGGCAAGGTGGGACGTGGAACCTCGGCCCTTGATCGCAATACCCATTGCGGCAGGGTACGTCGTGGTTGTCTCAATGGCTGCGACGGCCGCCTGAAGGGTTCAGCGCCACCCGTAGAGTCGAGCCGTGCTCGACTCCCACCCAGGGTGGCCCAAGACCGAAGTCGAGCAGGGCTCGACGCTACAGGGGAGGGATCAGAGCAGCGCCAGGTACCCGCGCACCGTGGCGTCCAGCCCGTCGTACAGCGCCTCACCGATCAGCGCGTGGCCGATCGACACCTCCAGCACGTCCGGCACGTTGGCCAGGAAATCGCGCAGGTTGTCCTGCGACAGATCGTGGCCGGCGTTCACGCCCAGGCCAACGGCCTGTGCACGGCGTGCGGCAGTGGCGAACAGCGCCAGCATCGCGTCAGCATCACCAGCCGCATGCGCCTCCGCATAGGGCCCGGTATACAGCTCGATGCGGTCCGCACCCACTTCGGCCGCCTGCTCCAGCAGCGGGTTGCCCGCATCGACGAACAGGCTGACCCGGCAACCCATCGCTTTCAGTTCGGCAATCAGCGGGCCCAGTCGTTCGGCATCCCGCTCGAAGTCGAAACCATGATCGGAGGTGATCTGGCCGTCGCTGTCAGGCACCAGGGTAGCCTGCGCCGGACGGGTCTGTGCACACAGCGGCAGCAGCCCCGGATAACCCTCGCGCGGCGGTGCGAACGGATTGCCTTCGATGTTGAACTCCACCCCACGCGCACGGGTCAGCGTGGACAGGGCCAGCACGTCCTCGGCGGTGATATGACGGCGGTCCGGTCGCGGATGCACGGTGATGCCATGCGCGCCGGCATCCAGGCAGGCCTGGGCGGCGCGTACCACGTCCGGTTCGGCACCACCGCGCGAATTGCGCAGGACGGCGATCTTGTTGACGTTGACGCTGAGCTGGGTCATGGAACGAAACTACTTGGAAAGAGGGGATGGATCGTGATCGTTGGGGTCGTCACCGCGGCGGGCCTGGGCCTGTTCGCGCAGGCGGCGCAGTTCTTCGGCATCGACCAGTGTGGACGGATCGCGCTGTGGATCACCGAAACGGGCCACGTAGCGGCCACGCACCCAGGCCAACAGGAAGGCGAGGGCGGCCAGCAGGCACAGGGTCATCAGCCCGGGGCTGGGGGTCTTCAGCGCGAAGGCGAAAGAGCCCAGCGCCAGCAGCAGGTACAACCAGTACATAGTCGGGCTCCCCGGATGATCGGCGCAGTGTAGCGCTGCGTCAGAGCAGCGGCGAGGCCAGCCGGGCGAAGGCCTCGGGCAGGCGGTGCAGCCACAGCGAACGACCGGCCTGGTCGTGCACACGCGTGGAACGGTCGAATTCGCCCTGCAGCAGTTCGGCCAGCGCAGCCACCCGGTCACGGTCGCTGATCATCATCGACAGCTCGAAGTTCAGCCGGAAGCTGCGGTGATCGAAGTTGGCACTGCCGACGATGCAGACGTCGTCATCGGCGATGAAGGCCTTGGTATGCAGCATGCGTGGGCCGTACTCGTAGATCTTCACCCCGGCATGCAGCAGCTCGTCGAAGTAGGAGCGGGCGGCCTGGGTGACGAACCAGGAATCGCTCATCTTCGGCACCAGCAGGCGCACGTCCAGCCCGCCCAGCGCGGCCGAGGTCAGTGCCATCCGCGCCGCTTCGCCCGGCACGAAGTAGGGCGTGACCAGCCAGACGCGCTCGTGCGCTTCCTGGATCGCCGCCACATGCAGGCGATGGATCGTCTCCCAGCCCGAGTCCGGGCCGGAGACCAGCACCTGGGCGTTGATCGCACCATCGCCGCGCAGCGGCATGTCGGCTGGCCACAGACGCGCGATGTCCATGCGCGAGGGATCCTGTCCACTGGCGTAGAGCCAGTCCTCGGCGAACACCAGCTGCAGGCTGCGCACCACGTGGCCGCGGATGCGCATGTGCAGGTCGCGGTAGGCATCCGCCCTGCGGCTTTCATCCTCGTCGTCGGTGATGTTGATGCCACCGGTGAAGGCGAGGCGGCCGTCGACGATCACCAGCTTGCGGTGGGTACGCAGGTTCAACCACGGGCGCTTGAATGGCTTCAGCAGCTGCCGTGGGTGGAACCAGATCGCTTCGCCACCGGCGTCGAGCAGCGGCTGCAGGAAGCGGCGGGGCAGGGTCGACGAACCCACCGCGTCGAGCAGCAGGCGCACCTGCACGCCCGCGCGGGCGCGCTCGACCAGGGCGTCGCGCAGCGCGGTGCCGGCATGGTCCGGGTTGAAGATGTAGTACTCCAGGTGCACGTGATCGCGGGCCTGCGCGATGGCGTCCAGCAGGGCCGCGTAGGTTGCCGCGCCATCCACCAGCCAGGTGACTTCGGTGGCGCTGCTCGGCGCGAGCCCGGTCGTGGCCTGTGCGACCTTGGCCAGCTCGGTGCAGTCGGCGTCGGGTGGGCAGACATCGCTGTAGTGCTCCATCCCCGAGCGGGCACGGCCACGGCGCAGGCGCTGCCGCTTCACCTTCTGCGGGCCCAGCAGGTAGTAGATGAAGAGACCCAGGTAGGGCAGCAGCGCCAGCGACAGGATCCAGCTCAGCGTGGCCACCGGCTCGCGCTTCTGCAGCATGATCCAGCCCGCCAGCGCGAACAGGTACAGCAGATAGGCGACCGCCAGGATCGTGCCAAGGTGGGCGATGCCGTCGAGCCAGTGGCGCAGGGAGTCGAAGAGGGCGAGCATCCGCCGATCATAACGGTCCAGGCCGTCAGGCATAAAAAAGACGCCCCTGTTTCCAGGGGCGTCTGCAGTCGCGTCATGACTGTTGTATTGCGGTGTAGCAGTTACTGCTGCACAAAACCGATCTTCTTCATCTGAGCGTTCTTCGCGGCAGCCAGAACCTTGGCCATCACGTCGTACTCGGAATCCGGGCTCGCATCGATGCGCAGTTCCGGCTGGTTGGTCGGGTCCTTCTGGACCTCGTTCTCCATCCGCTGCTGCAGCTCGCTCGCATTGATCGGGCTGTTGTTCCACGAGACCTGGTTGCTGGCGTCGATCTTGAGTTCGATCGGCGGCGGCGGTTCGACCAGCTGCGGCGGTGGGTTGAGCACGCGCTGCGGCAGGTCCACGGCGATCGGGTACGTCATGATCGGCGCGGTCACGATGAAGATGATCAGCAGAACCAGCATCACGTCCACGAGGGGCGTGACGTTGATGTCTGCCATGGGGCCTTTGCCACCACCACTACTGAATGCCATGGCTTACTGCCCCTTCTCTTTGGTCGCGACGAAGCCGACGTCCAGCATGCCCTGTTCCTGCGCGATCTTGGTCATCTCGTTGATGACACGCATCTTGGTGGTGCGGTCACCACGCAGGTTCAACGGCGGCTGCGGGGTCTGCTGGGCGGCGGTCGCCAAGCGCGACTCGAGAGTCTGCTTGTTGATTTCTTCGTCGTTCCAGTAGATCGAGCCATCTTCCTTGACTGCCAGGGTGATGGGGCCCTTGCGGTCGTTGGTGTCGTCCGGCTTCTGGACCAGGTTGGCCTCCGGCAGATCCACCTTGACCTTGTGGGACATCAGGGGCGCCGTGATGATGAAGATGATCAGCAGCACCAGCATCACGTCCACGAGGGGCGTAACGTTGATGTCGGCCATGGGGCCGCCGCTGTTACCACTACTGAAAGCCATAACGGGCTCCGTCTAGATCGTGTTGACTACGTTCTCGCTGGGTACAGCGCGTCGCAATTAGCGGACGCGCGAACCGGTGGCGAAGAAGTCGTGCAGGTCGTGCGCGAAGGTATCGAACTTGCTGATGGTCGCGCTGTTGATCTTGCTGAAGAAGTTGAAGGCGAACACGGCCGGGATCGCGACGAACAGACCGATCGCGGTCATGATCAGCGCTTCACCCACCGGGCCGGCAACGGCGTCGATCGAAGCGGAGCCGGTGGCACCGATCTTGATCAGCGCGCCGTAGATGCCCCACACGGTACCCAGCAGACCGACGAACGGAGCGGTCGCGCCGACGGTGGCCAGCAGGGTCATGCCCGACTGCAGCTTGTTGCTTTCGCGGGTCACGGCCTGACGCAGAGCGCGGTCGACGAACTCCGAACGGCTCAGGTTCTCACCCACGCCGCCGGTGGCGCCGCCTTCAGCGCGCTGGTGGTGGGCAGCCGCCTGGGCAGCGTCTAGGGCGATCTTGGAGAACGGCTCGGAAGCCGGCTGTTCTTCCATCGCACGGATGGCGTCCTGCGCGTTCGGGGTATCCCAGAACAGGCTGACGACGCGATCAGCGGCGCTCTTCAGGCGGGTGGCGCGGAAGATGTTGATGACGGTCCAGTACCAGGACATGGCCGACATGACGACCAGGGTCAGCAGCACGACCCAGGAAACCGCGAAATCACCCGGCTTGGTGGTCATTTCGTGGATCAGGTGCTCGAAGCCCATCTGCGACAGGGCGTTGGACGGATTGCCCCCGGCAGCAGCGGCGATGAAAATTTCCTGCAGCATGACGCTTACCTTTGTTGTGTGTGGTGATAAAGGGTGTAGCTAAGCTAAACAATCGAACTGGGAGCGGGGGTGGCCAGGCGGCCACCCGGACGCATCAGTTCAGCGCAAAGTTGACCGGGACGCGAACGCGACCTGCCGCCTTCTTACCGCCAGATTCAGCGGCGTTGAAGCGCCACTTGCGAGCTGCTTCCATCGCAGCACGGTCCAGGTCGCGGTTACGGCTGGACTTTTCCACCGTGACATTGGTGACGTTGCCGCTGGCATCGACATCAATGATCAGGATCACTTCGCCCTGGATACCCGCGCGGAAGGCTGCCGGCGGGTAGCGCGGCGGGTTCATGGCCTTCGACGAGATGTCCACGCTGGCCTCGATCGAGGTCGGCGGAGCCGGCGGCGACGGAGGCGACGGCGGGGTGACGATATCGCTCGGGCGCGGTTCCGGCACGTCCACGACCGGCGCCTGCGGCGGCGGCGGGACCGGCGACGGCTTCGGCGGCGACAGGTTCTTCACCGGCGGCGGCGGAGTATCCGTCGGCGGCGGCGGCGGCGGCGGCGGTGGCGGCGGCGGCGGGGCGTCGACGATCGTCACCATGACGTTGCGCTCCTTCTCAGCCACGGCCTTGGGAGCCACGGCGGGGATCAGGAGCATCATGAACGCGGCCAGATGCAGGGCAATTACAAACGCGATGCCGACGATGCGAGGCCAGCTCAGCCCCTTGTCATCGGGTTGTTCGTACCGGTGAACGACTAGTTGTTCCGTCATGCGCCAAGAGCTCAATAGTGGGGCCGGGATGCCGGGGGCGGAATCCCTGATCAGCGGTGCATGACACCGCAGGAACCTCCAAGCTTATACCAATCCTGAGCGCCTGCGCATCAACTGTGCAGGCATTCAGGCGTTATTCCTACTTACTTCAGGTTGATGATTTTTTTGGCATCAGCCTGGTTCTTCACACCCTTCGCCAGCGCCTGCTGGGCGGCCTGCTTGGCCTCCGGGATGCGACCTTCGGCATGCAGGACGCGTGCCAGGTTCAGGTAGGTCTCACCGTCCTTGGACAGCGGGGCAGCCTTCTGCCACGCATCGATCGCCTGCGGCACCTGGTCGGAGTAGTAGTAGGACTGGGCCAGCGCCAGGTAGACCTGGTAATCCGGCTTCAGGATGCCCTTCTGCAACCCTTCGTTGATGACCGCGATGACGTCCTTTTCCTTGTGTTCGGTGTTGGCATAGATCGAGTACAGCTGCTTGTACTCGCGCTCTTCGGTGAGCTGGCCGCTGCTGCGCAGCTTGTCCATCACCGCGGCAGCCTTCTCCATCTGATCGGCCTGCATGTACATGCTGGCCAGGTTCAGCTGGGCCTTCTTGTCGTTCGGGTTCTTGGCGGCCAGCGCCTCGGCTTCCTTCACCGCTTCACCGGACTGGCCGGCTTCGGAGAGGGCCGCCATCAGCAGCTGGTTCCAGTTGTCCTTCGGTTCGGTGGCGCCGGCGATGGCCTGCTTCAGCACCGGGATCGCTTCCTGGTAGCGCTCCAGCTGGTACAGCGCCTGGCCCTTGGCGATCAGCTCTTCCGGCTTGGTCGACTTGCTCTCGGCGAAGTACTTGTCCAGGGTCGCCAGGCCTTCGGCGGTCTGGTCTTCCTGCAGCTGCAGCTGGCCCAGCATCAGCATCGACTGGAAGTGGCCGTTGTTGTCCAGGCCGTTGAACTGCAGGACCTGCTTCAGGTAGGCCACGGCAGCCGGGGTGTCGTCGGTCTGGTAGGCGGCCTGCGAGGCCAGCTGCGCGGCCAGCGACTTGTCGTACTCGTTCGCGGCGCTGTCAGCCAGGATCGCGTCGGCCTGCGTGCGCGTCTCCGGGAACTTTTCCTTGTTGTAGCTGTCGATCATCTTCTGCAGCTTGCTGCCCAGCTTGGCCGATGCCTTGACGGTCGGCTCCTCGCGGGTCGCGTTCGGGTACAGCGCTTCGGCCTTGGCCTGCTTGCCGCCGCGGTTGCCACGCTCGGAGGAACGCGAGGACTGCGCGAAGGCATCGGTGACCACGGCGCCGGTCAGGGCGGTCGCGACGAGGACGGAAAGCACAGCTTTGTGGTTACGGAAAATCATCGTTCACCTCGATCGAACCGCCGGATAGCGGCAAAGTCGGACTGTCAGAAAAATCTGAGCCGCCAAACGTATCAGAAACAGATGGCGTGAGAAATCGTTTTATGTGCTGCAATACAGCATAGAACTGCGCACTCATCCGCACTTTGGCCGCAGCCCGGCCGCCTGCGCCTGCTGATAGACCGGCGTCAGTCCCGGTGCATCGCGTCGCAGTTCCTGGATACGGTTGGCTGGATCGGGGTGGGTGGACAGCCATTGCGGGCTGCGGCCGCCACTGGCGGCCATCATGTTCTGCCACAGGTCGACCGCCTGCGCCGGGTTGAAACCGGCCTGGGCCATCAGTCGCTGGCCGATCACGTCGGCCTCGCTTTCCTGGGTCCGTGAACCGGGCAGCAGGAAGGCGGTCTGCGCGCCCATGCCCCCGAGCTGGTTGACGGTGCTGGCAGCGCCTTCTCCGTAGGCCGCGCCGGCCAGCGCACCGAGCACGGCCAGCCCGGTCTGCGCACCCATCTGCCGGGTGATGCGCTCTTCGTGGTGGCGGGCGATGACGTGGCCGATTTCATGGCCGATTACGGCAGCCAGCTGATCCTGGTTCTTGGCGACGGTGAAGATGCCGGTGTTCACGCCGACCTTGCCACCGGGCAGGGCGAAGGCGTTGGGCTCCTTGTCGACGAACACGGCCGTCTCCCACCGTACGCCACGGTACTGAGGCGGCAGCTGCGCGACCAGGGCGTTGACCACGCACTGCACGTAACCGTTCTGGCGGCCGTCGGTGCTGATCTTTTCCTTCTGCTTGGTTTCGGCGAACGCCTGTGCGCCGAGCTGGTCCAGCTGCGCCTGCGACACCCCGCCCACCATCTGCCGACGGCCGGTAGGAGAGGTCGTGGTCGCGCAGGCGCTGACCAGGGTGGTGATGACAAGGGCCAGCAGCAGTTGTTTCATGGATCCACCCCCGTGTTCATATGCGCAGTGTGTAGCGTAGCGGCTTAATCTTTCGTCAAGCGGACACGGCGTTACGTTGCCCCGAAGAACACAAGCGCGGCAAGCGCCACGCCGTTGTTCAGCGCGTGCGCGGTGATCGCGGCCCAGAGCGTGCCGGTGCGCTGGTACAACCAGCAGAACGCGGCACCCATGCCGCCATAGACCAGCCACAGCTGCGCGATCTCGGCCGGGCCGTTGGCACTGGTGCCAGGGATTTCATGGATCAGGGCGAAAGCAAGGCTGCTCAGTACCACGCCCAGCCACGGGCGCCCGGCCTTCCACAGGCGGCCAAACAGCACGCGGCGGAACAGCAGCTCCTCGTAGGCCGGTGCCAGTACCACCGCGAACAGCACCAGGAACAACGGGAAGCGCGCGATCGCACTCTGCATCAGCGCCAGATTGGTGGGAACCGGCTCGATGCCGAACTGCTTGGCCAGGAAGGCGATGCCATTGCTGCCGAGCACGATCAGGGTCGCCACCAGCAGGGTCCAGCCCCAGGTGGAGGGACGGCGCAGCGCCTGGCGCGACGCGTGGCGCTCGGCGGCATTGGCCGACCGTCGCCAGAAGTACAGCAGCAGCGCGGCGCCGCCGGTGGCAAACAGCGCCATGAGAATCTGCGCAAGCGCGCCCGGCTGGCCCAGTGACGCCGCTACCGAACTGGCGTCGGGGGCACCAGCGCCGGCCTGCGCGTTCGCGTAACCGACCACCACGCCACGGTACAGGCCCCATAGCAGGCCGCTGATCAGGCTCAGGCCGAACAGGGTGACAGCGGCGATACCCAGGTCGATGAAAAACCCCGCCAACGGCGAAACGGCACGCGGCGCGGCAGAAGCCGGCGGAACCGGGGGCGGAGCGGAAACCGGGGCGGATGCGGACATCAGGTACCTGCGTTCAAGAGTCGAAGGCCGGCGCGCCTCCCCGCGCACCGGCCGTGTCCCGATTGTGTCAGATATCCAGGTTTGCGACCTTCAGCGCGTTGTCTTCGATGAAGTCGCGACGCGGTTCGACGACATCGCCCATCAGCGTGCTGAAAATCTGGTCGGCAGCGACAGCATCTTCGATGCGCACCTGCAGCAGTCGACGGGTTTCCGGATTCACCGTGGTGTCCCACAACTGCTCCGGATTCATTTCACCCAGACCCTTGAATCGCTGGATCTGGCGGCCACGCTTGGCCTCCTCGAGCAGCCAGTTCTGTGCCTTGGCAAAGCTGTCGACTTCGATCGACTTGGCACCGCGGGAAATGGTCGCGCCTTCGCGGACCAGACCGTGCAGCAGCTTCGATGCCTGGTGGATTGCGCGCAGTTCGCCGCTTTCGAAGGCCGACATCGGCAGCACCTGGATGTGCTGTTCGCCCATGTGGCGACGGGTCACCAGCACAGCGGCCGGGCGCTCGTCGTTGGCGTCCTGCAGTTCCAGCGTGAAACGCGGGCTGCCCAGGCTGCCCTGGTTGAGACGCTTGGCCAGTGCATCCAGGCCCTCGCCTTCGCCGGCAGCGCGCAGGCTTTCCAGGTCCATCGGGACGAAGTCGACCAGCGCTTCAAGCAGGTTGCGGTCGTAGCGGTGTGCGTTGCGCTCGATCGAATCCAGCGCCGCCGCGTAGGCCAGCAGCAGCTTCTCCAGCGCCAGGCCTTCGATGCCGGGCTCGCCGGTGGCCGGCACCAGTGCAGCGTTTTCCACTGCGCTGCTGGCCAGGTAGCTGTCCAGCGCCGGGTCGTCCTTCAGGTACAGCTCCTGCTTGCCCTGCTTGATCTTGTACAGCGGCGGCAGGCCGATGTAGACGTAACCACGCTCGATCAGCTCCGGCATCTGACGGTAGAAGAACGTCAGCAGCAGGGTGCGGATGTGGGCGCCGTCGACGTCGGCGTCGGTCATGATGATGATCTTGTGGTAACGCAGCTTGTCCGGGTTGTACTCGTCACGGCCGATGCCGGTGCCCAGCGCGGTGATCAGCGTACCCACCTGGTCGGAGGACAGCATGCGATCGAAACGCGCGCGTTCCACGTTGAGAATCTTGCCGCGCAGCGGCAGCACCGCCTGGTTCTTGCGGTTGCGGCCCTGCTTGGCCGAACCACCTGCCGAGTCACCCTCGACGATGAACAGTTCGGACAGCGCCGGATCCTTTTCCTGGCAGTCGGCCAGCTTGCCCGGCAGGCCCGCGATGTCCAGCGCGCCCTTGCGGCGGGTCAGGTCGCGGGCCTTGCGCGCGGCTTCACGTGCACGTGCGGCATCGACGATCTTGCCGGCGATCGCCTTGGCTTCGTTCGGGTTTTCCTGCAGGAACTCTTCCAGCCGCGCACCGAAGGCGTTTTCCACCGCCGGGCGCACGTCGGAGCTGACCAGCTTTTCCTTGGTCTGGCTGGAGAAGCTCGGGTCCGGCACCTTCACCGACAGCACTGCGATCATGCCTTCGCGCATGTCATCGCCGGTCAGGTTGATCTTGGCCTGCTTGGCGATGCCGTTCTGCTCGATGTAGTTGTTGAGCACACGGGTCAGCGCACCGCGGAAACCGGCCAGGTGGGTACCGCCGTCCTTCTGCGGAATGTTGTTGGTGAAGCAGTACATCGTCTCCTGGTAGGAGTCGGTCCACTGCAGCGCCACGTCCACGACGATGCCGTTGTGCTCGCCGGTGACTGAAATGACGTTCGGGTGCAGCGGGGTCTTCAGCTGGGCCAGATGCTCCACGAAGCTGCGGATGCCGCCTTCGTAGTGGAAGTCATCGCGACGGCCGTCGCCACGCTCGTCGGCAAGGACGATCTTGACGCCGGAGTTCAGGAACGACAGCTCGCGCAGGCGGCGGGCCAGGATGTCGTAGTGGAATTCCACGTTGTCGTGGAAGGCGACGGTCGACGGCCAGAAGCGCACGGTGGTACCGCGCTTGGTGGTGGCTTCCAGCTTGGCCAGCGCAGTCACGGCTGCGCCGTTGCTGAATTCCTGCTGGTAGTGGGAGCCATTCTGGAACACGTCCACCAGCAGCTTCTGCGACAGCGCGTTGACCACGCTGACGCCGACGCCGTGCAGGCCGCCCGAAACCTTGTAGCTGTTGTCGTCGAACTTGCCGCCTGCGTGCAGGACGGTCATGACGACTTCGGCCGCAGACACTTCGCGACCGAGCTTGGCGCTCATCTGCTCGTGCTTGCCGGTCGGAATACCACGGCCGTTGTCGGACACCGAGACCGAGCCGTCGGCGTGGATCGTCACTGCAACGTGGTCGGCGTGGCCGGCCAACGCTTCGTCGATCGAGTTGTCGACGACCTCGAACACCATGTGGTGCAGACCGGTGCCGTCATGCACGTCGCCGATGTACATGCCGGGACGCTTGCGGACAGCCTCCAGGCCTTCCAGGGCGGTAATGCTGTTGGCGTCGTAATTGCCGTTGTTTGCCGGGGTGTTCTGTTCGTCGCTCATTGCGCTTGCCGTAGGCTCCGCAGGTCGGGCACCGCTTGGGGCGATGCGCCGAGAATGAAAGGATTCCAACCCGAATTATACCAGCCGGGGTCGAGCGGCCCTGGTGTGCCCACTATGGCACAGCCACGATCTGTGCATGTTCCACGTGGAACCGGGCGATGTGGGTCAGTTCCTGCAGCGCCGCTGGGGTTTCGGTGGCGGTAATGAAGATCTGTGCGGGCCCATTGAGCAGACGCTCCAATACCCGCGCCTGATGGGTACGATCCAGCTCCGAGGCCAGATCGTCCAATGCGATCACCGGCCATTCGCCTCGCTGTTCCGCATAGTCCTCCGCCTGTGCCAACAGGCACGCCAACGCCGTCAGCTTGGCCTGGCCGCGGGACAGCGCATCACGACCTGGAATGCTGTGGAAATCCACACTCCAGTCCGCGCGGTGCGGGCCCACCGAGGTATACCCTGCCTGCCGGTCACGTTCCCGGGCCAGAAGCAGGGCATCGGCCAAGGGAAGCTCATGCCGCCGCCAACCGGGGCTCAGCTCCAATCCCTGGATACCGAGTTGCGGAGCCAGGCTGGCCGCCAAGGCTACCGTGCGCTGCTGCAGACGCTCCAGGTAGTGCTGGCGGCGGCTGGTCAGTGGTTCTCCTGCCTCGGCCAGCTCGTGATCCCAGGTATCGAGCATCCGCGATGGCCCGCCCTGCTTGAGCAGGGCATTGCGCTGCTTCAGCGCCCGGGAATAGCGACGCCACAGGGACAGAAAATCCGGTTCCACGTGGAACAAGCCCCAATCGAGGAAGCGGCGGCGGGGTTCACCACCACCACTGACCAGTGCATGGCTCCCGGGCTCGAACGTCACCACGGCCAGCGCTGCGCAGAGATTACCCAGCTGTGCGACATCCTCGCCGTCCAGTCGACCCTTCCAGTCCTGACCACTGTGGCGCAGGCCGGCTTTTCGGCGGTGGGGCGGGTGATGGGCACGCTGTTCGTCCCATTCCACGAAGATTTCCAGCGCTTCCTGGCCCTGGCGTACCAGACCGTCGCGCACCCGGCCACGGAAGCTGCGGCCATAGGCCATCAAGTGCAGGGCTTCGAGCACGCTGGTCTTGCCGGCACCGTTGTCGCCGGTCAGCAGGTTCAATCCCGGCTGGGGCGACAGGTCCACCGCACTGAAACGACGCAGTTGATGCAAGGCGAGGCGGCGGATCTGCATGGGGCGCGAAAGACCATCCGCACAAGGCGGTAGAGGGGCAGGGAATCCATCAGCTTACTGCATCGGTCAAGCCAGCCGTGCCGCGCCAGACATCGCCACTGTGCTGAAGACTCCGTCTGGCAACCCTACGCGTGTTCCACGTGGTGGCGCTCCCTCACCTGGGCTCGCCTGGGTCTGGATACGCCCGGGAATCCTTGAATTCTGAGCGGCGGCGCAGGGTACCGGCCCTCAGATTTCAGCGATTTCAGCCTCATTCCGCGAGCATCGCCAGGTGCCCCGACGGTGGTTTGCGCGAACACCGCGCAGATTTCTTGAAATCTACGATGCGATGCCCTGGAGGGTTCCACAGATTTCAAGGAATTCGAGCCCGCCGTTTCACACTGTCCACAGCAGGTCTGTATGACTTATACACAAGGTATGGGCAAACTGTGGATAAAAAAGCCCTTTTGCCCGACCTGCGAAACTATCCACAGGTTCCCCCCCAGCCTGAGGGGCCTCTATACAGGGGGTTTCAGGTGCATAAATCTCTTCAAAATCAAATAGATAATGCATTTCTCCACGAAATCTGGGCCTACCATCACCACCATGCTTTAGATTTATACCCAGATTTAGAAGCTAGGCCGGCCCAGATCCGACCCCAACGAGACCTGTGGACAGTGGCGTCTGCAGATGAAGCAACCGCAGCGTTGCGACCCACGATCTGCTTCACCCCTCCGGCAAGTTCGGGGAACGTGCATCAGGCTGAAGACCCGGAACGGCATACTCGATCGAGAGCGGCTGGACAGCGCCCAAGCTCACAACCTGGATTCCAATCGCTCAGCACCGATTGCATCGGAAAGGCAGCCAGGATCAATCGGCAACCAGCAATCTCAAGGAAGGCATTCACCCATACCTGGAGATCCGGCCATCGCGATGCTCCACGTGGAACCTGCAAAAAAAACGCCCGGGAAGATCCCGGGCGTCGTTCGGTTCCACGTGGAACAGGCTGCCGTCAGAGACGCAGCGGCATCACCACATGGCGCGACTTCTCGCTGCTGGACTCACGCACCAGTGCCGAGGAGTTGGAGTCGCGCAGCTGGATGATGACTTCCTCGTCGCGCAGGGCAGACAGGGCATCCAGCAGGTAGTTCACGTTGAAGCCGATGGCCAGATCGCTGACCGTGGTGTCGGCTTCGATCTCTTCCTGGGCTTCTTCCTGTTCCGGGTTGTGCGCGCTGATCTTCAGGTTGCCCGGCGAGACTTCCACGCGGATGCCGCGGTACTTCTCGTTGGACAGGATTGCGGCACGCTGCAGCGAGGCACGCAGTGCTTCGCGATCAACCTTCACTTCGCGGTCGGCACCGATCGGAATCACCGCTTCGTAATCCGGGAAACGGCCGTCGATCAGCTTCGAGGTGAAGGTGACATCGTCGCGCTTGACGCGGACGTGGCTGCGGCCGACTTCCAGCTCGATCTCGCGATCGCCGCTCTCCAGCAGGCGCTGCAGTTCGGTCACGCCCTTGCGCGGCACGATGATCTGGCGCTTGGAACCACTGGGCTTGGCCAGATCGGTTTCACACAGCGCCAGGCGGTGGCCGTCGGTGGCGACGGTACGCAGCGCATCGCCGCGCAGATCGAACAGCAGACCGTTGAGGTAGTAGCGCACGTCCTGCTGGGCCATCGCGAACGCGGTGCGTTCGATCAGTTCCTTCAGGGTCGCTTCGCCGATGGCCACGCGCTCGGTGGCTTCCACTTCGTCAACCGACGGGAAGTCGTTGGAGGGCAGGGTGGCCAGGGTGAAGCGGCTGCGGCCGGCCTGCACGGTGATCTTGTCACCGGTCTGCGAGACGGTGATCCGGCTGCCGTCGGGCAGGGCGCGGATGATCTCGAACAGCTTGCGGGCGGGGATGGTGGTTTCGCCGTCCTGGGCATCTTCAACCGCGATCCGCGACACCATCTCCACTTCCAGGTCGGTACCGGTCAGCGACAGCTGGCCGTTCTGCACCTGGACCAGGAAATTGGCCAGAACCGGAAGGGTCTGGCGGCGTTCGACCACGTTGACGACCTGTGCCAACGGCTTGAGAAAGGCTTCGCGCTGCAGTGTGAAACGCATGTGGTTCCGTGCCCCTATGCTTTAAAAAATGTGGAATAAATCAAAAGCTTGGTGGTGCTGGTAGAGACAGAATCGCTGGAAAACAACGCTAAGTCTTTGTAAATAAAAGAATTTCAGACCTCGAAACCCTCTGTATTACCGACCCCCAGGGGGTGGGGAAAGCTGTGGATAAATTCGACGCGATTTCAGACGCCATTTTTATCCACAACGTGTCCCGCGCTTGCTACCGGATTCTGCACCGTTTTGTGCGATGACGCCTCATCGGCATCCGTGCATCATTCGCTCAGCTTCCGGATCAGCTTGTCCCAGTCCTCGCGGAGCTTGCCGTCGGTTTCCATCAGGGTCCGGATCTGGCGGCAGGCATGCAGCACCGTGGTGTGGTCGCGACCGGCAAAGGCGTCGCCGATCTCGGGCAGGCTGTGCTCGGTCAGTTCCTTGGTCAGGGCCATGGCGACCTGGCGGGGGCGGGCCAGCGAGCGGGTCCGACGCTTCGACAGCAGATCCTTGATCTGCAGGCCGTAGTAGTCGGCAACGGTTTTCTGGATGTTGGGAATGCTGATCGCCTGCTGCTGGGCGCGCAGCAGATCGCGCAGGGTTTCCTGGGCGAACTCGGTGGTGATCGCGCGGCCGGTGAAATTGGCGCGGGCGGTCAGGGTATTGAGCGCACCTTCGAGGTCGCGCACGTTGGAGCGCATCTTCTTGGCGATCAGGAACGCAACATCATCGGGAATCTCTGCACCGCGTTCGCGTGCCTTGGCCAGCACGATCGCAGCGCGGGTCTCGAAGTCCGGCGGTTCGATCGCGACCGACAGGCCCCAGGCAAGCCGCGACTTCAGGCGTGCTTCCAGGCCTTCGACCTCGCGCGGATAGCGGTCGCAGGTCAGGATGATCTGCTGCTTGCCATCGAACAACGCGTTGAAGGTGTGGAAGAACTCTTCCTGGGTGCGGTCCTTGCCGGCGAAGAACTGGATGTCATCGATCAGCAGCGCGTCCACCTGCTGGAACTGGCGCTTGAACTGATCCATGGTCTTTTCCTGCAGAGCCCGGATCATCGCGCTGAAGAACTGTTCCGAACGCAGGTACAGCACCTTCGCACCCGGATTGGCCTGGCGCATGGCATTGCCGGCGGCGAACATCAGGTGGGTCTTGCCCAGGCCCGTGCCTCCGTACAGCAGCAGCGGGTTGTGCGCGCGGTCGCCCGGCTTCTGCGCTGCCTGGAAGGCGGCGGCCAGGCCCAGCTGGTTGCTGCGGCCTTCGACGAAGTTGGCGAACGTGTAGTGATTGTCCAGGTTGCCGGCAAACGGCACCTGCGGTTCGCTGGACACATGCGCCGACGGCGTGGAAACCGGCGCGTTCTGCGCCTCCACGGGACGCGGGCGCGAGCCGATTTCAAGAAAAACGTCGCTGAAACCGGCGAAATGGGCCAGCAGTTCGCGGATCCGGGCCAGGTACAGCTCGCGGACCTGGTCGACGATGAAGGCATTCGGTGCATACAGCACCAGGCTGTCCACGCGCAGATCGGCCTGCAGCGGCTTCAACCAGGTATGAACGTCTTCCGGCGGGAACTCCGCTTCGAGGCGCTCGAGACTACGGGACCAAGCATCCAT